>NZ_CP044205.1:0-358125 GCF_009498235.1 Candidatus Methylospira mobilis | reverse complement strand
GCCTCCCCGGCATAAAAAATTCCTGTCCAGCAGCCGCAATCCATTTTTTTCCAGGAACGTCAGCGCACAGTCCTCGGCCTGCCGCCCGGAAACCAGGTGCGCATTATCCCGGCGCGCTGCGCCGCCCTTCATCGGGACGCTATCGTCCCGCCGCCCGTGGCGGGCTGTACATTAGGCGCGGGCCCCCGCAAACGCAAGGTTCCGCCGTCGAGCATGGCGCAATCGAGCTGGCGGCGTATGCGGTTGCCCGGCTGCAGGCTTAAACGTCCGGTATATCCGGAGTACGGGGAGCCGCTTCTCAATATATCCAGCTGCGGCAACAGCTTATAGGCGTCTATACCCATTGCAATCAACCTCAGATCGCTTTCCGAAGTTTTATCCGCCAGGGTATGCAGCGAGGTCAGCGACAACGGATCGGACGCCTTGTCGTTCAGCAGCCACGGAATATCGCAAAACGTGATGCCGGAAAGATCCTTATTTTGCATGGCGGCATCGGCATGCCCGTCATAAACGCGCGACATAGCAAAAACCGGTAAAGGCGCTGTCTGCTGGGCGTCGATCTGCGGTTTGATCAAACGCGCATCGCGCGCATCGGCAATCAAAAACACAAAAGCGCGACCCGCGGCCTGGGAGGCGGCGGACAATAACTCGCCAACCGGGCGAGTATATTCGCTCGCGCCGGGATTATAGGTTTTCACCGTCAGAACCTTGCCGCCCAGCCCTTTCCAGTAGTCGGTAAAATAGCCGCTCATGCGCGTGCCAAACGCAGAAGACGGCGCCAATACCAGCGCGCTCTGGAAACCGTCGGCCCACGCGCTCGCGGCGGACTGTTCAAGATCCTGCTCGGGAATCAGACCGAACTGGTATATCTTTTCCGCGTTGACATCCTGGGTCTGATTCAAACCCAAAGCCGTCACGCTCAAGTTGCCGCTCTTGCTCAGCACGCCCAGCTCCTCCTTGGTCAATGGCCCTATCACCGCGCGCGCGCCTAAACTCACCAGCTTGCGGTAGAGCGCGGCGACATCGGCATTCTGCGTGTCGACATACTCCAATCGGGGCTTGGGAGAACTGGTATCCGCATTGTGGGCGGCTTCTATTCCATCCTTTACCGCTTGCGCCAGCGAAGCATAGGGACCGCTCAAAGGCAGCAGCACACCGATTACATTGCCGTTGGGCGCCGGCGATACGGCCCCCGTCGCAGCCGGAGGCTGCTGAGCAGGCTGGGTTTTTCCCCCGGAACCGGGCTTGATTTTCAAACTATCGATAAATTCCCCCGTGGCCGGATGCCCCGGATAACGCTGCAACCAGGTCTGCAAGTAATTATAACGCTGGTTTTCCGGCGCATGCGTCAACAGCACCAAATCCATCCAGCCGACCAGATCTCCGGTTTTTTCCTGAAGAACCAGGTCTTTCAAGGTGGCGACCGGCACCCGATCCAGCGTTTCGAAAATTGCCTCGTTATTCTTGCGCGCCTCATCCGGATTTCGTATCAGAGCGGCATAGTTCAGACGCTCGCGCGCGCTGTCAAGCATATTGCCCAGCTGGTTATAGGCCGACGCGCGCAGCTTGTAGTAAATACGCCGGTTGGACGGCGCCAGCTGATCGGCGTTGAAAGTGTTGAGCCGCGCCATCGCATCCTTCGCTTTGCCCTGATTCAGATCCGCCCAGCTTCTCAATACCTGATAGAAAGCCTGTTCATCGCTACCCAGTTTGTCGGGAAGCACCTGCGCAAGCAATGCCTGAGCCTCACGCGTATTGCCAGAACGCAACGACACATAGGCGACCATCATGCGATAGTACTCGGGCGCGTCCGAATTCACCTCCAGATTCTGGTAAATCTGACTGGCACCCAGGTAATCGCCGGCGCGCAGCCGCGCCTCGGCATCGGCGATCTGCGCATTATCCGACTGTCTGGCGGCCTGCCCGGCGCAACCGGCGATGATAATCGCAAAAAGCGCTACGGTAAGATACTTGAAGTTTGGCATTTTCGTGGACTCTATCTAAGAACGTATGTTAAAAGCATAGCGGCAAGGAAGCCGGCGCGATTCGCTCCAGATATCCGCCCTTAGGGACCGGAGTGTACATGGAGCGCATTCGGATTCCTACATACCGGTTAAACAGGCCGCCGCAACCGCTTTTTAAATAGTTCTGATTTTATTCGATGGATAGCAACAATACTTCCACCCCGAAGGGCATACTATACATAGTGGCCACCCCTATCGGCAATCTGCGTGATTTAAGTCTGCGGGCGATAGAGGTGCTGCGCACGGTCGACTTCATCGCGGCGGAGGATACGCGCCATAGCCGCCCGCTGCTCGATTATCACAATATCGACAAACCGCTGCTCGCGCTGCATGAACATAATGAGAAACAAACGGCGCAGCGCGTGGTGGAACGTCTGCTGCAGGCGCAATCGGCAGCCCTGATTTCCGATGCCGGCACGCCGCTGATTAACGACCCCGGATTTCCGCTGGTCAGGCTGGCCAGAACCCACGGTATCCGCGTCAGTCCGATACCCGGCCCCTGCGCGCTGATAGCCACGCTGTCCGCATCCGGCCTGCCGGTCGATCGCTTCAGCTTCGAAGGTTTCCCGCCACGCAACAGTCAGGCGCGGCTGAGCATGCTGAAAAGCCTGACCGGCGAGCAAAGAACGCTGGGCTTCTACGAATCCAGCCACCGCATACTGGAGTTCATCGAGGACATCGGCCGGATTTTCCCGCCGGAACGGCCGCTGGTCATCGCGCGCGAACTGACAAAAATGCACGAAACCATCGTCAATACCAGCGTTGCGCATGCCGCCGCGGTCATAGCAGCCGACCCCTACATGCAGCGCGGGGAGTTCGTGGTGTTGATACAGGGCGCGGAAGAAATACGCGCAACAGAAACTCTCAGCGATGAACAGATGAACACGCTCGAGCTGCTGCTGGAAGAATGCTCGCTCAAATCCGCCGTAGCGCTGTGCTGCAAAATCACCGGCGCGCGCAAGGAAATAGCCTACAAAACGGCCTTATCGCTACAGGAAAAACGCTGACTGCGCGGCAAAGCCGCCGCACACGCCGCTTTTGTCGCAAATCGGCATTACCAAGGGAAATTGTCGCTTTTACGGCAGGGTTGACCGCGCCGTTTCCCGGCAACACAACGATCTGCGCATGGCGCTTTTTTTGCTTGTTTGTTGTTATTTATGACGGCAGAAGGCGATGAAACTCCTGATCGATAAACCCTATTGTCAAAACGCCGGCGCGGGCCGGGTCTTTGCCGCTTTATTCAGCACGATGAAACCGGTATGAAACTGCAAATCGAACGACGCTACGCCGAACCGCTTATCGATGCCTTCCCGAACCTGGTTTTCCTGAAGGAACAACTGCGCTTCGGCAACAAGGCTGAAGTGTTATACCCGCAACTGGCCGCGAACGAGTGGCGGTATCTGCACGATCTTTATTTGAGCGCCGACGGCGCGATGCACGGTCAGGCCGCGCTGCTGGCGACGCTGCACAGCGCGCTGCACGACGGCGGCGAGCGCTACGAGGCCGATCAGCTGGAGATGCTGCTGCCGGACATCGCGCGCTATCTGATCGACGGCGTGCAGCGCGGCTGGCTGTTTCATGCCGACGCCAAAGGCCGCACCAGCGCCTACCTGATTACCCGGCTGGATTACACCCCGCCGGGCGAGGAAGAGGCCGGACGCATCCTCATCGAGCTGAAAGCCAACTCCAGAGGCAAAATCGCGAATGAAACGCTGATGATCCGCGCCAGGGACATCGCAGGAAAAACCATCGCCGAAATTTTTGCCGCGAAAGGCTATCTGAAAGAGACGCCGGAGCTGATCGCCGCTTACGACGAAACCGCCGGACGCTATTTCGACTGGCGCGGACGCTACGGCGAACAGTTTTCCGGCTGGGGCACCGCGATATATGCCGAAGACCCGACCGCCAGCCACCGCAGCAACGACTGGACGCGCAAGAACACCGTGGTGTTGTCGTCGGCGGGCGGAGCCTGCCGCCTGGTCAATGACGAGAACATCCTCAGCGAGCGCGCGCTGGCGCTGGATGCGTCCGGAGACATCCTCGGCAAATACCTGCGCAAGGCAGGCAAGAGCATGCGCTACGACAGCAAGGCTGAAAACGCAATGGAAGCCTCGAAAGCGGAGATACCCAAGGGGGCGTTCACCGAATTGCCGGTACACGGCTACATACTGATGTTCCATCTCGAACTGCATCATCATGTCTGGGCGCATGTCGACGACATGCAGCCCTACCAATACCTGCCGGAATTAAAACAAAAGCTGATTCTGCCGCCGGAGCAGACCGATCTGATCGACATACTCACCGCCGAAATGGACATGCTGATGGACGACATCGTCGCCGGCAAATCCGGCGGCACCACGGTACTGTGCGCGGGTCCGGCCGGCGTCGGCAAAACCCTGACCGCCGAAGTCTATTCCGAAATCATCAAGCGCCCGCTGTACCGTGTGCATTCCGGGCAACTGGGCCTGAACGTCGCGGAAATGGAAAAAGTGCTGAAGGAAACGCTGATTCGCGCCCAGCGCTGGGGCGCGGTAATGCTGATCGACGAAGCCGATGTATACATCAAGCGCCGCAACGACAATCTGGCCGCCAACGCCGTGGTCGGCGTGTTTTTGCGCGTGCTGGAATATTTCAACGGCCTGCTGTTTTTAACCACCAACCGCGTCGACGATATCGACGAAGCGATTATTTCGCGCTGCATCGCGATGATCAAATATCACGCGCCCAATCTGGCCGATCGCCGAAAAATCTGGCAAGTCATGACCGAACAGTTTGCATTGCCGCTGGAAGCGGAACTGATCGAACAGCTTGCAGGGCTATTCCCCACCGCCACCGGCCGTGATATCAAGGGCCTGACCAAACTGGTCGCCAAGTTTTGCCAGCAGAAGCAGCTGGCGCCCAGCCTGGATGTATTCAAGCGCTGCTCGGTGTTCCGCGGCCTGGAATGGGCGACGGAGATAACCCCAGTACCAGTCCCGATAGCCGAATAGCCACATCCTCCCAAAACGCCGGTATTGAATCCCGGATCACGGATAATCCTGACGTGTCGGGCGCACGACCAGGTCGCTGACATGTACGTGAGGCGGTTGGGAAACGATATAATGAATGGCGTTGGCTATATCGCCGCCTATCAACAGCGGGCCGAATTGCTTCTCGAATTTCTGCACCAGTTCCTCGCTATACCCCGCCGCCTCCTGGAATCCGCTCTCCACGATACCCGGCTCCACCAGCGAAACCCGAACGCCCATCGGCCCGACTTCGCGCCGCAACCCTTCCGCCAGGGCATGGACGGCAAATTTGGTAGCCCCGTACACCGCACTGAACGGCGATATGTGCCGGCCGACTACCGATCCGACTATAACAATATCCGCAGCAGCGGCGGGAAAACGGTCTTTCTGTGCACCGGACATCTGTTGCGCCGCCTTTTGCAGCAGCGCGAGAGCGCCGCTCACATTAATTCTGAGAACATCATCGAATTGCGACAAATCGGCGTCCTTTACCGAGCCGCCCAATCCCCGGCCGGCATTGGCGACAACTATATCGGCCTCTTTGCCGAAACGCTCGCGAGCAGAAGCGAAAAGCCGGTCCAGCACGCCATGATCGGCCGCATCGCCCGCCACGCCGCAAAATGCCGGACCGATTTCCCTTTCCAGTTCGGCAAGTTTCGCCGCGTTGCGGCCATTGCCAACAACAGCAAATCCGGCTGCTGCGAATTTGCGGGCCGTCGCCTCGCCGATTCCTGATGTAGCTCCGGTGACGATGGCAATAAGCGTACAGGTAACAGACATGGTTATTCTCCTATTGAAAAAAAGGCCTTACATGGGAAGAAGCGCTAGTATTGCGATGCCGTCAAATCGCACCGATAGCGGACAATGAACTCGCTACGCGCTATCCATCGGCACCCCGGATCGGTGTTTTAATTCATCTACGGCCTGTATACGCAAACGCCGCAACTCCTGCCCCAGTTTCTCGCCTGCATACCCGCATTCGGCCAGATCTTTTGCCGATACGCTCAATATCGAGCGATAGACCATGCGCAACCAGTCGGCCTGAGGATAATGCGTATCTTCATGTCCGGCCCGTCCCTTGGCGTCGGCCTCGCATGCCAGCAACACCCTATCCAGATTTTCCGGCTGCCGGAAAACATCCAGGCGCTGCAGTAAATCAACCAGCGTGGCGGAGCGCAATTCGCGAGCGCGGTGACAGTTGCCGTGATCGATCATGACGCGGCGCGCCAGACTCCGATATTCGGCGGGCGCCTTGAGCCGTTCGCATAATGAGTCCAGAACATCCAGGCCGCGCTGTTCATGTCCGCGGTGACCCGGCCA
Source organism: Candidatus Methylospira mobilis (assembly GCF_009498235.1). NCBI lineage: Bacteria > Pseudomonadati > Pseudomonadota > Gammaproteobacteria > Methylococcales > Methylococcaceae > Candidatus Methylospira > Candidatus Methylospira mobilis. The sequence continues at coordinate 351,773 of NZ_CP044205.1, read as the reverse complement.
CTGAGCTTCGGGCGTCAGACCTTTGCCCAGATCATGCGTGAGCGCAGCGAAACGCACGCGCGTATCGGGCGTCAGATTGGCAGCTTGCTGCAACACCATCAGCGTATGGATACCGGTATCGACTTCCGGATGATAAATTTCGGGCTGCGGTATGCCGAACAAGCGGTCGAGCTCCGGGAACAAATGGACCAGCGCGCCGCAATCGCGCAGCACGCTGAAAAACACAGACGGGGTTTTCTCGCTCAGGGCTTTTACCAGTTCGGCCCATACGCGCTCGGCAACCAGCGCGCTCAGTTCACCGGATGCAGCCATCTCCTTTATCAAATCGCGCGTATCTTCGGCGACTGCAAAGCCCAAATGCGCAAAACGCGCCGCAAAACGCGCAACGCGCAACACTCTGACCGGATCTTCGCTAAACGCGGGAGAGACATGTCTCAATACGCGATCAGCGAGATCGCGCCGGCCGCCATAGGGATCGATAATGTTCCCATCGGCGTCCTGCGCCATCGCATTAATGGTTAAATCGCGGCGCAATAAATCCTGTTCCAGCGTGACCTCGGGTTCGGCGTGCACGGTAAATCCGCGATAACCGGGCGCTGTTTTGCGCTCGGTGCGCGCCAGCGCATACTCATCGCCGCTAACCGGATGAAGAAACACCGGGAAATCCCTCCCTACCGGCCTGTATCCCTGCGCCAGCAAGTCATCAGGCGTCGCTCCGACAACAACCCAATCACGCTCCGAAACCGCCAGCCCCAAAACAGCATCGCGAACCGCTCCGCCCACCAGATAGGTTAGAAAAGAAGTCTGGGCATTCATTTTTTCACCTGCAATAATTCACCCGCATTGTTCACGCTATTGTTGCCAACTCTGCTAAAGTTATAAACTATAAATCAAAATCAGCGGACAACTCCATGCTGGAAGCATACCGGACGGCAATCAACTCTGCACTGGAAACCTACTGGGCGGCCATGGACTCCGCGCTGGCGACGCTTTGGGCGGCGCTTTACGCCCAACTGGAGCCTTACCGGGCAATCCTGCATTCACTCGCCGAGCCGCTGGCTCCTTATGTCATGTATCCTGCCTACGGCGCATTGGCAGGACTATTCGCAGGTCTGTTCGGCATCGGAGGAGGCGCCTGGCTGGTGCCGGTGATGGTCTGGGATTTCAGCCGGCGTGGATTTCCGCCGGATCAAATCATGATCATGGCGGTAGCCACTTCTCTTGCCACCATCATTATCACATCGCTGTCATCTGTATATGCCCACCATCGCCACGGGGCGATACGCTGGCGCATCGTCGGATTGCTTGCTCCCGGCATGCTGCTGGGATCGGTACTCGGCTCACTCATTGCCGACCACCTGCCCGCCGTCTGGTTCAAATCATTTTTTGCGCTGTTTCTGATTATAATTGCATTGCGCATGTTCTCAACCGGCGCGGAACAGGATCGCGGACACTGGAATCCTTCCCGATGGCTGCTGTTTCTGTCCGGCGCCTTGATAGGCTCAATTTCCAGCTTGGTCGGCATCGGCGGCGGGTCTTTGAGCGTACCCTTACTCAACAAATGCAATTATCCGCTTCGAAATGCGGTCGCAATTTCCAGCGCCTGCGGTTTTCCGATTGCAATTGCCGGCACCGCGTCTTATATCGCGCTTGGAATGCAGAAACACGATTTACCGCCAGGAAGCTGGGGCTATATATTCGCACCGGCATTTATCGGCATAGTCATCACCAGTGTTTTTTTCGCGCCGGTGGGGGCAAAACTTGCGCATATTTTACCAGTGGCCTGTCTCAAAAAACTATTCGCACTGATGTTGCTGGCCGTTGGCTGTAAAATGTTGTGGATAGCCGCTTACCCCTCGATATAAAAAACGACAGCGCGCAGATCGATAACAAGACATCCACCAGGCAACCCGATCATAATACCCTATGGCAATGCCTGAATAATTGACAATTTATCGTTTGTTCCGCATCAAAGCGAATGGCGCCCGGCCTGTTAGCCTGAACATAGCCTGCAAAACACGCTTACCGCGCAAGCTCCTCGCCTATACCACGCTGAAATAGACTGGCGTTTCATGTATGGAGTTATGTACTCGGCTTTAAACTACCCAATTATCCAATAAAGCAGCAGAACGATGAAAGTTCGATTGCAATATATATTTTTGCATCAACGCCATATTAATGCGGCGCATCCCTTAATTCAACGGACACTATACGCAAGCCAAGGCGGCGGCTATCCGCAGACACCCCCAACTCTGCCGGCGATACAGGGTTTTTGAATAAGAATTCAACCCATAACGCCCCCCCTCTCTTCAATGCCAAAGTACTGGGTATGACCACCGAACGTACCCCGTTGTTATTGCCTTGATCGTATTTCAGGGTGGCAGCATAAGCGCTGTTCACCAGAATATCAACATCCTGGCATGGATGTCTGTCCTCCAGGTATGCGCCCGCCTCAATCAATAACTCAATATCATTTTTAGACGGGTTTAACGGAGCCAAAACCATCAGAGCTCTATCGCCATCAGACCATGTACCCTGCGTCTCCGGGGAGGACCATCCGGAATTTCCCATATGCAAGCCCGCATTACCGGTAATGTATTTCCTGTTAAATTCCATGCTGGGGGGAACATAATCAAACAGTCTGTGGTTCCAAACCAGAACGGTAGTAAGTCCATGTTTTATAATCTCCATTGGGTTACCAAATTGTTTGCTTAACCCAAGCAGACAAACGTCGACATCGGGACATTCCTGGCCACCGGTATTTACAATTACAAAAAACCTTTCCTGATTTTCAGGAATATCCTCGTCTGTGAACCACCGTCTGGAAGTCTGAGACCTGCCTCCGGAAATCGTTCCATTGGTAATATCGAATGTAACCGGACGTACGCGAATCTGCGAAAAACCGGCGGCTGTTACTGCGTTTGCATGAGAATCCCAATATGAGCCGTAGCCATAGGACAGACCGTGTTTCTTTAATAGCGCCAGCGTATCCGCAACACCGACATCCCTGGGTTTAAAACCGGTTTTTATCAAATAGGCTACATTACCGGTCAAACCGGATATAACAAACAAACCGGCAATCAAAACAAGCGCATATTTCGCGATAACACCGGAGTGCCGCGAACCGTACTCAGCCAGCATTCCAACACTGATAATAAGCAGATATGCACAATTAATAAGAAATCTGGCTGAATAATCTCCTGCTTCAACGCGAGTAACCATAAATGCGGATAAGATCCCTGAAATTGAAACAAGCGTAAATGAAAAAAATACAATAACGCTTTTCTCAACACGCAACCGATGCCGCATTTTTCCATGTAAAAAAGCCGCAAAAAAACCCGTGACTATTGCCAGAGAAAGAAAGGCAGGCAGGAAAGCATTGCCATAGGAAAAGGGAAAAAGATTTAACAACCCTCCCAGGTCCTTCACCAGGTATAGAACATTGTTGTTTATGGTATGCCTATCACCTGGGCTAAAATCCACACTTGGCAGAAAACCCAGAATTCCAAATAGTTTTGTTTTGACCAACAGAAGAGAAAGAGATGCCGCCAGGAACGGTTTTATGCGGTTCCAATCTCTTTGGAATCCTGGAAGAAAAAAAAGCAATATGCTTACCAGTAGAAGCGGCAAATTAAAAGCTGGAATCATCCATGGATCCGAAACTGCTCCGGCAAAAAGCACGAACGACAATAAAACAAGCAAATAATTTACAGGCTTAATGCACCAGCTAATAAATATCAGCAAGGAGGAAAGGCCATAGAGATTGGTGATATTATGCGTCGTTGAGTACGCCAGAGAACCGTATATATGCGCATATGGACCAAAATGCAGCAACAATAGAAATATGAATATTGCAGCTTTGTTTAAACCCAGCCTCCAGGCAATAGCGCCGGAAATAAGCGCGTTAAATACAAATATAAGCCAGCCGAGAATTACAACAACTGAAACATCAGGCCCGAATATCCAGAATCCGATAAAATGGAAGGGAAACAGTGAAAGCAGCCAGTTATCCTGAGTAAATCTCCAATCTCGAAGCCAGGATATCCCATGTTCATTTATTCCGTACCAGAGCATAAGGGAATGACTGCTATCGGCATCCATACCAAAAGAGCCGATAACCACCATCAAGCTACAGTAAAGTCCGCTCAGCAAAAGAAACAAACAAACAAGCATTGACGATGCCGATTTTCTCGATGTAAACTCAATCATTAGTATTCTGCTTGTTTCTTAACTGAATCACGTTCAATTTATACGACCCTGTAATCCCGATATACCGACAGGATCATCGGCAGGGCATAACAACTATTTCTGCAGCCTTGACATACCTATCCTTGGCAACCCCGCGCAAACGACATTTGGCATTGCATAAAACCAGTTGTTGCGAAAACTGCCGACGTCTGTATTCCCTTCAACAGTCATAAAATCCGGGACAGCGTTCGTAAGAGGGGAGCTTAACGTCGAACAGCGTTACGCTTATGAAGTTTCTGATGTATCGGTCTACGTGGAAGCGAGGAAATATCATACGCCAAAAACGCGAGAATCAACTGTAGCCCTATCAATGCGGGAAATGCGGAAAGCATGACAGTACCAGCCGGCGTAGTAATACCTTCGCGCGCAGCATACATCCAATGCCACCCTCCGAAACCGATTCCAAAAGCAAAAAGCAACAATCCCAATGGCAATTCTATGGATGCCAGCGACATGTCGCGCAGGTAGTAATTGTAGAAAATCCTTTTAATAAAATTACGGACGTGCTTAACGAAAAATTCTCCGACTACCTTTGATATTTTCAGACTGCTGATTTCATCTCCATATCGTGCATCCATCGGTATATCTACCACCACTGCGCGCAGTGTATTAAGTCTGAACAACATATCGGTTTCGAAGAAATACCTTCTGCTGATCTTATCATATGGAAGATAACGAGCAACATCGGCATGAATAGCCGTATAGCCGTTAGTTGGATCGAACAAATCCCAATACCCTGACGAAAACTTTGTCATAAAGGACAATACTGCATTCCCAAATAATCGCACCTTAGGCATAGCGCGAATCTTTTCAAGATTAAAAAATCTGTTGCCCTTCGTGTAATCGGCTTCACCTGACGTAATGGGGGCAACAAAACCAGGAATGAGCGAAGGATCCATCTGACCATCGCCATCCAGTTTGACGATAATATCCGCTCCTTCGTCAACTGCCCTGCTATAGCCCGTCATCACTGCGCCGCCTACACCTTGATTTTTCGGCATTCTGATAACATGGACGCGTTCGTCTTTGCAGTTTACTTCAACAAAAGTACCCGATTCTTCAGGACAGCAATCGTCTACAACATAAATCCTGCTGACTTCGGGGCCGATCTCTCCGATCACGCCTAGAATGTGTTTGCGCACCTTGTAACAAGGTATCACAACAGCAATTCCAGCCCCCCTGTTTCCCGTGTTATTTTCATCCATATCTGCCGTTTAATTTCTTTTCAAAAGCGCAAGCGTAGGGCTCAGTATAATGGGTGAATCTACATTGTAACCCGCCTTTTTAATCCTGGGCTCCAGGCAGTCGTTAACTGTACGGCTATGCTCAGCGCCCCAGTAACCGGAGTATCCTCTATAATGAATCCGGCCTGCTTCTCTTTCGTATGTAATAATAAGAAAATCCGCATTTTCAAAATCATACGGGTAATACCTTACATTCTGATACTTATAAAGATAGGGAAGAACGGGTTCAGTTATGGTCACCTTCGCATTCAAGGGAATATTTTCTTCGATTAGATCAGTAATTCTCTTATAATTAGTCAGGTCCTTGCTTAAATTATAAAAATATTTCACATAATAGTTCGCCGAGCTTGTTGTATTGACAAAGCTGATTTTTTGATTATCCGCAAACCCAACCAGCAGATAAAAAGCAGAGGTTGGAACCATGTATCCCAAAAATATGCACACGCCAACAAATAACGTAGAAAAGCGCTGGAATACCCCGCTCACGCCCAGAATGAAAGCATATACAACAAACGGGAAATATAAACTATGGTAATGGGAAACAAAACCTGTCTTTTCCGCTCCTCCTATGGTTCCCAAAAGATTAGGAATCATCATGATAAATCCAATCAAAAACAGCCTGGGCTTGAATATCAGCGCAATCAGCAGTAACGGAGCATTAACCATCAATAAAGAATTGACGCCATTAAAGGAGCGCTCATTGGAGACGATGCTCTTTATGGTTTGGACTATAGCCGCCGGCGAATACGGCATATTCCCGCCCTTCCAATACGGGTTGTCAAGATAATACTTGACCACTATAAAAGAAATCATCACGGTCGCAACGCCCACCATCATTCTCGCGATGCAATCCCTTTTATCGGCATACCCCTTGTAATGAAGAAGCGTGTAGACAACCAGAAATCCGCCCGAATAAAGCATGGTCTTTTCAACAATAAGCGCGGCTATCGCAAGTACAGCCAGCACCGCTGCGAGCGGCTTTTCACGATCATCAGTATAGTAAAACAATAACAACCCAACCGGCAAAAACAGCCGATCTACATACGGCTGCCCCGCAATAGCCCACATCCATGCGGGATGCAGGCTTATGACCATAATTGTTATTAATGATGCGAAAACCGGGATCCTGTTCTTCCTGCAGATTTTATATGCAATGAACAGAAACAGCAGGAAAGAAAATATGTTGAGCCCATGCGCGGCAAATGGCGTTTTAAACAGGAAAAGGAGCAGCGATGCCGGATACAGTATCGAGTACAAATGGAATCTGAAATGATTGTACTGTTCGGCTTCATAATGCGGACTCGTATAATCCATGCCGCAAAGAATAGACGGCTCCATTGCCCCCAGGTCAGGATAAAACTGAAAAGCCGACAGGGTCGGCAGGATTTGATTGATCGGCCCCCTGCCGGCATGGATATTTTCCAGCATCGAGTAGAGTTGCCCCGTATCGCTGAATAAAAAATCCCCGTTACTTACTCTTATATAGGCCAACAACGCGGCCAGCAGCGTCAGGCACAGCAGAGCCAGCGCGTTTCCCATCGAAGTATATCGCCAAGCATTATTTGTATTGGATAAATTCGTCATTATTTTTGCATTCAGCATTAAAAATGCACCTGGTTATTTTAATATATCCAGCCAATCAGCAAGCGCTTCACACTCTCCATGTCCATTGAATCGATCTGTTCATGGTGAGTCTGTCGACCCGTTAGAGCTTTATCCATAAACATGGAATCCGCGCCCCTTTGGCAGGCTCTGTATGAATGGCTGGAGATTACATAAATACAATATTTCTCTGATTTTCAGGCTTCAACCCGACAAGCGGCACAGTATCTATAACTATTCCCGCCCTCACAAGGCAACAGTGATGGTGCCGGACGCCGCCGGACAAAGCCGCCCGGCAACGCGGATGGGAACGCCGTCCAACCTTCCCGCGCCGGCAGCCTTGATGAACTTTCATATATTATAACGCTTTGCACATACCACCGACAAACGCCGGTTTCACGTACATTAAGTCGGTTTTCAGTCGATATCTGATCCGTCAAGCGGGAACGACACTTTATGTCGACACATATCCAGTCGCGTGTTCCAGGACATGCCCACAGTATGAAATGCTCCCTGACTCCGGGCCCGGCTTGCAGAGCCAGTTCTCAGCGCATAATAAGGCAGCTTCCGGAGCTTGATCTTTGCTTGATCAGGCTGAAACGCACTGAACGTTTTACTGGCCGGATTCCGGCAATCCCTGAAGAAACTGCGCAACCCTCCTATTTGAGCGCTCCGTTCGTGTGGCAACAACCTTACGTTTGCGGCTAACTTGTTGTATTGACGGTGTTTAAGGCGGATCAAATTGAAACCCGCTTTCTTTTTACTCGAGAAGCATCAACCGTATCATTGGCATTTTCATTGCCGTAGCGAGTTACGTTTAAACTCCAACGGGATTTGCGTGTGTCCGGAAATATAGACAATGGCATACACGGCATCAAGCGGCGCCATCACCTCCATGGTGTGCTCGGCCCATTCCGTACCGATACAGTCAAATGGTTTTATATCCGCTCTTACAAACTGCCTTTTGGCATCAAGCCAGGTAATCTGTACGCGACCGGAAGTAGGTTCTTCGGCGCATCTTGCCACAACCGTATTCAAATAATAGCGGCCGGAATATACGGAAACATTCTGGGTCGCGGGAAAATCGACATTTGTTTGAATAATGCCTGTCTCTGGATTATATTTTGCTCCCTCAGGTACTGACCATCCTTCTATTGATTCAAGGCCGGCATTGATCAGCAATTCAGTTTTAAACAGGTATTCGGTTTTTAATTTTCTGACACTCACCGCACCGAACGCTGCTATTTTGTCGCTTATTTTTTCAATAAGCGCCTGTTTTTCGGCCCATGCGCCACAGCAGACCTCGCCATTTCCGCCCGCATCGAGAATGATAAAATTAACACCGCGCTTCATAAGCACATCAGCAATACCCTTTTCATCGCTTTTCGAATTGATTTCGCTTCTAAACGTGATGTTATACCAATTCAGGTAAAGCGCATCGGAGGATAGTCCGGCCATTAACGGCTGAGCGAATACGGCAACAGGGTTCCGATCGGGATTCAAGCGATTAACCAGTTCGACCGCGCTCCTGACCGGCAAGCGCGCCCGTAAATACTCTTCCTTGCCGAACTGATCAAAAACCGGTTTCAGCGTGAACTCTCTGGCAGACGGCCCGGCGAAGAATAGTAAATTTAATGCTACCGTCAGAACAGCGGCAGCAAGGTATATACGGCTTAGAAACCACCTTGAGGTTATTACCGCACTGAGCCCAACCCCGGTGACAGCCGTCAGGATTGCCCAGGACGGCAAGGCGTACCTCAAATAGCCAACCCAGCAAAATACAACAACAATTGCAACCGCGCCAATAAGAAGCAGTGCAACGCCTCTGGTTTTTTTAAATACAATTAACGCAATGGCCGAGGGAATGAATAACAACAGCCACTGAAACCCGGACCCGCCTGTATAGGCTTCCAGGTATTTGCCTGTTTCGAATGTTATGCGATAGGGAAAATCCCATGTAAAACCTCTACCCCACCGCTGATCCGAAAAATTTTCGGTAGTGACGGAATAGGCCGATTTGAATACCTTGTTAAACAAAGGAAATACCGGATTCCCAGTCAACCACCAGGCTGTTGCGTATGGAATTCCGCCTATCGCCGAGAAAAAACCGAATCCCAGCGCAAAAGACCGCAATCCTGCAGTCTTACGCCATGATTGGAACCGCCATGCCAGCAACAGCAATAGTCCGGGTAAAACGGTAAACGTTACGGCTTTTACCGCCAGTCCGCACCCTAGTAGAAATCCCGATATCGGCAATTCATTTTCCGCTATTGCGGATGAAAAACAGGTGCGCAGCATCGCCAAAGTACCTGCAACGACAAACGACGCCCAGATCGAGTCGATAAACAGGCTGTTGCCAACCATATAAGTCAACGGTGTCGACAGGAATACAAGAACCGCCCACCGAGCGCCCACAGCCGAGCCGCCTGCCCATAGCACGCAATCCAGCACCAACCGACCTAATACGAAAATAAATCCGACGTTGATAAGTCTGGCGGCGGCTTCTCCGCCCAGCATGTATCCGATGGTGAAGATCCAGTCTCCCAGCATCGGCGCCACGGCCCACACATAGGTCGTCACATCGAACGCCCAGCGGTGGCGTAACGACATATGCGCGGGTACGAACAAGTGCGTCACCAGTGCATCGAATCCAACCTCCGGTTTCAGGGCAACGACAAAGTACACTACTGCGAGAACCCCGATTGCCGCTTCCAGATAATTTACGCCAAACCCAGGACGTTCATTTGTATTGCCGTGATTAACGGACTCAAGCAAGGCACCGCCTTTTTCTACAATCGGACGCCATGCCAAAGCAACAGGCAAAGCCAGTGCAGCAGCATATATTCCGGAATAATTCACTGGAAAATAAGCAATCAAACCGACCGAAGCGCCATAAATACCCGCTCCCACCAGAAAACAGTTATGCCACACACTTGTTTTGATCTTCAGCTTTTCGAGAAGCCAGTAACCCAGTATCGTACACGCCACGGCAAACCACAGCGCAACCAGCAACGGCCATAGCGCACCCGCGCCTATCACTATAGACAGCAACAACAACACCGCCACTGTAGACTGACTGGCATTCAAACCAAACTTTCTCGCTATCAGACTGATGGCGATAGCTGTGAATGCTAAAAAACCCAGAAATCCGCCCAGCGACCCTGCCCCCTCCCATGGGATTGATTGCGGCCATGCAAGGCTAGAGAGCCCTGCAAAAGTCAGCGTAATGCCGGCAATCAAACCAACCGCGATAAAAATATTTGGATAGCGCAGAAAACCATCATTCAGTTTTATCATACTATTCTTTGCGCGCTGGCTGAGTCTCCTCCAACTTTCCTGGAAAGAGTTTTGCCAAGGGATACTTACCTTCCAGTGTTGATGTAATGCCATTAACTCCCAATTGATCTTTCATGTCGATTTTATTTGATGCGGTATCAGCCGCCGAAACGGCCCCATTACAGTTGATTGCCATTTTCCACTGAGTGTCGATATGATCTACGGTAATATCAACCCGGCGATCCATGCCTGCGCATGACGCTCCCGGTTCAATAATAACGGCGGGGCAGCCCCACTTGTCATAACGAAACTGCGTTCCCGTTTTCGCAAATTTTACCGTAACCAGGTTGGCATTTCCGGGTACGCCGGTAGTCCACAGCGGATACCAGGTATCTGCATCCGTTTCCTGATCGACAACCAGCCGCATCGATCGGCTGACAACATGCCGGTTCCCATCTTTTATTTTACGCACGCTAACGTAATCATACATTGCAACCGGCTCGCTTGCCTTTTCAATAAGCGCCTGCCTTTCCGATTTGGGACCGCAGCTCCCCCCGCTCCAGTTTTCATCCAGAATGATAAAATTGACCCCGTGTTTCTTAAAAACAGCAGCAATATCCTTTTCATCATGAATCGAGTTAACTTCCTGTAGAAATGGAATGTTATACCAGTTGGGATAAAGCGCATCCCCTGACAGCCCCGCCGTTAACGGCTCGGCAAAAACGGCAACCGGAGTACGTTCGACATTAAGGCGATTAACCAACTCGACTGCATTTCTTATTGGCAGGCGAGTCTGCAGATAATTATCCTTATATGACTGAAACATCGATAGCAGCGGAAAATCCCTGGGGGTCTGGCGGCCTACGTTAATAAATAATAGATTCAGCATGACGGTAATCACCAATGAAAAACAACACAATTTGCTTAAGTGGCCCTGCGTCGTAATTACCGTTCCGAGCCCTACCCCAATGACAGCCGTCAATATGACCCATGATGGAAAGGCGTACCTCAAATAACTTTGCCAATGAAACAATACGGCTATAGCGATCACCGCAACCAGAAACATAGCACCGCCCCTGATCCGGCGGTAAAGGAAAAGCGTAATCAACGCGGGAATGAATAACAACAACCACTGAAATCCGGATGCCCCCGCATAAGCCTCCAGGTATTTAACCGTATCGAATGTCACACGATACAGAACATCCCAGGTTAAGCCTCCGTTATAGTTCGAATTCGTAAAATTCTCTGAGCTGCCGAAGTAAGGCGATTTAAATATCCTGTTAAACAAAGGGAAAACGGGGCTTCCCGTCAGCCACCAGGCGGTGGCGTAAGGGATACCTCCTGTTGCCAGGAATAAACCGATCCCTCCGGCCAGTGACTGCAAACCGACAGTTTTAAACCATGTCCTGAATCGCCATATCAGCAGCAGCATGATTCCGGGCAGGACAGTAAAAGTAATGGCTTTTACAGCCGCTCCGCACCCAAGCAGCAGCCCTGAAAGCAGCAACTCATTCCTTCCGGGCTTGCCGAAAGAAGGAGATGATGAGCAGGCTCGCAGGACTGCCAGACATCCGGCGACTACAAACGACGCCCAAATCGATTCAATGTACAGGCTGCAACCTACCGTAAACGTCAAAGGCGTAGAGAGAAAAACCAGAACCGCCCATCTTGCGCCCACAAGCGAACCTCCCGCCCACTGCACACAGTCCCGCACCAGCCAGCCTAAAACAAAGATAAAGCCGACATTGATGAATCTCGCCGCTGTTTCTCCGCCCAGCATATAACCCATGCTGAATATCCAGTCGCCCAGCATCGGCACAACTGCCCATACATAGGTAGTCACGTCGAAACCCCATTGATGACGCAACGCCATATGCGCCGGGACAAACAGGTGCGTCACCAGAGCGTCGTAGCCGACTTCCGGCATCATGGCAAAAACGAAGTACACCAATGCGACGACCCCAATCGCCACATCAAGCCATTTAAACTCCGTTTCTGCACGATTGCGGCTGTCGCGATCAACAAGCTGAAGAAGTCTTCCGCCCTCGTCTACAACCGTCCGCCACCCGGCCAGAAAGGGCAAGGTAAGCGCAACGGCATAGACGCCGGGATAGTTCACAGGAAAATGCGCCAGTATGCCAACGGCAGAGCCGTAAATTCCTGCTCCAGCCAGGAAGCAATCAAGGAAAGTTCTGTCTTTTACCCTTAATTTCCCAAGACACCAATAACCCACCATAGAACAGGCCCCGGCAAACCAGGCTGCCACCAGAAGAGATCCGATTGCTCCGGCAAGCAATGCAAGAAGGGTTGCGGCCATCAGTACGGCCAGACCGGCGGTCAGCTTAAGCTGTTGCGCCAATAACCCGATAACTATGGCTGCAACAGCCAGAAAGCCAAGAAAACCGCCCCATGACCGGCTATCCTCCCATAAAACGGACTCGGACCATGTAAGGCTTTCCAGCCCGATCAGCGTTAAACCCAAGCCTGTTATCAAGGCAACGCCAATCAATATTCCCTGTTTTTTTGTTGGTTTCTGTGGTTTCATTATTAGCGTAGGTTCGGATTTCTCTGTAATGTATCCGGAATGAACGGTGAAAAAGATGATCTCTACGTGCTGTGTCTATAGGTTAGTTACTTCGATACGCCGGACAAGAGTACTCTCCGCTTATACCGTCATAGACCGGCAAGTTCGCTCTGGGCAAGTGCGTAGTCATCAGGCACGCCAATATCTATAAAACGTCCGCTATAGACAAATCCGTCGAACCTTATACTCTGCGCATTCCTGACGAAGTAGTCGCTTTCGATGGAGAAGGGTTTTCCCATGGGAAATTCGTCCAGTGCGTCCGTGGGGAGCACATAGCAACCGGCATTGATAAGACCGCAGCCATCCCTCCCCTTTTCAAGAAAGGCGGTGACCCGCCCGTCACGCAACTCCACACAACCGAAACGGGCCGTCTCCTTAACCTTTCGCACAACGATCAGCGGATTTTTTTTTATTTGCCAATAACGCTCGAGCGCTTCGGTATCGAGATCAATATAAGTGTCCCCATTGAATACAAAAGCATGATCGGCCGTACAACGAGCTAATGCCGCACGAATTGCGCCGCCTGTACCCAGCGGCAGGGGATCGATTTCGTAAACCAGCTCCATGCCGCGATAGCTGGCGCCGAAATGCGAAATGATTTTTTCGGACATATACCCCAGCGAAATCACAACCCGGGCAAAGCGTTTCCCGGCCAGCATGGAAAGAAGTATTTCCAGAAAAGGGCGCCCGGCTATAGGCGCCATCGGCTTGGGCAGATCAGGAACCGTCTGTCGCAGTCGAGTGCCGAGGCCTCCGGCAAGAACAATCGCCTCCATCAGCCGGCAGCTCCAAATAGCGATTGCTCAGCCGATGCGCACAAAATTTGCCCGAACACCAGCAGGGTCCGTGGGGCGCGGAGCGCGCAGGGTGGGGGAAAGCGTTCGATGCAAGTATTTTTCATGATTAGGAGTCGGCGCTTGCGCCGTGAGCGGTTGGGATGGAGCGATCAGTCGCCGGCGCCATCGCGGGCAACCCTGGACGATCGAAAGCAAAGCGGCCTACCCGCTCGCCGGCTGTGTGCCGAACTGCCTACGTTGCCGGCAGGAAATACTTTTCCGCCTTCCTTCAGACATTTAATGCACGCATCGGCAGTAGCCTGCGTTGAAATCGGTTTATGGTCTGCAAGCATTTCTGATATAACACGACGCGTCGCTGAAAACCGGTCCGAATATATAGTTCATTCCGATTACCGTCAACCATTCGGCGTCGTTGATATCTCAGCTTCCTTGCCGAAAAAAGCGGTCAGTGAAGCGTTTTTCATATAACTCTCCATGCCTGCGTACCATGTTTGGTGAAGTGGCAATTACTCACATTGCCTTTAAAGGTTTCCAGCGCCCTCACTACGTCCATACGCTTGTCGGGCGGCGTAAAAAACATCATGAAGCCTCCTCCACCCGCTCCTGAAACTTTCCCGGCCAAAGCGCCGGCGTCTATCGCGGCGCTATAAATTTTCTCCAGGTGCATATTCGATACTGTTTTTGCCGAACGCTTTTTATTTTCCCACCCCAAACGCATGGAATCCACTATTCCATCAAAGTCGCCGCGCAGCAAACACTCCTTCATGACAAGCGCCTCATGCTTGATCCCATGCATGGCTTGAATTGCATCTACCTCTCCAGCTTCAACATTACTGCGCTGATCTTCGATAATTCTGGCCGACTCGCGCGAAATACCACTATAAAACAACAACAACGATGCTTCCAGTTCGCAGATAATCCAGTTTTTAATACGCAGGGGGTTTATAACAGCGCGTTCGTTTGCATAGAACTCCATGAAATTGAAACCGCCAAAGGCCGCAGAATACTGATCCTGCCTTCCACCCAGCATGCCGCAATCCTCGCGCTCTATTTTAAAAGCCAAATGTGCTATGGTGTAATCATCCAAAGGGAGATTCAACAGTTCCGAAAAGGCCCGGATCATCACGACTACCAATGTCGAGGACGAACCCAGACCTGAACCGGCCTGAGCATCGCAGAACGTGCTAAGCTCCAGAGAAATTGGCTGTCCGCGGTTGTAGTGCTGAATCATGTGCTTGTAAACAGCCTTGTGCAAATCGAGCTTGCCGTTCAACTCCAGCGGTTCCGCGATATTTTTTACCTTTTCCGACTGCTGATCTGTTGCGACAAATCGCACTACCGGATCATCCAGCGTCCTGATCACGGCGTAAGCGTAACGGTCTATAGTCGCATTCAGTACATAGCCTCCGTGTATGTCGCAATATGGCGCGACATCCGTTCCTCCGCCTGCAAGCCCAAGACGAAGAGGAGCCCGCGCACGAATAATTATACTCATATAATTTATTTATAAAACATGGGAAAAGGACGCATCCAGGTTAAAAGCACTTTTTTCCAAGAGCGCCGAATGCCAGAAATCCATCATGTCCTCAAGCGTTTTTTCAATAGGAATCATTTGCTTCCATTCCGTATCTTTTTTCAGCCTTGTTGAGTCGCCAAAGATAATCGGCTCATCGGACGGCCTTAAAAGTTCAGGGTCTATTCTTACTTCCACACTTATTCCCGATATTTTTATAACCGCATCCAGTATCTCTTTAACCAGATAGGCCTCCCCCCCTGAAGCATTATATACTTCTCCGTATCTGCCGCTTTCACTGAGCAAACACAGCGCATTGATTATATCTCTTACATCGGTTATTGCTCGTCTTGTGTTTAAATTACCGACATTGAACACAGGCTCCTGCATGCCATTTTTTATCAAAACAGCCTGTTTTGTGAAATCTGAACATACGTCATTGATTTTTCCAGGACCTGTCGTATTAAATATCCGTACCCTGATCCCCCTTAAATCGAAATTCTTGAAATACTGGTACGTCAAAAAGTCCTGTGCAACCTTGCTTACTCCGTAGGGATGCAAAGGAAGAAGCGGATGCGTTTCCTTGACCGGGACTTCCTCAGGCGCGACAAATCCGTACTCCGCCGACGAGCAGGCTACCAAAACAGTCGGATTGATATTAAGCTCCTTCAACGATTCAAAAAGATTAATGGTGCCTTCGACATTTGCCTGCATCGTATAATTGGGTTCCGCCCAGGAAACCGTCGGATAACTTTGCGCTGCAAGGTGAAATATCTTCTCCGGCCTGAATTCTTTCAGGAGGCGCATGAACCTGGGCCGATCGCGCACATCAAGCTCAACCGCATTACCGAACCGGTTCAGGTTTTTGACATCCGATGCCGAGCCATAGTAGCTCGCCAATATATCGCATTCCTTTTCGTGCAGGTATCTCGCCAAATGCGGCCCCATGAAGCCGCCTGCACCGGTAATAAAAACTCTCATTAGTTTTTCTGCTACATTATTTTCAGAACGTATGTGACCCGAAAACCGTTGATTCAGTCCGGTAACGAACCGCAACGAACGCTGAATCACGGTTTCCTTCAGGATGAACTTATCGAACCCTTGACGGAAATACTTTAATCGGCGCCGCCCCAAGCCGCTTAAACGCCCAACTGGGCAGTTTCATCTTCAGAACGCTTACTCGGAACATCAGTCGCGAGATCAAATTCTTTCGCTATGGCGTTCAGCATCGCTTCCCGGGAAAAATAGCTTTTCGCCGCTTTTACCGCCTCAGCCGCCTGTTTGAGCCAGGCATCATCATCATCAAGAAGACGCAGAACATGCTCGGCAAAAGACCGGGGGTCATCCGTAACCATTATGGCATTCGGGATATCCATAAGCCCCTGACCACCCGTACTCGTGGTAATCATAGGCACGCCGAAACGCAACGACTCTATAACCTTGCCTTTTACTCCCGCGCCATACCTGAGCGGAGCGACAGCGACCCGCGCTCGCTCATAGTAACCGGCAAGTTCTTCGTCGGAAACAAAGCCGGTAACCGTAATCCCTGGCGATGCAAGTTTCAGGACCTCATTCGAAGGATTGGAGCCGACCAGATAAATGTGCGCATCAGGATGTTTCGAGTGAATAAACGGAACGATTTCACTCACAAACCAAACGGCTCCATCCACGTTGGGCGGATGGCCAAACCCTGCAACCATTAGAATATCCTTACGCATTGCAAGACCTTGAGCCACATTCTCACAAAAACGATCAAAAGCAAAACAAGGGATAGTGCGCACATTTGCGTGACACTCGTTCGCCTCAAGCCAGCTTCGCACATGTTCTTTCTCGCTGGAAGACAAATAATAAATATTATCCGCCTCTTTCCAGACCCGGTGTTCCAAAGCCCGCCAGTAGACCTCTTCTTCAGCCAGTTTATTTTCTTTGGGCTTGATTTTTCTCTCTTCCTGAATGCGAAGATAATGAATATCATGCCCGTAGAAATGGATCACTGCCTTGGTAAATGTTTTTATCGAGGGGAGATAAGCCACCGCAATGTGAGGACGGCTAAGCAAAACATGCCTCAAACTACTTCCGTTCTCCTTGAGCCAATTTTCGAATAGGGACTGACCGCCGGAAATAATTTCTACCCCCATCCCCTGAAGGCGCTCGGTATAGCCCGGAACATATTGTTGACTGGCCGACCAGAACTTAACATTCATGCCATGATCCAGCAGAAGCGCCATCCATTGCATCATGGTGCGTGAGCCGGCATCGCGGTCGGGCTGCGGCACATGGTGATCGATCACCAAAACCATGGCGCCAGGTCCGGCTTGAACCTTCGCCTTTATTACAGCGCTTTTGCCGGAAAATTGATCGCCGCCCTGAATAAATGAATGGTGGCTTTCGACAGTACCGGTATAAGTATCTCCAGACTCCCGCAAGGCAGCATCATGCTCTCGCGCCGGGGTAAACGGAAGTATCGGATTGCCTTGCTGCGCATAAAGCGTAAGCGCATACAAACCGCGCGTCACATCCAGACCCAACCCGTTAATAATTTGCGCCAGTACATTCCAGGCCGCCTCAGCCCCCCATGCATGCTCGGCAAATTGCAATCCGTTTTGGCTGAGCCTGTTCCAAAGCGCCTCATCATTATAGAGTCTTGCAATTGCATCGCAATATTCCCGCGCGCCATCAGCAATCAGAATGTTTTCGCCATTCGTTAACGACATCCCTTCCGCCGCTATGGCAGTAGCAACCGTGGGTAGTCCAGCCGCCATCGCCGACCCTATTTTTCCCTTGATGCCCGCTCCATATCGTAATGGCGCAATGTTAACGCGCACTTTATCCAGCAAGGATTCCAGATCTTCGACATACCCATGAACCACGATATCTTTTGCCGCCAGTTTCCATATTGCATCGGTCGGATTACTTCCCACGACATGAAAACAAACTCCCGGCAGAGTTTCACGCAATAAAGGCATTATCTCGCCCGCGAAATAATGAACCGCATCAACGTTCGGCGGATGCTGATAGCTCCCGACAAACACGATATCCCGTCGCTCGTTAAATACGCAATCGGTTCCTCTGATATTCCTTGCATAAGGTAAAAGCTTGACATTGACGCCGGGTATAACCCGCGACAGCTCGGCCAGTTCCTGCGCGCTGACTACGGTCGTTACATCCGCCTCTTTTATTAACGCCAATTCCTTCCGGCGCATTTGCTCGGCGGCTTCCTGCATTTTCGGATCAGAGAATAACGCCGCTTCGCGAAGCAAGCGTAAAAAGTGCAGATCACCGGTATAAAAAATTACTTTCGCTTTCGAACAGTATTTGCGAATTAATTCAAGGCAGCCCTCAACAATGCCTATTCTGAACAAAAAAGCCAGTTGATAGCGATCGCCATACTCTTCCAGATGCTGTTCAAACGTCGTTACATAAGGCGCATAAATCACTTCAATCCCCGCTCGTTGCAGCTCCCTTGTGTATTTCGGCGCGTAGGATAAGCTGCCGGGCATAAACGTGACCTGAAAGCCCATCTCTCGCAGCAGCAGCATGATATTGTAAGCGTCCAACGATCCGGAATCCTGGTCAGGTGCCGGAACATGGTGATTCATAACCAGTACGCGCCGTTTGGCCTGCCGGTCTTTTGCATTATCGACGTCTACGCCATTGGCTTGATGCCGTTTCAGCCGCCGCTCCCAGCGCTGGAACAGCTTTTGGCCGTTAACAACCTGATAGGCCTTGGCGCCGGTAGCCAGGTCGGTGCCCGAAGTTGCCCCTTCATAATGCACTACAACAGACATCGGCTGGTAAATAACCCGATAGCCGAGGTCCCGGATTTTAAGCGCCAAATCCGAATCCTCGCAGTATGCCGGCAGATATTGCTCGTCGAAACCGCCTAATTCAGTAAACAACTGCTTTGGCACCATGATGGAAGCGCCGGAGCAGTAATCGACTTCTCGCGCATAGTTGTATACGGGTAACGATGGGTCCTGGTTGCGGCCGAAATTCCAGGCGCTGCCATCCCGCCAGATAATGCCGCCCGCTTCCTGCAAAGTACCGTCGGGATAAATCAGCTTGGAACCCGCAAACCCCGTCCCCGGAAATTCGCTGAAGGTATGCAGCAGTTCGTCCATCCATCCCGGAGTAACCTCAGTATCATTATTCAAAAACAGCAGGTATTCTCCCTTGGCCGCATGGGCTCCCTTGTTGCAGGAGCGAATGAACCCCTGGTTGTCTTCGTTCCGTATCAGGCGTATGCCTCTTACCGCTCCCAGCGCTTTAAGCGAATTATCCGGCGAACAATCGTCCACCACGATCACCTCGAAAGCGGCGTCGGGGGCTGTATGTTTGGCGATGGAGGCCAGACAGCGCAGCGTATATTCGATCTGGCCGTATATAGGGATTATTACCGATACGCAGGGCGTCGATGAGCCGTGAATTTCGATAACCTCGGTAACCGGGGGCGAATAAAGCGTAAGGGCATTGGGACCACGCAAGATATCAAATCCCACACCGCCCAGTATCCCGGCCAAAATTTTCCACACCGCCTCAGCGCCCCAGGCATGCTCCGCAAATTGCAACCCGTTTTGACTGAGCCGGTTCCAGAGCGCCTCATCGTTATAAAGTCCGGAAATAGCGTCGCAGTACTCTCGTGCATCATCCGCTATCAGAATGTTTTCGCCATTGGTTAACGACATGCCTTCCGCTGCTATTGCCGTAGCCACCGTAGGCAACCCTTGCGCCATCGCCGAGCCGATTTTTCCCTTGATTCCCGCGCCATAGCGCAACGGCGCCACGTTAACACGCATTTTATCCAGCAAGGATTCCAGATCCTCGACGAACCCATGCACGATGATATCGTTTGCCGCCAGTTCCCGTACTTCATCGGTCGGATTACTGCCTACGACATGCAAACAGACACCCGGCAGACTTTCACGCAACAGAGGCATGATTTCCCCGGCAAAATATAGAATTGCATCGATATTCGGCGGGTGCTGGTAACTCCCGACAAACACAATATCGCGGCGCTTGTTAAATACCGAATCCGTTCCTCTGACATGTCTTGCATAGGGCAGGAGTCTGACATTGCTGTCAGGCAAAATCCGCGATAGTTCCTCCAGCTCTTTCTCGCTAATGACCGTGGTAACGTCGACCCGCTTCATTAAAGCCAACTCGCTCTCGCGTACTTGCTCCGCCGCTTTCTGCTTCTTCGTATCGGCAAACAACGCCGCCTCTCGCGCCATGCGTAAAAAGTGCAAATCGACGGTATGAAATAATACCTTTGCGTTGGGACAATATTGCCGAACAACATCGAGGTTGCGATCGACAACCCCTTTCCTGATTAAGAAAACCAGTTGATATCGACTGCCGTGTTCCTGCAGATGCTGCTCAACCGACATCACATAAGGCCCATACAACGCCTCAATACCCTGCCTCTGCAATAGCGTGGTGTATTCGGGCATATACCTGAAGTTGTCTTCAGGAATGAAGGTCACCTGAAAATCCATTTCCCGCAACAGCAGCATGATATTGTATGTATCTATCGACCCGGAGTCCTGGTCGGGGGTAGGCGTACAATGATCGATCACCAGCGCGCGGCGCCTGGCCCGGCGATCTTTCGCATTATCCGCGTCGACCCCGTTGGCCTGATGGTGCTGCAATCGATGCTTCCATCGTTGAAACAGTTTCTGGCTGTTTACTACCTGGTAGGCTTTGGTGCCGGAGGACAGGTCGGTGCCGGAAGTAACGCCTTCGTAATGCACCGCGACAGACAACGGCTGATAAATGACCCTGTATCCCCGATCTCGAACTTTAAGCGCTAAATCCGAATCCTCGCAATATGCCGGCAAATAGTATTCATCGAACCCGCCCAATTCAGCAAACAACTGCTTCGGCACCATAATCGAAGCCCCTGAGCAGTAATCGACCTCGCGCGCATAGTTAAAAACCGGCCGCAACGGATTCTGGTGACGGCCGAAGTTCCAGGCGCTGCCATCCTGCCAGATAATGCCGCCCGCTTCCTGCAAGGTGCCGTCAGGGTAAACCAGCTTGGAACCCACGTACCCTGTTCCCGGAAACTCGCGGAAGGTTTGCAGCAATTCGTCCATCCATCCTGCTGTAACTTCGGTATCGTTATTGAGAAACAGCAGGTATTGGCCCTTGGCCGCATCAGCGCCCTTGTTGCATGAACGGATGAATCCCTGATTTTCTTCATTCCGTATCAGGCGTATGCCTTTTACATGGTTGAACACCCTGACCGATAGATCCGGCGATCGATCGTCCACCACGATGACCTCGAACGCGGCCACGGGCGTATGTTTTGCTATCGAAGCCAGACACCGTAACGTATATTCGATTTGACCGTATACCGGGATGATGATTGAAACCACGGGATGCAACGAGCCGCGAATTTCTATTGCATCAATACCGGCCAGCAAGTCGATATACCGTACAATCAAATCCTCTTGCGTATCGCCGGCCGGCGGAGGGACCAGTGCCGCAACCGTCTCGGGAGGCCCCGCACCAACCGTCAACCGGAATGGAGTAAAATTCAACGGCAGCGCATGATAAATGCGTTTGCCCAAGCTCAGGATGCCCCTTGCATAGCGTTTTCCCTGTTGCCGAGGCGCTGTTACCCATCGCATCATTTCTCGCAGCGGCACGGTCAGGCGCCAGGAACTGCTACGGGCTATTGCGTTAAACCTGGCGCTTTCGTCCCGAAGCGCCGTTTCCAATGCCAGCACTTGTTCCGCCAGACTTGAGATCTGCGCGTCGCGCTCGGATAAAGTCTGATGAAGGCAACCAATCTGCCCGCGATGCTCCTCAATCACTGCATCCAGACTCAGCCCCCAATCGCCGCGGCGAAACAGTTCGTCATTGAGCCTGGAAATCTGCTCGCATTGCCCTACGATCACCGCATCAAGACTCGTCCCCCACTCGCCCCGGCGAAACACCTCACCCTGAAGGTCGGCGATCAGCTTGTCACGCTCGATTATGCCCGCTATCTCATCGACCGGCTGCGCAAAAATACCGGAGGGGAGCAATGGCAGCCGGCCATCCGAAGCGACCGCAATCCGGTAATACGGGTTTGGCAGTCCGTCGCTTTCCTTGACAACATCATCTTCAAGCCAATACGTGCGCGCCTGTTGCGACGACATCGACTCGGCAAATATTCCCGATCCATACACGATACGCTGACCAAAATAGGCACAATTACGGAAATAAGTTTCAATCAAATGTTTAAATTCGTGATGATAAAGCTCTTTGATATGATGTGGATTACTATAGCCGCGTTCAATCGAGTAATAATACTTATCCGGATTAGATATCAATAAGACGCCATCAGGACGCAAAACCCGTTTAATTTCCTGTATCATCCGATCATGCTGGTCATGATGCTCGATGGTTTCGAAGCTTACCACGACATCAACGCTCGCATCCGGCAACGGGATTTCCGCGCAGCTCCCCACCATATATTTCAGGTTTTCCTTTTTGTAACGCTTACGGGCGTGCTGCACGGCATCCCGGGCAATATCAACGCCAATTACCTGGCTGGCCTTATTTGCAAGAATCGCAGAACCGTAACCTTCGCCGCAGGCGATATCCAGCGCTATCTTCCCGGCAACGATCCCGCACGCTTGTACATATCGATGCAAATGTTCAAGCGCTATATCACCATGCTCACCAGGTACGAACCGTTCGCCGGTAAACTCCAGTTGTTCGGTCTTATTCGTCATATCTCTGTCAACACATCAAGTTTTATATACTGCATCGGAATCCCTATCAGTCCTGTTGCAACACTACTCGACTCGGATTTAAACAGCACTGCGTCATGTATCCAATGGTGCTGAACATGCTGCTCCTGCGTTCCATCTGCAACAGCCACGTTCACGCTGTAATTGCCAATAGGCAATATGGGCATAAGAAAAGTAAATTCCGCCAGGATCTTCTCCCCCTTACCGCAGAACAACACCACGTTGTTATAGCTGAGATAGGTATTATCGCCAAACAGCGTTTGCCCCAGACGATCTTTGACTGCAAAACCGATAATCGGGGCGCTCAACGCTTCGTGCGCCATTGCATGGATACGCAAAGTAACCGACTCACCCCCAACCACCCAAGCCAGCGGCGCGCCTTCCTTATCGAGAAACTCAACCATAACGATTTGAGCGCCGCCCTTGCCAAAAGAGGCTGCCTCGGGATCAAATGCGAATAGCTGTATATCGTTGCGTAAGTTACTGGCGTTAATGAAATCCAGACGCTGATCCTTCCCTGGAACATCTGCCGCATCAGGCCGGGTTGTTTCCTTCAGTTTGGTGGTGCTGCTTTTACCTTGCTGCGCTTCATAAAACGCCTGCAGATATGCTTCAGATACGTTTTTTGAACTGCCGTCGCTTCGCACCACTCCCTTTTCCAGCCAGATGGCGCGGTCGCACAGGTTTTTCACCGCGCTGGTATCATGACTGACAAACAGCACTGTTCCCGTTTTCATAAATGAGCGCAAAAAACGCATGCATTTCTGGGTAAAAAAGATATCGCCCACAGCCAGCGCTTCGTCAATCACAAGAATATCGGCATCCACATGAGCAATGACGGCAAATGCCAAACGCAGCATCATGCCGCTCGAATATGTTTTAACCAGTTGTTCGATAAAATCGCCGATATCGGCAAAGGCAACGATACTTTCAAAACGTTCCTCGATTTCCGCTTCGCTCAACCCGAGCACCGAGGCGTTCATATAGACATTCTCGCGCCCGGTAAACTCAGGATTGAAACCGGACCCCAGCTCCAGTAAGGCGGCAACCCGGCCATACGTTTCCACGCTGCCGCCCGTTGGGTTAAGCGTACCGCAGATCATTTGCAACAGCGTGGACTTTCCACTCCCATTGCGTCCGATAATGCCAACGGTTTCCCCTTGCTTAATCTCGAACGAAACATCCTTGAGCGCCCAGAATTCGCGAAAGTGGTTCGAGGGAGACAGACCGAACAGGCGCCTTAACCGGGGGAGAATAAACTGCTTGAGCCGGTCATGAGGCCGATCATAGATGTAATAGCATTTACTGAGATTGCTGATGCGGATCGCAATATCACTAGAGGACATCGGCAAACCCCTTTCTGGTTTTTTGGAACCAGGCGTAGCCTGCCCAGGCGACAGACGCGGCTACCAGAGTATAAACACCCAGCCCCAGCCATCCCGGAGGATGCCCCCAAATCAACACTTCGCGCGCCTGCTCGATAATATAGGTAAGCGGGTTGGCCATGATGAATGGGCGGAACCACTCAGGAACCGCATTCACCGGATAAAACACCGGAGAAAGAAACATCATGAGGTTGGTAATTATGCCGATAGTTTGTCCTACGTCCCGCAGAAATACGCCCAGGGATGCGAGCATCCACGACAATCCCAGCGTGAAAATTACCAGCGGCAGGAATACCAGCGGAATAAAAACCGCCGTCCATGGCATGTAGCCGTTAAACAGACCAAAAGCAGCCAGTAATACCCCCAGACTGATGAGGCTGTGAAATAACGCGGTGCCCATACTGACGACAGGAAGTATTTCCAGCGGGAAAACCACCTTTTTAACATAATTATCATTGGTGACGATCAACCCTGGCGCCCGGTTCAGCACTTCGCCAAACAAGCCAAGCACGATCATGCCGACAAAAAGCACGACGGCAAACTGTGTTTTGCTTTCGTCTCCGCCGCCCCATCGCGACTTGAAAATCTCCGAAAACACAAAAGTATAGATCGCCAGCATGAACAGCGGATTAAAAAAAGACCAGGCCAATCCCAGCACCGAACCTTTATAGCGGCCGACTACATCGCGTTTTGTCATTTGGATTATGAGCTGGCGGTTACGCCAAAGACTCCTGAACAGCGCAACAAAGGAAGCAGGCTGGACTGCGTGCGGATTAACCGCTATCCGGGAGTAGGTCATGCAAAACGCTCCGCTTCAGCCAAAGGAGGCGCTTGCCGGTCTTTTGCGGATAAAACGGGTTCTCCCTGTATGGGCCATTGAATACCGATATCCGGATCATTCCAGGCTATGCAACGCTCATGCTCCGGCGCATAAAAATCGGTGGTTTTATACAGGAATTCGGCCACATCGGACAGCACCAGAAATCCGTGAGCAAAGCCCGGCGGCAGCCATAACAGCCGCTTATTTTCCATCGACAGATACTCGCCGACCCAGCGTCCGAAAGTTGGGGACGATCTGCGGATATCCACCGCGACATCGTAAACCTCGCCAAGCACGACGCGCACCAATTTTCCCTGTGGCTGTACTATTTGGTAGTGCAGGCCGCGAAGCACATTTTTGGCGGAGCGGGAGTGATTATCCTGTACAAACCTGGGACGCAGCGAAGTAGCCGCGGCAAAAACACTTTCGTTGTAACTTTCGAAAAAAAAACCACGCTCATCGCCGAAAACCCTGGGTTCCAGCAACAATACATCCGGGATGGCGGTATGGATCACATTCATTAAAGCTCCCGCTCTTGTAATATGCGCAAAAGATACTGGCCATAGTTGTTTTTCTTGTATCTGTCGGCTATCGCTTCCAGCTCGACAGCTCCGATATAGCCCATACGGTAGGCAATTTCTTCCGGACAGGCCACCTTCAATCCCTGCCGGTGTTCGATGGTTTGTATGAAGTTACTGGCTTCGATCAAACTTTCGTGCGTACCGGTGTCGAGCCATGCATGACCGCGCCCCAGGATTTCCACGTTGAGCTGGCCGCGCTCGAGATAAATGCGATTCAGGTCGGTAATCTCCAGCTCCCCCCGGGCCGACGGCACCAGTGAGCCGGCGAAGTCCGCCACCTGATTGTCGTAGAAATACAGCCCGGTGACCGCGTAGTCGCTCTTCGGCTTTTCAGGTTTTTCCTCGAGACTGGTAGCCTGGCCTTCCCTGTCGAAGGCTACCACGCCGTAGCGCTCGGGGTCTTGCACGCGATAGGCAAAAACCGTTGCGCCCGAATCGCGCTCTCTCGCCCGCACGAGCTGGGTGCCCAGATCATGACCATAAAAAATATTGTCCCCCAATACCAAAGCATTAGGGAAATTGCCGACAAAATCGCGGCCGATAATGAATGCCTGGGCCAGCCCCCCCGGTGACGGCTGTACCGCATATTGCACATTAAGACCCCATTGCCGGCCATCGCCAAGCAACAGTTCGAAGCGATGCGTATCCTGCGGCGTCGAGATCAGCAGGATGTCGCGTATGCCGGCCAGCATCAGCGTGGACAGCGGATAATACACCATGGGTTTGTCGTAAACAGGCAGCAACTGTTTGGAAATAACCTGCGTAGCGGGGTAGAGCCTGGTGCCCGATCCCCCGGCGAGGATAATGCCTTTTCTCATAGGATTTGGTCGTTGCTGCTATTTGCCGCCGGATTGATGCATGGCGCATCCGGCTCGATGTGCGTTGACCTGACGGCCTGCTCTAGGTGTAATTGTTTCATGAAAGGATGATTATAGGAAATAACGGGGCGATGCAGGATTCTGTCGACATAACGCAACTGCTGAATCAATGAGTTGGCGTCATGCCGTCAGCGCATGCCCCGGACTTGATCCGGGGCATGCTGCTCTGCCCCCTCCCTGGCGTCCTGATTCCGGCCATCCCTGCCGCAATGACGGTTTTTCTTTATTGGTCAATCGTAACTCATTGATATAGTGTTTTCACTTTTCACGGTAGCGTCAACAGAACCCGGGAGGCCTGCAACTACGCTACGGCCCAAACCGAAAACACGGCATTATAAACGCAGAGGATAGCAGCAGCCTCTCTTCGAGGTCAAATCATCCTTTCCCCGAATTCAATAAAATATCAACAGCAATCGGCCCAAATGCTAAACTCATGAGCTTTTGCCCATGAGCGAAGACTTCCGTGTTTATTAGAGACCGATTAGCGCCGCTTATCGCCAAAGGAGCGCGGCCCTGGATAGGCTTTATTTGGCTGTACCTGTTTACTTTACTCTGGCATTTCATGGCGGGCGGCTCCGTGACCGCTATTGCCGCGGCATGGCTATTATCCCTGCTCCTGGGCGGTTTGCTGTGCGGAGATATTTTTCTAAACTGGGCGCTGAGGGATAACCAGAAATTCAATAACCTGCCGGCAAAACTGGTAGCAGGGCTGCTGTTAACCAATATTTGCTTATACTTCATGATTTGGGTCCTGCCTTGCGGCCTGACCGCCAACTGGCTTTTATTCCTGGGCGCGATCCTGATCCTGTGGTGTTTCGCCAGACCTACCCGCACGGATATGCTTTTGCCGGCAGGAAACGGGCCGGAACTGTATTTCATGCTGGCCGCGCCATTAGCCGTAACCGCCTGGTGTCAGGACATATTGCACCCCATAGTCATGGACGCGGAGGGCCGGGCTACCTTTCACGCCTGGCAGGACGTACCTTTTCACCTCAGCCAAATCAGCACTTTTACTGCATCCGGGTTCGGTCCTACCGCGCAGGCTTACCATATGACCAGCTATCTGCTTCCGGCAACGCTGGTTTATACAACCGGAAGCTCGCTATTGGTTTCGTACGCCAGTCTTCTGTTGCCGCTGGGTATCCTCATTTCCTTTCTGGCCGCTTACGCGCTGGCCCGCTCGATATTCGGACAGTGGCCGGCTTTGGCGGCAGGCCTGGCGTTAATGGTATTACCCGATGCGTCACAGCAAGGATTTATCAATGCTTTTTTAGGATACCACTGGCTGCAACAGGTAGCGCCGGCCAGCGCGTATGGCATTGCCGGCGCAGCGTTTGCGTTCATGTTGTTGCTGGAAGCCTGCCGCACAAACCAATTTCGTCTGATATGCTGGGGTTACGCATTTGTAGTTGTTACTCTGCTGTATAAAGCACAAATCTTTGTAGCTATTTCCTGGCTTGCTTTTGTCTTCCCTGCCCTGTTTATAGCCGGGATAGCCCGTAAATACCGCCTGCTTTTGGTATTACTGTTAAGCGCCGTTTTTACAGGCGTTATTGCCGCATCGCAGTCGATACCCAGCGTACCGATAATAAAACTGGACGGTTCAAGTCTGATGCCATACTCGTCGTTTATCCTCTCCAGCATGGAAAACGGCTTCATAAAACATCTATTTACCAGCATTTTCGATAGTTCTGAAAATAATGTCTACTTGAGGGCCGCTGCCTTTATTTTAATGTTGATGATCTGCACGTTTGGCGCATTTTCGCTTATCTATGCTGCGCTGGTTGGGCAAATGAAGCGTTGTTTTACTACAGCCATATGGATGTTTCCATTGCTGGTGGTGGCCGTCTATCTGGTAATGGCCTGCTTCCTTGCATTCGATGAGCGAGGCATTGGCAAACCTGAAGAATTACTGCACAGGCATTTCGTATGGGCTTACTTTACTCTCGTTATCTGGTGCGGAGCAGCAGTTTACCGCCTTATTTTTGGCAATGCGCCTCCTGCCGGCAATCAAGTAAAATACATAATATCCATGCTTGTTCTTTTTTCGGCTATTACACCCGTCAGCTATGGACGAGGCATGCAGGCAATGAAAAATTGGGGAATGAATTATCCCGAGTTTCCGGCCTGCCAGGTAAACGCCGCCCTCTATATCCGGGATCACAGCGCGAAAGACGATGTGGCGCAGGATTCAATGAACGATCATTTCCTCATATTGTCCACGCTGTCCGGCCGGCAACCCTTTGCCGTGGATGCAGGCGGTTCTCGCGCTCCGCTCGGCATTCAATCCCGCTTGCGCCAGCTTCGGCAATTGTCCGATTTACAATATGGCGGCGATGCCGAGTTTTTCATGAAATCCAATGCAATCAAATGGTACATCCTCAACCCTGGAGAACACCCCCGCTGGGCATCGGCAATGCAGCAGCACGCCGTTTTCGAGTGTGAAGGTTACCGGGTATATCATTTCTGATATGAAAAGCTGAATGGATAACAGATCCGCCGGAATATCCTGGCTAAGTGAATCAGCCTAACCATCGTGGAAAAATGCTTCTTGTCCCACTACTGAGTTCTTTTTGGGGGGCTGGAAAGTGCTTGAGTTATTTTCCACGTCAGTTACCTGTGATACTTAAGTATGCCCGCCTGACCATCATAGCAGAGGCTTTAAAACAGTGGTCAGTCCCCTTTTGGTCGATAAATAAACCTGCCCCCTTTTACCTAAATAGATTATATCTACGATCCGGACTACGTTTGATTTCCCGATACATGGTGTCGGGCGCCAAATCAAGTCCATTTGGCCAGACAACCACACCATTACTCACCTGCGCACTACCTGCCATTTGATCATTTCGCAGAGGATCAAACACTCCCGTGCAAAATGACAAATCAATATATATCACCCCGCTCAGTCCATCTTCAAACCGAACAGCCAATTCACGCGGAGCGATAGAACGAACCTCAATGATATCCCAGTACATCATGGCACCTATACTATTTTAATGGAGCAATCGGACGTGGAAGCTGGTTGGCTTGACACAGATCCCAATCGGCCAACAACTCTGCCTGGTGCAACTCGGCCCAGTCAAGAACCAACTGGTTTGCCCGACGCGGGCAACTCACCCTCGTTAACACATAATTCCCTGATATTAACAGTCGCCTTATATTCCCCATAAGTCGCATGAAAGTGCGGGGGAGCATGGTCATCCCAGAACATTTGGATGAGAATCCCATAGAACATACTGATAGATGGCATAGAGAAATCTCCGGCAGGACTGTAATTTTTAAAGTTTAGATTAAATAGGCCATCAACATTCAATGTGTTACCACCCACACCAATGATTTAACATGACAAACTATGCATAGCGAAAGGCAAGCCTATCGGAGGATGCAAACATAAAATCTGCCCCTTTTTCCAATAAATACCCCCTTCATTCCGCGATAAGTTACCGGTCATCAATAATTAAGTGGGGGTCCTTAACATAAGGCATAATTGTTCTTTGCGTAAGTTGCGTTAAAAAATCAAGTGTAGTAGAGGCTTTAAAACAGTGGTCTATCCCTTTTTCTTCTTTACTTTGATATTCTTTAAATCAGGTGTGCGATTTTCAGTAATACGCCTGTCAACAACGTTGTTTGAAGAATACCTACCGCAACCACCCAGCGGATAAGATCAGCCCTGGTTTCCGCTATCTTGACTTCTACGCTCCTGATCTCCAGGCGCAGGGACGCATCGACAGACTTAATCTCCACTGCCAGCTTGTTGATCTCCGTGACCAGCCTGGCTTCAACCTCCTTGATCTCCATGGCCAGCCTGGCTTCAACCTCCTTGATTTCCTTTTGCAGCCGCAATTCGGTTTCACGCACCTGGCTTTGCGTCGCGACATCCTTCAACTGAGGATAACGCTCTTCAAGTTGCTCAAACGCCTCTGCGATCAAACGCGCCTTGGTCCTCTCATCGGGAGCCTCGGTTAGCTGTTCATATAGCCGCAACGCAACACTCATGGATTTTCTCCGAAAAAATACCTATGCCCAGCCTTCCTTTTTTACTGATAAGAATCATTCAGGGACAGGCCACTGTTTTACATGGGCGTCCCGATTTGCCGGGAAAAGCTCTTCTTCCAAGGGCAGACGAAATTTGTGCGGCGAAATGCTCATTGCCCAACGCATAATTTCCATTGGTCGCATGCCGAATTTCATCGACCAATCCTTGATCGAGTTGGTAACGAAATATTTCCCGGTATGCCCTCTGTCTTTCCGCCATATCCGCTCCCAATGCCTCATATAAGGGATAGCGCTTCAATTGCGTATTAAATTCGCCTTGCGCGTTCGCCCGGCATTGACCGAAAGGGGTTATCGTCCATTCGGATCGAGGTAGTCAGTATTGTTGAAATGCCTATCAGGCTTTGCTGGCCAAACACCAACTGATTTGCAGCATGAGCAAGAAAGGTGATTGCTACGATAATGCCGCCATGGAAAGTTGCAATCACAGCTTTAAAGTCGAGGCGATCCACGCAGAGCGATTCCCGACCAGGAACGATGCCAAACAACACGTCTTCGATTACATCGAAGCGTATTACAATAGGAAACGGCTTCATTCGAAACTGGGCTATTTGTCCCCTGAGGCCTTTGAGCTTAAAAATGTCGCTTGGCAATGTGTCTGCTGAAACTGGGCAGGATCAAATCGGGGCAGCCGTTTGATGTCAATCATTCAAGTCTCAGGCTTGACTTACAAGACGGTATCTGACCCCTTTTATTCTGTTGACTCTAACCAACACGGATTCAGGAACTCCTTACCAAACAGTCGCATCAAATGGCTCAATATTTCGAATCTCCAGGTGATCGCCACTTTGTCCGATTACATACAACCCCTTCCGATAAGCGTACTGCGCTACGTTGTCTTCTATTACCATTGAAGCCACCGCTCCGATTACCTGCTTATCCGCGTAAGCCGGCAGCAGCTTTTTCAGTTTAGCCAGCCGCACCAAATGCTCATTGACATCATCAACGCTCAAATTGCTTTTGCATTCAATTGCTACAATCTCGCTGTTGTTAACCACCAGCAAATCTATCTCGATGCCTTCATTACCCCGCTGGGAACTGACGCTTTGATGAACTTCATGCACATCAATTCCTCGTTTCTGAAACAGACGCACGGCTGCCGGACGCACTGCATCCTCAATAAAGTCGCCCAGGCGATTTCCCAGTCGGCCAATACTCGCTGTTACTTCCTTGATTTTGCGATCTGTATCCTGGAACTTCTTGTCTGTATCCTGGAACTTCTTGTCTGTGTCCTGGAACTTACGATCAGTCTCTTTTTGCGACTGGGCTAATTCGCGTAATATCGCCCAAATATCATCTGCAACTGCGGACATGGGGAACCTCCACTTTATCTGTTTATCATCTTAACAGAGACTTACCCGGAGGGTAATCACCGTCCGCTTGCCCATGCGACTTAACATAACAAAAATTATGCACATCATCGATTGATAAAACAGTGGTCTGTCCCCTATTTATTTTCATGAGGTAGTCTTCGTCAGTGAAAAAACAGGCTTGACGGTTATTGCCGCGCTGGATCAGATGCAGCGGAACATTCGGAAGCGTGAGCCGGGCGCGGCGTGGCATAACTGCTCCTTGCGTGGATTGCTTTAGAAATTTAGTTTGGCAGAGACTTGAAAACAGTGGTTTGTCCCCTATCAACTATCCAGGGCAATCGCGCTATGTCGATCAAAAATCAATAACTTACGATAATGAAATTTTTAATTTGCTTGCTACGGAATGACTTTGCATTCTAATTGAGCTTAAAACGTCGTAATTTTTGAGATTAAATCTAAAAATTCGGTTTACTCATCATAAATAGCGAAACATTACAAGCGCAATGATTGCTACCAGTTTCTAAAAATCAATACGTTAGCGCTGCAACATAGCGCGATTGCCCTGATCAACTATCAGAATCAGATTGACAATGGGGTTGAGTATTCATAGAGTGTTTCCGGATCGATATCAATATTTCCCGGCCAGGCTACTGTGCCATTTTCTACGTAAGCACCCTGAAATGCACTCCCAGACTTGAGCCGCACCCATGGTTCCTCACCTAGGTAGGCAGCCATATTAAATGAGCGCCTTTCTCCATTTTCAAATTCAAGAACAAGGATGAAATCCGACTTCACCGTTACATTGGTCACATCAAGCAACATTGCAATCTCCTTCACCTAAGCGGCTCGATTCTGAAAGGCTCGGCGCCCTCTTTTGTAAGCTCCCAATCCGCCAACAATTCCTCTCTATGCAAATCAATCCACACTTGCACCATGCGCAACTGTCGAGGCGGAAACTCGCCGGCAAGCAGCGTGGCATCCTCAATGGATATTGATGCCTTGTAACCCTGATAACGAACATGAATATGCGGCAGATGATGCTTTTCCTTGATTTCAAAAAACATCGCAATGATAATTCCGTAGAACATGCTGATTGTGGGCATGACCTGATCTCCGTAAATGAATAGACATCGTTCTGGCTTGCAAACAAAATAGGGACAACCCGCATTCCGCCCCTTCACCTTTCGTCTTAAAAACCAACGGAGTCTACCACCATCCAACATCCATAACCTGACATAAGAATTCTTATGCGGCAAACTAAAGGACAGCCTTTCGAAGAATCTTCAGGGACAGGCCACTGTTTTACATGGGCGTCCCGATTTGCCGGGAAAAGCTCTTCTTCCAAGGGCAGACGAAATTTGTGCGGCGAAATGCTCATTGCCCAACGCATAATTTCCATTGGTCGCATGCCGAATTTCATCGACCAATCCTTGATCGAGTTGGTAACGAAATATTTCCCGGTATGCCCTCTGTCTTTCCGCCATATCCGCTCCCAATGCCTCATATAAGGGATGGCGCTTCAATAGCGTATTAAATTCGCCTTGCGCGTTCGCCCGGTAACTTGACCAGCGATATTCCGCGGGATGAGCCACCATTTCCGCGCGTAGCGGATTGAGTTCGATGTAGCGCCGGCAAGCCAATAGATACGTTTCTTCTTGTGTTGGACAAGACCGATAACGTCCTTCCCAGAGCGTGCCGCTACGTCGATAGGTGCGATTCACATACTGCACATAACGCTGGCCGAGCGCTTTCATCAAAAATCCCGGAGCGTCTGCCCGGTCAGCCGATAGCAGCAAATGCACATGGTTGGTCATCAGCACATAAGCATGTATCCGGCAACCGTACTGGTCAGCATACAGAGTCAGCCAATCCAGGTACATGCGGTAGTCTTCGTCAGTGAAAAAACAGGCTTGTCGGTTATTGCCGCGCTGGATCAGATGAAGCGGAACATTCGGAAGCGTGAGCCGGGCGCGGCGTGGCATAACTGCTCCTTGCGTGGATTGCTTTAGAAACTTAGTTTGGCAGAGACTCGAAAACAGTGGTCTGTCCCCCATCAACTCCTTACCAAACAGTCGCATCAAATGGCTCAATATTTCGAATCTCCAGGTGATCGCCGCTTTGTCCGATTACATACAACCCCTTCCGATAAGCGTACTGCGCTACGTTGTCTTCTATTACCATTGAAGCCACCGCTCCGATTACCTGCTTATCCGCGTAAGCCGGCAGCAGCTTTTTCAGTTTAGCCAGCCGCACCAAATGCTCATTGACATCATCAACGCTCAAATTGCTTTTGCATTCAATTGCTACAATCTCGCTGTTGTTAACCACCAGCAAATCTATCTCGATGCCTTCATTACCCCGCTGGGAACTGACGCTTTGATGAACTTCATGCACATCAATTCCTCGTTTCTGAAACAGACGCACGGCTGCCGGACGCACTGCATCCTCAATAAAGTCGCCCAGGCGATTTCCCAGTCGGCCAATACTCGCTGTTACTTCCTTGATTTTGCGATCTGTATCCTGGAACTTCTTGTCTGTGTCCTGGAACTTACGATCAGTCTCTTTTTGCGACTGGGCTAATTCGCGTAATATCGCCCAAATATCATCTGCTACTGCGGACATGGGGAACCTCCACTTTATCTGTTTATCATTTTAACAGAGACTTACCTGGAGGGTAATCACCGTCCGCTTGCCCATGCGACTTAACATAACAACTATTATGCACATCATCGATTGATAAAACAGTGGTCTGTCCCCTATTATTTTCATAAGCATGTATCCGGCAACCGTACTGGTCAGCATACAGAGTCAACCAATCCAGGTACATGCGGTAGTCTTCGTCAGTGAAAAAACAGGCTTGTCGGTTATTGCCGCGCTGGATCAGATGAAGCGGAACATTCGGAAGCGTGAGCCGGGCGCGGCGTGGCATAACTGCTCCTTGCGTGGATTGCTTTAGAAACTTAGTTTGGCAGAGACTTGAAAACAGTGGTCTGTTCCCTATCAACTCCTTATTTCTAAAAGGCTTAAAACAGAAAAAACCCCGCCAAATTGGATTCGGCAGGGTTCTTTATTATATATTTAAACTAAAATTTAAAGCTTGGAGTCTTTTCAGATTCTCCTTAACATTATTAAGCAAAGTTTCCAGCAACAAAAGTTCCGGTTTCACCAACAAGAACGCCGAGCAATGAAACTTCACCAGCCTGGATTGCGGTATTCGCGGCGTTCGCGTGGTTTACATCTACTACAGCAACATTGTTACTTGCATCATGTATCAGGAAAATCTGATTACTAGCAGTTGTAGTAGTAAACAATGTATTGGTAGTAAGATCTGCTACAGCCTGTGTAACACCGGCTTGAGTCGTTAATAATGTACTGGCACCACTCGTCAGATTACTATCGGCCGTCGTGAAATCAACTACAGTCTTAGTGCCATTGGCACCAGCAACAGTATTAACATATTGAGTCGTCCCAATATTAGTTGCAGAACCAACAAATGCTACACCTGTAGCACTACTAGGTGCTGTCAATGTACCGAAAGCAACTGATACCTGCAACACATCTTTACTTGCTCCGCCAATAAAGTTATTAATTGTATCAGCATTAGTGATGGTTATTGCGTTTACACCACCGCCTCCAAGGGCTACATCCGCAACAGCATAATTAAGTGTATCACCAGCGGAATGTGATGCATTCAGGTTGATTACGTCACCTTTTGCACCACCGCGAATAATATCTCCACCAACAAGGCTAGCGGTTATATTATCGGACTGCGCACTACCAAAGATGGTATTCAAAACGCTTGTCGAACCCGTAACTGTTACTCCTGACGCAGAGGTATCTAATCCACCCATAGTCAAACCGGCTGTAGTCGCTGCATTAATCACTGATGCATTGGTTCCATTTGCGCCTGTACCAGCAATATTCAATGTACCTGTACCAGAATCGATTATTGATGTTCCATTGCCTGTCAGCGTAACTGCGTTACCAGCTGCACCTAATGTCAAATTACCAGTCCCTGTAATATTAACTGTTTCCGAATTACCTGAGTTGGCAACAAATGTAATTGCCCCACTTAGCACATCAGTACCGGTTACATTAAGGGTAACATTAGACTCTCCAGCACCTGTCGACCCAATGTTAAATGTATCATTTGTTGTTTGACCGTTAAACTTTAACGTTAAAGTGCTTGCACCTGTAGTTGCCGCTGAATTTACCGCAACCGTATCTCCCGATGCTGTCCGCAATAGCGCTCCGAAATCAACGGTCAAGCCACTTATTGCATTATTAACAGTAACGTTGCCAAATAAAAACGCATTCGTTGCGTCGTTATACAGTTTTAATGTAGTGGCCCCGTTTAGATAAGCATCGTTTATCGTTGATGCTGTGCCACTGGCCGTACCATTGTAAACGCCAATATTCTGCACATTGACAAACTTCGTAAGATTAGCGGTCAGCACACCCGCAACACCCACAATTGAATTGTTCAGAATTACTGTATTGGTAGCAGTAGACAGATCCGTTACGGTTAACCCGGTGACCGTAGATGCCGTAGTAACACCGCTTAAGTCCAAAATATAGGTCCCAGCAGAACCGCCTTTGAATGTTGATAGTGTCGAACCCGATCCAAGGTATGCATTTGTTGCAGGGGTACCACCACCATTTGCCGTCGTTATCGTCGACAAACCTTCTACCACTAATCCGCCAGCGGTCATTTGTGACGCATCAATGGTTGTAATGTTATTTTGATTTGCTACCGCGCCACTCTGCAAATAAAGAGAACTACTACCTGTAACCGTTAGACTTGTTTCAGTGCTTGCGCCAGTATTCACTTGCAGATAATTGGTACTGCCGGTCGAGTTGATGGTGATGCCTGTATATCCCACCGTGCTGCTGTTGTAGGGCGTCAGGTTGAGTATAACGGCTGCTGTGCCAACACCAACAGTAGCAACATTAAGCGCAAGATTTGTAGAGGCTGCGATTGTAGAACCTACAAGGTAGGT
This sequence comes from Candidatus Methylospira mobilis, assembly GCF_009498235.1. Classification (NCBI taxonomy): domain Bacteria; kingdom Pseudomonadati; phylum Pseudomonadota; class Gammaproteobacteria; order Methylococcales; family Methylococcaceae; genus Candidatus Methylospira; species Candidatus Methylospira mobilis. Next base: position 314,737 of record NZ_CP044205.1, on the reverse strand, counting down.
ACCCGCTGAGTCACTGGACAAACCAATTGTTGTTGGGGCGGTAGCCAATCCCTGAACAGAAACGGTCTGACCCGCTGTAAGCGCTGAACTGGTAAAATTCAAAGTAGTCAAACCAGTGACGCCCGTTGCAGTAATTACCGATCCTGTCGCATTAGGCGTCAAATTGAATGTTTGCACGCCAGACCATGTACCCAAGGTCGGGCTAACGCCACCTGCCAGCGTCGCATTAAGCACGTTGCCGGTCCCGGTTACAACAATGCTGTCGCCCGTAGTCAGCGTCTGAGCACCGCTGGACAGCGCACCGCTGATGATACCGTTGGTCAGCGTGGACGGAATACCCAGGCTGGAGTTGGTGTCGGTGCCGGTGGTCAAGGTGTAAGTGGTCGGGAAGTTGGCGGACGAAGTATCGCTCGCATTCAGCACTGCAGGGGTCGAAGTAACGTAGTTGCCGATATCAATCGTGGATGTGCCGGTTGCCGGAACCGCGACGGAACTGTTGCCCCAGTTGCTGGTGGTGCCGCCCTGGGTCATCCACATGGTCCATGCGCCGCTGGCCGATGTATTGCCGGTGAAGGAAAGGCTGCCGTTGGTGAACTGCACATCGACGCCGTAGTTATTGGCGCCTGCAGGCGGCTGCGGAATTTTGAACTGGATAACCTGACCAGTGGACTTGCTGGTCAGCGTGATGTTGCCGTAATAACCGCTCGCGGTGTAATCGGAAGCCAGGCCCTGAATGGAAACCGTGTACAACAACTGGTAACCGGTTACGGTCGTAGCAGGAGTAACCGGGGCGCTGATCACTGCCGCCGAGGCATTGCCGATCGCGTAAACTTCGCCGATGGGTCCATTGGTGTAATTGGTGTTGAAACCGCTTGCAACAGTTACTGTTCCGGCTGTTGCCCCAGTCGGAAATGCATAATAACTTGGTGTATATGTTGGCATACTAACTCTCCAGATAAGTTTATAAACTTTTAGAAACCAAAACTAATCAGCCACTATTTTTTTCGACCGGTAGGCTGTTAAATCCCTGATCGAAAACCTCTTACGCTTGAATCTGTACTCTGCTGGTTTTAACCCCTCTCGAAAATAGTCAAAGCGCTCGCGGTTTCCCAGCCAAGGATTAAGGAAACACGATACGGCATCAGGTTATTTCAGTGCCTTTCGTTTGTCAACATCCGCAGCCTTACAGCGTCATCGGCGGCTGTCACAGGGCTATACTGCGAGATGACAAGCGCCATGTCAACACCCTCGCAACGGTTTTTTACCTTTTGGCAACAAAATTGCCATAAGGCCGCCTGATGGAAACAGATTTTAGCAGTTAAAATAGTCACCGTTCAGACACCCCCGATTTTCATGATTTTCCGCTCGCCCCGAGCCTGTCGAAGGATGTTTGGAATAACCTGTCAGATGGATAGTGAAGCGAACACCTGCCCCCTCTTCCCGCCGGACAGGGGTATCCACACAAGCCAATAAGTCATTGTTTTTAAACTCCTATCAGGAGAAAGAGGCAGGGGTGAGGCTGTAAAGCGCTTGTTGCCTGCGTCAAAGCTTTTGATAACTCAAACGCTGTTGCCCTCGCCCTGGCCCTGTGTTTCCGGGCTATTCCGCCCGGAACCCTGCGGGCGAGCCGCGCTCGACCAAATGCGTTCCTGACGTATTTCTCCCACAGGAGAGAGAACTTGCGTAGATACCTATGCCCGCCGCCGGGAGAGGCTGGGCGAGGGAAACCGGGCGTGGCGCAGCTGTTGCCTGATACGGAGCGACGCTTGCGCCATGACCGGTCAGGAACCAGGGCCAAGGGGTGTCTGAACGGTTGCCTTAAAAAAGGGAGAGCGCCGCTGTCCGCGAGCATAATGCTACCGAAGACGAAAGACATTCCCAATGGCTGCCATGACTGATATTATTTGTTAGGATTTGCACGGACCGGCCGCAACCGGTCACCGATCGGCAGGCGGTTCGCGTTGCCATGATACTCAACTCAGCGTTTTTGGTATGCGGGTAGGCGTAATTCAGTCATCTTTCATTCCCTGGCGCGGTTATTTCGACTTCATCGCCAGCGTGGATACCTTCGTTTTCCATGACGATATTCAATATACCAAAGGCGATTGGCGCAACCGCAACAAGATCAAAACCGTCAAGGGAACCGAGTGGCTTACCGTGCCCGTGCGTTACAACAAAACGGCGCAATCGATTTCCGATACGGAAATCGATTGCGCAACCGCATGGGGAAAAAAGCATATTCGCCTATGGCAGGCACACTATCGACAGGCGCCCTACCTGCGTGATGTGCTGGCGTTGCTTGATGGCCTTGACCACTGCCAGGAGCGGACGATTTCTCAACTGAACCTGAAATTGACCGGCCGCATTTGCGAATACCTGGCTATCGCCACCCCCTCGCTGCTCTCCAGTGAACTGTCCCTGACCGGCAGCAAAACCGACCGCTTGATTGACCTGCTGCAAAAACTGAATGCAACAACTTACCTTAGCGGTCCCAATGCGGATGCTTATCTTGACAAAGAAGCTTTTCGTAAACACGGAATTGGTCTGGAATACAAGAGCTATGACTATACACCCTACCCCCAGCTATGGGGGGCGTTCGAAGGCGGGGTCACCGTGCTCGATCTGATTGCCAATTGCGGACCCGATGCAAAAAATCATATCTGCAGCCACACGCCGAACCAGACCGTAGTCGAGAAATTATCATAGCCTCGGCGCCATGAAGAAAACGGCGGCCGCCACGCCTATGCCCACCAGAATACCGGCGGCGATTTCGTTCCGGGTGTGTCCCATTCGTTCGCGCAAGGTTTCGCGCAGCGGCGCGGATGCCGTCAAACGGTTAATTGCCGCGGCATGCATGCCTACCTGGCGGCGCAGGCTGTTCGCATCCAGTATTACAATAAAGGCCAATGTGATCGCCACGCCAAATGCCGGATGATCGGCACCCTCCCTGAATCCGATAAGCGCCGCCATGCTGCTGACGATTGCGGCGTGGTTGCTCGGCAAGCCGCCATAGCCAATCAGGCCAAAGGCCATCCGTTTAGCCTTGATGCTGTTAATCGTGAATTTCAACGCCCCAGCCGCGAACCAGGCCAGGAAAGGGGTCCATGCATAGCAGAAATCCATGCTCACCCCCGAACCGGCCATAGCGCCCAGCAGCATGCGCCCACCCACAACACTATCGTTAACAGCAACTGCCAGTCGGCCAGCAGCGAATCCGTAGGCGACTCGCCGCTATCCAGCTCTTCGACCACGTACCAATAACGAAACAGGCCAAACAGCACCAAGGGCACAGTGATCACCAGCTGCGGTTTGGCGGACATCACGAACATGCCATAAAACACCAACGCAGCTGTGGCCGACATCTCCGCGTAGCGCTCGATCAGCGACACCGAGTACTTCTCCAGCACCTTACGCCCTTCGGCTCCGCTCTGAATCAGCTCCTGCCGGCGTTTGACTGCTGCGAGGTAGAGCGCAAGACACAGGGTTGTCACGAACATCCAGGCGGATACCGGCACAGCCAAGGCCGTAGCCCCTGCGTAGACGCGCAGCACGAAGCCAATCGCGATGGTGAAAATATCCACCACCGGCTGGTGCTTGAGCACAAAGGTGTAAGCGAGATTCAGCAGCATGTAGCAAACGATTACCAGCGCCGCGTCCGGCGCGGCAAACCAGCCCCAAATCAACGCGCCATAGATCGCGAACAACAGGGCCAGCGCTATTTGTACCGATATGACGCCGGCAGCCAGTGGCCGGGTTTGGGATTTCCTCGGGTGGCGGCGATCCCTTTCAATATCGCGGATGTCGTTGACGATATAGCTCGCCGACGACGCCAGACAGAAGAGCAAGGCCGCCGACAGTGCGCAACCGATTGCGCCGACATCCAGAAACTCCCCGGAAAAAACCAGCGGGCCAAGCACAAAACCGTTTTTAATCCATTGCTTTGGGCGCATTAGCGCGACCAAGCCGCGCAGTTGCGCTAGAGACGAACAGCGTACTACGGTATCATGCATGAGTTTTTAGCCTTGATGCTACCCAGAATTTTTTGCTTGATGAAGCTGACAATTATCTATGCAATTCTCTCATTAATCGCGATGCTAGCAAACATCGGCGTTCAGTACCTGGTTGTTTGCGTTTTACCCCATGTAAACCATCTCATTCTGATAGGCGCAGCAAACATCGGTGCTCAGAATAGCGTGATCCGCAGCTACAACAGCGGCGCGTTGGACATCCTGATTTCGGTGGCAGCCGGTACCGGTGTGGGGCTTATTGTCAAATACATTCTCGACAAGCGGTACATCTTTCGCTTTCGCGCCCGCAACGCCGTGCACGACGTCCGGATTTTTGCGCTTTACACTTTGATGGGACTTGCGACGACAGTGATTTTCTGGGGATTCGAGTTTGGCTTCCACCGCCTCTTCGAAACGAATGAGATGCGCTATCTTGGCGGCGTTATCGGACTGACAATCGGTTACCTGACAAAGTATCGCCTCGACAGACGTTACGTCTTCCGCCCCGGGGGCGTATGAGGCGGGTTTCTTCCTGGGGGCGTTTGAATGCCGATCTTCATCATGTGGTCGGCCTGAATGACCGTGACCGGGTTTCCAGCGTGCTCGCCGCGCACGGTATTGGCATCGCCCATGGCATGGGGCGCAGCTATGGTGACGCATGCATGAACCCGGAAGGCGTAATCTGGCATACCACAGGACTGGATCGCTTCATCCGGTTCGATGAGCAGTCAGGCCTGCTGGCGTGCGAGGCCGGCTTGCTGCTGCGGGATATTCAGCGTTTGGTTATTCCTCGCGGCTGGATTCTGCCGGTTACCCCTGGAACGCAGCTTGTCACGGTGGGCGGCGCCATTGCCAATGATGTGCATGGCAAGAATCACCATATGCTCGGCTCCTTCGGCGATCACCTGCGACGAATCCGCCTCGTGCGAACCGATGGAAATGTCATTGAATGCAGTCCACAGCTTCGAGCGGATTGGTTTGCTGCAACAGTCGGAGGGCTGGGACTAACCGGAGTCATCGTCGAGGCTGAAATACAGTTGCGCAGCGTCGCGGGGCCATGGCTGGATATCGAGACGGCGCCCTATGCCAACCTGGATGAGTTCTTCCGGCTGGCCGATGACTCCGAAGCCGAATGGGAGCACACTGTGTCGTGGATCGATTGCATCTCCGGCGCCGGGGAGCGCGGGATATTCATGCGAGGCCGTCCCGCTGACACCGATGACCGTCGAGAACCGCGCTTCCATACATTAAGGATGCCGCTGGAGCCCCCGGTTTCTCTGGTGAACCGGCTTTCGCTACGGCTCTTCAACATGGCCTATTTCCATTTCAAAAAGCGGCGAGCCGGTTGCGCCGTTGCGCATTACGAATCATTTTTCTACCCGCTGGACAATATCCTCGGATGGAACCGGATGTACGGCCCCAGGGGCTTCTTTCAGTACCAGTTCGTGGTGCCGCGAGAGGCCGGACAAGATGCAGTCCAGTCCACGCTGGCTGAAATTGCCAGATCAGGAGACGGCTCCTTCCTTGCCGTTTTGAAAACCTTTGGCAGCCGTCAACCGGTGGGCATGATGAGCTTTCCGCAGCATGGGGTTACCTTGGCGCTGGATTTTCCCAATAACGGCGCACGAACGCTGAAACTGTTCGAACGCCTGGACGCCATCGTGCGCGGTGCAAACGGTCGCGTTTACCTCGCCAAGGATGCCCGTATACCGCGTGAGCTCTTTGAAGCGGGATATCCCCTCCTCAATGATTTTTTGAAATACCGCGACCCCGGCATTAGCTCGGGCTTGTCGCGCCGGTTAATGGGGAGCTAAGGGGTGAACAATGTTCCGGCCATGCCGCAAAGAGGGCTTCCGGCTTTCCAAAAGGCGGCTCTCTGCATCGCAATTTTTTTGTCCTTTTATACAGGTTTCAGGTATCCGAATACCTGGAGCCGGAATTACTACCAGGTAAGCATTCAGGATGGATTTTACAGGCGCTCGTTGCCTGGCTCCATACTGCAATATCTGAAATATGACTATCCTATTTTGTCGGCAATACAGAGCATTATAACGATATCCTCCGTAACAATACGATTAAGCAAAGCAAAAAAGGAAACAGCAGGTTTTTTCTTTGTTTTTTTATTTCGCCATGGGGCGGATACTATTGGCCGCCGACTGGACGCTATGCCGTTGTCCCGGTTGCGCAGCAACCGGTATATTTTGACGGCGCCATTCCGCGTAAACCCGATTATGAAGAGATTTCCGGTTTTGTAAAATGCCTGCGGGCCGACCTCATTCCGGGTGGGGGTGAAATTACATCTGTATTTTTTGTCTTTTCTGACTTTATACGAATATGCAGCCAATCAAGCGAATTGTAATTATTGGGGCCACCTCTGCGATTGCCGAGCACTGCGCCCGGCTCTGGGTGCAGGACAAGGCAATTGATCTCACTCTCCTGGGCCGCGACGTCAACCGAGTCGAACGGGTAGCGGTCGATCTGCGGGTCCGTAGCCCGCAGTCGAATATTCGCGCCGTGCAGGCAGAACTCCTTAACCCGATATCGATTCAACTGGCAGTAGACAGTATTGTCGAGCCGGGTCCGGTCGATACCGTTCTGATCGCTCAAGGCTTCCTGCCCGAGCAGAGCGTCTGTCAAACAGACCTGGAGGCCTGCCGTGAGGCGTTGGAAATCAATGGAATCTCGCCTGTGCTTTACGCTGAGGCTTTTGCCGGACATATGGCCCGCGAGAATCGAGGCAGTCTGGCGTTGATCGGATCGGTTGCCGGCGACCGTGGACGCAAATCCAACTACGTCTATGGCGCGGCAAAGGGTTTGGTTACTCGTTATGCGCAGGGATTGCAGCACCGCTTCGCCGGCACAGGCGTCAAGGTAGTGCTGATCAAGCCGGGGCCGACGGACACCCCGATGACGGCCCACCTGAAAGACAAAGGCATCAAACTGGCTGCGGTTGAAGATGTCGCACAACAGATTGTGAGTGCGGTAGATCGCGGCCAGGCGGTTGCTTATGTGCCAGGAAAATGGCAACTCATTATGTGGATGATCAGGCACCTTCCTGCATTAATTTTCAACAGGATTAACATATAATATACGCGGAAATTCTGATTCTGCCGTGTCAGCGTCAGGCAGTTTGACTTGAGATAACGAGGCTCAATGAACAACAAAAATATACCGGGAAGCAGGGCGGCAGAATGGTTGGTGCCTGCAATGGGCGGGACCATTTTTTTCGCTGCGTTCTATCTACGCTACTCCCAGATATATCCTGGGGGGCTTAACTTGCTTGACGACGGCATTATTACAATGAGTCATGCAAGGAATCTTGTTGATTATGGATTTATTGGGGTTGGACCGTCTGGTGAAAGGGTGGAGGGATATTCCGCCCCGGTGCAGTTTTTTGTTTATGCGTTTTTATATCTGGTTTCAGATATAGGAATCCTGGAGTATGCTCAAAAGCAGACCTTTGTATGCACAGTGGCTTTGGGCATTATATTTACTCTGTTTTTTTCAGAAAGAAAATATTTTTCTTTGCTTGCTGCTCTTGTATGTGCAACAGGGTTGACGCAACTGACTTCTTTTATTCAGTGGCAAGGTTCGGGGATGGAAAATGCGATTACTCATCTCCTTTTTTTGTTGACAGTATATTTATTTTACGATTTTGCAAGAAAAAAAAGGATAAATTATATTTTCATGGCCATTCCCTTTTTGGCCAGCATATCAAGACTGGACGGGATTTATCACATATTCCCTTTACTGGTCATTTTCTCTGCCTACTGGCTTGTTGTCGAGAAGAGTTACAGGGGTTTCATATTTCTGGTTGCTACGATGACAGTATGGGCAGGATACAATTCGTGGCGTTTCCTTTATTTTGGTGATTTATCGCCGAATACCGCTTATGCCCAGGGAATATCCATAGGCACAAGACTTTCAGCATTAATCAGCCTCAACCAGGATTTTCTTGCCGAGTCGCTTACCCTTTCAAAATCAATATTTTCTTATCATGGCGGCTACTACCTTTTAAGTGCCGCCCCATTTTTTGTTTGCCTTGAATGGAAGAAAGAGAAAGAGCGGGCACTGGTTTTTTTATTGTCCTTATCCATCATACTTACCGCGGTGCTTAACCCAGTTTTTTTGGGACCGACGAGACTTGATATAACCCGTTCAACAACGCAAATGGCGATTTTTGTTTTTACAGCCATTTTCTGCATGTTCTATTCAATTAAAACAAAAATATTTTTTTATTTCACTCCGTTACTGGTGCTTCTTGCCGTTGTTGCTCACAAAAACAATTACGTTCAGCCATACGATTGTTGCTGGAAATTAGAGGAATTTAATTCCATTAGAAAAGAACTCAAGGAAGTTGCAGACAGGGAAGCTATACCGAGACCCACCATTTCAAATCCTGACCTTGGCTTGATGAGCTGGTATAAGCAGTTCAATATAGTCGACCTGGGCATGCTGGGCTCCCAGATTATGGCAAAATTAAAAAACGGCCCATTGGTTGCGGATTATTTTTTTGATTTTGCGGCGCCCGATATGATAGAAAGCCATGAGTACTGGTCATGCGTGTACTACGAATCCATCTTTGCTGATGCGAGATTCAAAGAAAAATATCAGCCAATTCGTGAAAGTCTGGTTACATATGAGCCTTGCGGCCGCAAAACCCTGCCAGTCGGGGTTTGGATACGGAAGGATATTATAAAATCATCCACCGCGCCGGAAAGAATGCTCATGAATGATCTTGCCAAAAACCTGAACGTTGAAAGAATTTCCAGTGAGCTGGATCAGTGTCTCGCCACTGATTCCAACTGCACTTATGTTGCGCGGGCGGCTTATAGATTCCTGCCGGAATTAAGAGTCAACGGGCAATTGGAAAAGACGAAATCCATTTTCGCGAAAAGTCCAACCAGAGATTTTGACATGTTCTTACTGACCGGTTTCAGCGATGGAAAAAGCAACGAGAATGCCATTGCATTTTTGTTTAATAACTTTTTACAGAAAAACGGTCTTGCCAGGGCTGATAGCGGCAAAGGTTACGATATATATATAAATAAGGATTACGTCGCATACTTGAACAATAATTGCTCATCAGAAAGCATTGCGACGCCATTTTACTTACATGTTTTTCCTTCGAATCCCGACTCTCTATCTTCAAAGGAAAAAACCAATGGATATGCAAACCTGGATTTTAATTTTCTTATCCAGGGCAATTTGGATTTAAATTTGCGCGCCCATGGTTTTAAAGCGGGCAACATGTGCGGCGCCATTAGAAAACTACCTGACTGGGACGTTGGCAATATTCGCACGGGGCAATGGATTCCAAAGAATCAAGCGCTTGTGTGGGAAAAAACCGTTGCGTCGATGAAATAAAAGCTTCAGGAAATTGAAATTGGCGCTGGTTTAACAGGGTGGTGAAGCCCCCCATAACCCACTATGCCTTGTGTCCCTGTACTTGATAAAAACACAATGGGTGGTATGAAAATCGAGTTTTTCACCACCCTGTCAATCGATGTTTCCCGTTGTTTGTTTTCCAGCCCATTAAACTGGAAATCTGCCGACACTAATTAAATCAGTGTATACTCGAACAGGCAATCGCAGTTCCGATTGAATGGCGAACGATATTGACGATACCTGGCAAAATAAGATATCCTTGAAACCAGACTTAGGTCATAGTACGCGGACATAGTCTGCTCTGCTCGTTACCTGAAGCGCTTACAACCGCACTATGAAACTTTCTGTTGTTGCCACATTATATCAGTCCGCGCCCTATCTGCTGGCTTTTCACCACAGGGTCACACAGAGCGCAAGGGAATGGGCAGGAGACGACTACGAGATCATATTGGTCAACGATGGATCGCCTGATAACAGTCTCGAACTGGCCGTTCGCCAGGCCGGGCTCGACCCGCATATTGTCGTGGTTGATTTATCTCGTAACTTCGGCCACCACAAGGCCATGATGACCGGTTTGGCCCATGCTCAAGGCGAGTATGTGTTTTTAATAGACAGCGATCTGGAGGAAGAACCGGAATGGCTGCCCGTTTTTGCCGAATACATGGCGCAATGCTCATGCGATGTAGTATACGGCGTGCAGAGCCAACGGCGGGGAGGCTGGTTCGAACGCTGGAGCGGCCGGTGGTTCTATCGTTTGGTTCAACTGCTTACCGGGATGGATTTGCCTGAAAACGTTATCACCGCGCGCCTGATGCGCAACCGTTACGTCGAAGCCTTGGTGCGGCATGACGAACGTGAAGTGTTTATAGCCGGTCTATGGTACATTACCGGGTTCGATCAGCAGCCTTATGCCGTAGTCAAGCATAGCACCAGCGCGACCACTTACAGTCTGCGACATAAACTTGCCATGCTGGTCAACTCGGTAACCTCGTTCAGCAGCGCTCCGTTAATTGCCATTTTTAACCTCGGCCTTTTTATTTCGCTATGTGCAGCCGTTTATTTCGCCTACCTGATAATCCTTTGGCAGTTTTTTGCACGCCCGTTGAGCGGCTGGACTTCGGTCATGGCATCCATCTGGCTGCTGGGAGGACTCACGATTTTCTTCATCGGCGTCATCGGCATTTACCTGTCACGCATTTATTCGGAAACCAAGCGCCGCCCTTATACCATCATCAGAAAAATATATGGACAACGTAGAAATGGGTAGGCTGCCGAGCGGCGATGTGTCGCTCGCCGAACTGTCCGATTATTACAGCGACGCACTAAATCGTCATGGAGCGACCCCGCGCGGAGTGGACTGGAATGGAGAAGACAGCCAAAAACTGCGTTTTGCCCAGCTGTGCAGGTTGTTTGACTTGCCGGGCGCATTTTCCGTCAATGATCTCGGTTGCGGCTATGGCGCGCTCCTCGACTACCTGACGCCGCAATACCCGGATATCCGGTACCGGGGTTATGATATTGCTGCCGGAATGATCGAGAGCGCGCGAGCCAGTCATGCCGCAGCTATCGGCGCGAGCTTCGTTCTCGCCTCCGAACCCGACCGGATTGCCGATTACAGCGTCACCAGCGGTATTTTTAATATCAGGCTCGCATGCCCCGACGACGCGTGGCGCGATTATATTCTGCGGACTTTGGCGGCGCTCGACCGTTGCAGTACGCGCGGGTTTGCCTTCAATTGCCTGACAATCTATTCGGATCGCGAAAAAATGCGTCCCGATCTCTATTATGCCGACCCTTGCTTTCTGTTCGACTATTGCAAGCGTCATTATTCGCGCAATGTCGCTCTGTTGCACGACTATGGACTGTACGATTTTACCCTATTGGTAAGGAAGGCGCTGTGAGCAACCCGCTGGTCATTTTTGGCGCAGGCGAAAGCGCGGAAATTGCGCATTACTACTTTACTCACGACTCCCCTTATACCGTTGCTGCGTTTGCCGTGGATGGCGCATGGGTCAACAGCGCATCTTTTTGCGGTTTGCCTCTGGTGGCCTTCGAGCAACTACCCGCCGAATATCCGCCACAAACGCATGATCTTTTTATCGCTACGGGTTACAGCGGTTTGAATCAGTTGAGGCGAGAGAAGTATCTCGCCTCAAAAGAGCAGGGCTACCGGCTGGCCAGCTACCTGAGTTCGCGCGCAAGCCTGCTCAATGAAGGCCGCTTCGGCGACAATTGCTTTATCCTGGAAGATAATACCGTGCAGCCTTTTGTCCGGATAGGAAGTAACGTAACGCTCTGGAGCGGCAACCATATCGGTCACCATAGCATTATTCGCGATCATTGTTTTTTGGCTTCGCATATCGTGATTGCCGGAGGAGTCGAGATCGGCGAGTCCTGCTTTATCGGTATTAACGCCACCCTACGCGGACATATCAAGATAGGAGAAAAGTGCGTTATTGGCGCGGGTGCATTGCTGTTGTCCGATGCCGAGCCATACGGCGTGTATATGGGCAACGCAACTGAGCGCTCCCGAGTACCCAGCAACCGCCTGAAAAAAATATAACCATGAAGTGGCGTAAATTTGGCCTGCTATTCTGTGCGGAAGGCCAGCGTCCCTGGCTGCAAACGCACGCATCCGTCCCCATTGGCGAACATATTGCAGACGATTTTTACCGTATCTATTTCAGCGCCCGCGACGCTTCCAACCGCGCCCATACCGGATTCGTCGTAATCGATTTGCAGCAGCCGCAAACCGTGCTCGAAGTTTCGGAACGCCCGGTATTAGCCCCAGGCGGTTTGGGCATGTTCGACGACAGCGGTACGATGGCGACTTGGCTCACCCAGGCCGGAGCGCGGCGTTACCTGTATTACGTCGGCTGGAACCTGGGAGTGACAGTACCCTTTCGCAACGCCATAGGAGTGGCAATCAGCGACGGCAATGCGCCGTTTGTTCGTTACGCACCAGGCGCGGTCGTTGACCGCAGCCTGCACGAACCGCATTTTTGCGCCAGCTGCTGTGTGATCAAGGAAGGTGAAGAGTGGCACATCTGGTATGTCTCGTGTACCGGCTGGGAACCGCACCTGGGTGGCCCTGTGCATCGTTATCATATTAAATACGCGACGTCGGATGACGGCATTCATTGGCAGCGCAACGGACATATTGCCATTGATTATGCAAACGAGAATGAAGTTGCCATTTCTCGCCCTTCAGTGCTGCACGACGCTGACGCCTGGAAAATGTGGTATTCGCACCGGGGGAAGGGCAGTTACCGTATCGGCTATGCCGAGTCCGCCGACGGCAGGCACTGGCTGCGCCAGGATCATCGCTCAGGTATTGATGTCTCGCTGTCCGGCTGGGATGCGGAAATGATCGAATACCCCCATGTTTTCGATCATGAGGGGCAGCGGTTCATGCTGTACAATGGCAACGGCTACGGACGCAGCGGATTTGGACTGGCGGTGCTGGATTGACCGCATCAAACGCAGGCAAAAGGCAGCCCATCCCTTTAGGGAAGCGCTGATCGAGTCCTTCGACAGGCTCAGGACGAACGGCAAGTGGTTGTTTCCGTTCGTGGGCGTAGCGCGGCGCATGCGGCTGGAGAGCTTATCGAACCATGAACGGAAACGCTTTATTCCGCGTTTAATTAAGTGACCGGTTTTTTTTGAGGCGCTGAGCGAGTACATTGTATCCTGGAAGCCCTACCCCGAACTACAAGAGGAGCTGAACAGCTTTACGGTGGATGCATTTATTATGAAGCCGACAAAATATTAACTCCATTATATGCTGTAAAAATGCAATATACAAAATTAGGAAACAGCGGACTTACCATTAGCTTGCTTTCCATGGGAGCAATGAATACCAGCTCAGCCGGAGAAAAACTTAAGATTTTTGATTGCGCTTACGAATCCGGTGTAAATTATTTTGATACGGCTGACGTATATGAAAACGGTGAATCAGAAATATTTTTAGGCAAGTTTTTATCCAGCAAGGAAAGAAGCAAATTAATAATCGGGTCAAAAGCATTTTTTAAAAAAGGGGATTCAGTTCTCGAAAAGGGCTTAAGCAGAAAAAACATTATCCACTCGGTAAACACCTCTCTCTCAAGACTGAATACCGACTATTTGGATATTTTCTATTGCCATCGGTATGATGACTCAACCCCAGCCGAAGAAACAATCACTACAATCCAGAACCTGATTAACAATGGTAAAATATTATATTGGGGCATAAGCTCATTTTCAGCTTATCAATTGTGCGAATTTTATTTCAAGGCAAGAGAGCTAGGGTGCGACCTACCTATTGCAGGCCAGTATGCCTATAATTTATTTAACGACGATATCAAAAATCTAAAAGAAACAATCTCGAAACTTAATATAGGCATTATTGGATATTACCCGTTAAGTCAGGGGATACTTTCCGGCAAATACAATACAAAAAGCATTGACAGGGAAAGCAGAGCAAGCAACGAATTTTTAAAACAGAAAATGTGGGACTTTAACGAGGAAAAGCTAAACAAGGCAAAAGAATTTTCCAACCTTGCAAAAAAGCTCAATTACTCTCCATCAGCTTTGGCATTAAAATGGTGCCTAAGCAACTCCATTGTGAGCAGTGTTCTTTCGGATGTCAGCAAAATAGAACAATTAGTGGAGAATCTGGGTTTTTTAAGCATTAACATGAACCAGGAATTAACAACTGAAATAGAATCACTTTTTAAATAAGCACTGTCAGTGTTCGCGCTGATCCAACAGGGCGGAGAAAAACCCGATTTTCACGAAACCTCTCCCGATACGGGGTACTCTTAATTCATAGAGCGCACCACAAATCGTGGTAGAATTTCTTGTAAGCGGCCTTTTCCCCGATGCTAAGCATCTGTGTCTGTCCAACCCATCGCCGAACGAAAGCGGCTCACGCCTTCGAAGGCTGTTATCTCCGGAATAACGGAAGGCACCTCGCCCTCGGCGATCTTCCTCGTCAGTTTAGTTATGGATATTCAGGATATTAAGTCATTATGAAAACAAATAGCCAGGTTACTTATCAAATAGAAGATCATACTCTCTCATTTGAATTTCAGGGCGACACTTTTCAAGGAGATAATGATGTTTTATTAGAAAATGATATCAACCTTCTTCTTGATACGCCTTGGAACAGCTTGGGATATACCATCCAACCCTTCCTTGACCAGGAAAGTTTTGCCTTAATAAAAAAAGGTATACAAGGCAAGCTTGCCAGGCTTATAGTAAGGGCCGGTGGAAAAATAGACGATAATTTCGAGCTGGAATCATATCACGCCTATGTCGATGACGAGTTGCACCTTAAGGTAGCAAGCTTGATTCATCATGGATGGCACGTTTCTGATTTCCCCATAAACTTCGACATTGTGAACGACAGGATTTCAGAAATTCTGGGAAATAAGGTATCCGCCCAGGCGAAACACGACAATTTTAATCATTATTTCATGAGAATAGTTCGTCCAAACAAAATGAAAGACAACAACCCGCCTCATCGAGATGTTTGGCTGGATCGTTTGAGAAATGCAGTCAATATATATGCGCCTCTTTGCGGCAGCACCATTAGAAGCTCTTTACCTTTAGTTGCGGGCAGCCATTTTCTTAAGGAATCCGACATAACAAGAACCGCCGATGGCGCATTTATAAATGAAACCCAATACACGGTACCCGGGGTTATTTTTGTTAAAAACGAGATCCCGAAATTGACAAGGCCCGACCCCAAGGAAAACGAAGTTATGATTTTTTCACCCTACTTGATCCATGGTGGCGGATACAACTTGAATGACAACCAAACCAGAATGTCATTGGAGATTAGGTTTTGGATGGCTTAATGAATTACGCATAGACAAATAAAGGCGTTCATGCATTGTCCTGGCGGGGCGGTATCTGACCAGGGGTTGGCATGAGCCTGTAACATCGCGTATAATGGATAGATTGATGGTATATTCCAATATAACCCAGCCAATATCAATATCCATCACAGGACTTTGCGCGTGCGTGCTTGGCATCTACCTGAATCCGTGCTGAGCTAGAATCAACAGTATGATTTCATAAGAAACTCACGTTCATTTTAGGTGAAGCAAAAGCGCAGCATCCCTATGAATTCTAGGACTATTCCGAAAATCGACCACGGATAGATAGCACGCCAACATTATGTTTAACACCGTTGCTGTTCGCTAAAAACCGGGAGTTTTTGGCGACGGAAGATCTTCATGTTTTCAACCATGCAGGACAGCGACTTCTGACATACCACGGAAAAATTATGGACATAGCGGATTTTGGCTGGTGGTGCTGGGTTGATTAATATCGTCGGTAAACAGATTCTGCGCTATGCTCTGGTCGGCCTATTCAGCAATAGTGCCGGATACTGTGTTTACCTGTTGATTACCTCGCTGGGTTTTGCTCCCAAGGCTACGATGTCGGTCTTGTATCTGCTGGCGGCCAGCATCGGCTATATCGGGAACCGGCAATGGGCTTTTACTCATCGCGGCAACCCGCTTGCCAGCGCCGTGCGCTATACTTCCGCGCACCTGATGGGCTATGGCATCAACCTGTCGTTATTGCTGGTATTCACCGACCGTCTGAATTATCCGCATCAGCTGGTGCAAGCGGCGGCCATACCTGTTGTGGCGGTTTTTTTGTTTGTCTGTTTCCGTTATTTTGTTTTTCCGCAGAATGAAAGAAAATTGGATACCGATCCATGATTCAGTGCCCCACATGCAACCAGCTTTACCCTGCCACCGAGCCATCATGCCCGCATTGCGGGTTTACAGTGCCGCAACTGGCGGGCTTTCCTGCTTGGGCACCCGCTTTGGCTCAACAATCGGAAGGCTTCAAGGCCGAGTATTTCGAGACATTGGCGCTACTAGAAGCCGGAAGTTTTTGGTTTCGCGCCAGAAACGCATTGATATTGTGGGCTTTGCACCGCTATTTCTCCCAATTGAAATCGTATCTTGAAGTGGGGTGCGGGACCGGTTTTGTGTTTTCCGCCGTCGCTGACGCGTTTCCGCGCGCGCGCATGGTTGGCAGCGAAGTATTTTCCGCAGGCCTTTCCGTTGCAGCTGAACGGGTTCCATCCGCCATGCTGGTACAGATGGATGCCCGCGCGATACCCTACAATGAAGCATTCGATGTAGTGGCGGCATTCGATGTTATCGAGCACATCAAGGAAGACGATGCCGTGTTACACGCCATGTACCGGGCGGTTAAGCCGGGCGGCGGCGTTTTAATTACCGTGCCGCAACACCGCTGGCTATGGAGCAGCGTGGATGATCACGCTTGCCATCAGCGTCGCTATCATGCGCCGGATTTACATCGACAACTGAATGCAGCCGGCTTTGAAATTGAGCGCAGCACTTCGTTCGTGAGTTTGCTGTTGCCGCTTATGCTGCTGTCGCGTTTGCGCGCGCGCCGCGATACTGCGTTCGATCCACGCGATGAGTTGCGTCTCAATCCGTTGCTGAACCGGCTTTTCGAAGGGATACTCGCGTGCGAACGCGCCTTGATACGTGCAGGGCTGGATTTACCAGTCGGCGGCTCGCGTTTGCTGATTGCCCGCAAGCCAGTAAAGGTGCGCTCCGTTGAGCGCTGAGTTTATCCCATTTAACCGTCCGTGGATGACCGGCAAGGAGCTGTCCAATATAGCCGAGGCGCACGCCAATATGCACCTGGCCGGCGACGGCCCTTTTACGCGGCGCTGTCATGAGTGGCTGGAGCAGCGCAGCGGCTGCGTCAAGGCACTGCTGACGCATTCCTGTACCGCAGCGCTGGAGATGGCTGCATTGTTGCTGGATATTCAGCCCGGCGACGAAGTGATCCTGCCCTCCTGGACTTTCGTGTCTACCGCCAACGCCTTCGTGCTGCGCGGCGGCGTGCCGGTGTTTGTCGATATTCGCGAAGATACGCTTAATCTCGATGAACGCTTGATTGAAGCTGCGATAACCCCGAAAACCCGCGTGATTGTGCCGGTGCATTATGCCGGCGTGAGCTGCGATATGGACGCCATTATGGAAATTGCCCGTCGTCATGCCCTCAAGGTGGTTGAAGATGCCGCCCAGGGAGTTATGACCGACTATCGCGGGAAGGCGCTCGGCAGTATAGGGGATCTGGGCTGTTACAGTTTTCACGAAACCAAGAACCTGATTTCCGGTGAAGGCGGAGCTTTGCTGATCAACGATCCCGCGCTGGTTCAGCGCGCCGAAATCATTCGTGAAAAAGGCACGGATCGCAGCCGTTTTTTCCGTGGCGAGATCGACAAGTATACCTGGCAGGATCATGGCTCATCTTTTCTTCCGGGCGAGCTGATTGCTGCTTTTCTTTTGACGCAGTTGCAACACGCGGCATGCATTACCGAGAGCCGTTTGGCGTGCTGGCAGTATTATCACCAGCGCTTGCAGCCGCTGGAAGCTTGCGGTTTGCTCCGACGCCCTTTCGTGCCGGAAGATTGCCGGCATAACGCGCACATGTACCCCATTCTGCTGAATCCCGGCGCTGACCGGCAGACGGCACTGCAGGTTTTTGGCAGCGCAGGTATTGGCGTGGTGTTTCATTACGTTCCACTACATAACTCGCCTGCGGGTTTACGTTATGGCAGAGCCACGGGCGCTTTACCCGTTACCTGTTCAGTCGCGGAACGTCTGATTCGTTTGCCGTTATGGATAGGTTTAACACAGACGCAGCAGGATCGAGTGGTTGAGGTCCTGTATGGCTGTTTAGCGGGAGGAGCGTGAACCAGAACGGTTGAGGTAAAGCTTTGGGTTCTGCTTTCGCGCATGCGGCGCTTGTGACTTTGCCTCGTGATTGCGGGCTTGTTATACTTTATGTATTTACCGGATCAGGGATATTTAATGCGCATAGACTCCAGTTTGAATGTTTTATTGTGTGGAATTTTGCTGCTGACTACGGCAAGTTGCTCCTCGGTGTTCAGAGTGGACCCTAACGACCCGCTCGAGGTAAACGAAGAGGTGGCGGTCGAACGCGACCCATTCAAGAATATCATGTATTTCCATGGACCGGTAATAAGCAACGCTGCGGATAACGGCAGCGACGCGCCGGAAGTGGAAGATATTGAGTTACATGCCCGCACCGAGCAGAATCGGCCTACGCGTTATTTTCTGCGTATCACCGACTACTACGACGGCGATTGGCGCGGTTTCGATCAGGCTTTCGACCTGGCCGGGGAAAAATTCCATGCGTTGGCGGTAATGCATAATGTCAACTGCACCTTGTTCTGCGGGTACGACGAAATGCTGGATATCGAGCTGAGCAGGAAATATCTAGACGACCACGCCCATACCGGCATCACCATGCGTTTGTATGGCCCGTCAAGCGCCGCGTCAGCGCCATTTACCCTTCCTGCTGGGTATATACAGGGCTTTTTGAAAGGTTCGTACAGCGATTAGACACATGTGCACGAAGACACGAAGATAGTTCGCAACAGTAGCCGTTACCGTGTAAATTGCGTAGCGAACAGCAACCCTCATCTCTCCCGCCAGGCATAGGTATCCACACAGATGCCCTCTCCTGTGGGACAAATACGTCAGGAACGTATTTGGTCGAGCGCAGCTCGCCCGCAGGGTTCCGGGCGGAATAGCCCGGAAACACTGAGCTAGAGTGAGGGTAAAAGCGTTTGAGTTATCAAAAGCTTTGACGCATGCAACAAGCGCTTTACACCCTCACCCCTGCCCTTCTCCATAGGGAGAGGGGATTAAAAGAAAAACCGTCATTCTGGCATGGATTGCCGGAACCCGGACGCCTGGGAAGAAGAGGCCAGAGCAACATCGCTGTCGACCTGATGCCGTCGTCATTCCCTGACGGCATGACGCTACCCCATTGATTCCAGATTGCGTTATATCAACAGAACCTGACCATTTGTTCGTGTTTTTCGTGTTTTTCGTGGACAACGCCTTACATCAAACCCGAGCACGCGAAGTATCGCCGTTTACGCATAGGGGTTCGTTGCCGCAGTTCCCATATTGGCGGCGACGCCTACCAGGCCCACGGTAATGTCATGTATCACTTCAGCGGCGAGCTCCAGCGGGTCGATGCCGGGGGTTATCGCCTTGATCGCCTGCTCCAGAATCGCCGCTTCGGCCGCCACCAGGGGCGCAGCTAACGAGGTGCCGGATGCAACCTTTACCGGCGCCGTTTGCCCTGCGGAGGTCATGGTTCCATAACCCAGCAGATAGGCGCCAGGCGCATCCACATAATCATAAGCGGTGCTCATGCCGGCCTGATTACTGAAACTGGCTTGCGTGATACCCGATGTATTGTTAGCGGAGTATTGCGTTGCACCGGCGGCAATGACATTACCCATGCTTTTTGCCAAATAGGCGGGAAAGTCCGGCGAGTTTTGGGCATTGTTGCCTGCCGCCACTGTTATAATCACGCCTTGTTTAGATGCGTTCTGCATCGCAGCGTATACTGAACTATCCAGCGTGGAGCCTCCAAGCGACAGATTGATGATATTGGCTCCGTTTTGCACGGCATAATTGATGGCAGTGGCTATATCCGCATTATTGAAAACAGCACTGTTGGATGCCGCGTCGTAATGTGACGTTTGTAATTCCATTAGTGTCGCTTCATAGGCTCCGCCGGTCACGGCGGCGCTGCCGGCGACACCGGCGCTGGCCGGGGCTGCGATCATCTGGCTCGCGACTAATGAACCATGCGATCCGCTATCGAGGTTTTGTATGCTTGCGCCCGGGTTGGCGATATTGGTGCTCAGCGGGCTGAGATGCAGTGTCAGCGCGGGATTGTTCAAGTCTATGCCGGTATCAATGTCGGCAATGGTAATTCCTTTTCCGGTATAGCCGGCATGCCAGGCATCCTGAAAGTTCGCTGCACCTACGCCCCAGTTAAGCGTTTGCGGAGAGGGTGTGGCGATGTGGGTAACGGCTTGCCCTGTCGCCAGACTCAGTGCGCTATTCAGGTTGATTGCGCCAAAACCGGTAGTGCTGCTCCAGGAAGCGTTGCCGGCGGATAAATTCAGCGTGCCGGCGTCGAGCGTGTTCAAGCTGAGCGGAGTTTGTATTTGGGTCGCCGGCAGTGCTTGCGACCCAACCCCCCACTGACCGGCGCCTCCGCCATGAGTGACCCAGGCCGTCCATGAGCCGTTGCTGACGTTGGAGGTGAATGCCAGATCTCCATCCGCAAATTTCACATCGACCCCGGAATTATTCGCGCCGTCCATCGGACGCGTCAGTTGAAATTGAATGATCTGATTATTTTGCGTATTGGCCAGCGTGACCAGGCCGTAGTATCCGGATACCGTATATGATTTATACGAACCGGCTACTTGCAGCGAATACAAAGTGTGATTGCCGCTAGCCGTATCGTTGCCGTAAGCGGCGTTGCTGATATTGACATCGCCCAGCGTACCGATTACAAAAGTGTTCGCATTATTTTGCGCGACGCCCGCGTAGATCGTCAGATAATCCCCCGGCGCATAAATATTGCCCGAAACTGCCGCGATATTTTGCGCTCTTGTGTATGAAGCGGTCATTGTGCTGAAACTCATAAGATTCGCAGGCCGGGTTAGCCCGATAAGGGCCTAACCCGGCAGATCAACGTTTACAATCAGGCGTGCGCCGTGGTCGAAGCGACGCCGATCAAACTCAAGGCAGTTGCAGACTGAGTAATATCACTGACAGCCAGGGCTGCTATCTGGGCAGCGCTATACTCAGGATGCACGGTCGCGATCGCCTGTTCAACAACCGCCGCTTCCGCCGCAACCAGCGGAGTCGCCATGGAGGTGCCTGAATCCGTTACTACCTGGCCGTTGTTGTTGTAGCCCTGCAGGTTAACGCCAGGCGCATCGACAAAATTGTATGGCGTGGCGCTGCCCGCGTGATTGCTGAAGCCGGCAAGACTCAGCGACGAACCCGATTGCTGGGTGGCGCCTACCGCAATCACATCGCTCACCGTTTGCGCGTAAGCGGCAGGATAGGCGGGAGAGCTCGCGCCGCTGTTGCCGGCGGCAATCGCAACCACTACGCCCTGGCTGGCGGCATATTGCAGGGCTGCTTGCAGCGTCGCGTCGGGAGATGCGCCGCCCAGCGACATATTGATGACATTGGCGCCATGATTTACCGCATAGGTGATCGCGGTGGCGATAGTGCCGTCGCTACCGCTACCGGAAGCGTCCAGCGCCTTCAATATCATCATCTGCGCGCCGTAAGCTCCCCCAACCACGTTATTGCTCGAATTCGCGGCCGCAGCCAGTTCGCTGGCGGTAAATGAACCGTGGCCGTTGTCGTCCTGTACATTGGCGTTGTCGCCGACGAAGTTCCAGTCATATTGGCTCAGGTTGTGCGTCAGCGCGGCGTTATTCAGGTCGACGCCGGTATCGATGTCGGCGATTACCACACCCTTGCCGGTAAAACCCGCCGCCCAGGCGTCCTGAAATTTCGCCGAACTGATGCCCCATTCCACCGGCTGCGCCGGCGCGGCGTCGGCAAGCGTTTGCCCTGTCGCCAGATCCAGAGCTTTCAGCACGCTGATTTCGCCGAGGCCGCTTGTACTGCTCCAACCGGTTGATACGGGCGTAGACGGATTTGTAGTCGGCGCGGTCGTAGGGCTTTTCGTGGGCGTAACCGGGTGGATGACCTGGGTCAGATGCCCGTTCGAATAATAATCGATTTCCGTTACCACCCCGCCTGCGTTGCTATGGATGACGGAGCTCAACTGATTATTGCTATAAGTAAAGGTTTCGGTCTCGAAGACGCCGTTGGCGTTGGCGCGAATCTCAGAGGTCAGCTGGTTCCGGCTATTGTAACTGAAGGTATCGGTTTCAATTACGGTATGTCCGTTCGCAGCATACTGCGTCTGAGACAACAAAACGTTATTGGCATTAAATGTGCCGCTTGCGGTCAGCACGCCATTGACGAAGATACTTTCGGTATAACCGCCCTGCGCATTGGTTATAAATTTTGCTTCGCTATTGCCGGCAAACACGTCCTGCTCCAGCAACGCCCCTGATGCGTTGTAAAAGTTTTCCACAAGCCAGCCGTTGCTGGTATAGCCAATCAGCTCGTATCCTTGATTGGTATTGACTTTATAGAAGAAACTGGCATTCAGCATGGTTAATTACTCCTGCATAATATCTATCCGGTCAACACGCAGCTCACAATTGCTGCTGGCTTTAGCTATATTTTATCTCAGCAACCGCGCCTATAGAGCACTGCGGTAGGAAAAAAACGTCCTTCCTGCAATTCCCGGACTTGATCCGGGGGTTGCAGGAACCCAGTGGCAAGAACTTTACTTCTATAAGTAGCCAGGCACGCCCGGCGCTCAATATAATGTTACCGCATGACGAATTCCATAGTCCGCGTTTAATCGTAACTCCTTAGGCAACCGCTGATTTAATCGACATATTCTGACAAATACCACATAATATCAATTATTTATCATACGGTTTCGTGCCGCGAACCGATTAAATCAGTGCTTCCCTGGCAACGATTTTTAACATTTGCAGCCTGTATTCATGTTAAAATTTTCTGTTGTTATAGTCGGTTAGCATCAACCCCAGCAGATCAAGGGTTACGTTGGTTGAAATTTTTTTTTCCACCCCCATCTTCAGTCCGGATTCGACATAAAACGCATTGCGAGCGATTGCCCCTTTTTCATTCCATACGCGAAGACAAAGAGAAAGCATGAGGATCTGAATCCTTATCCCCAACCATGAAGATCAAAACTACGGATGACCATGATAAATACACAACAGACCAGCGAGCAGGTCGCCAATCTGCGCGTAGCCTTGTTGCGCTGCAAACAATCGTTTCTCTCTGCGGGGTTTCTCAGTTTCTTCATCAATATCCTGATACTGGCGCCGATGATCTACATGATGCAGATCTACGATCGCGTCATGGCCAGCAGCAGCGTCTCCACCCTGACCATGCTAACCGTGCTGCTGGTATTTTTGCTGACGGTGATGGGCGCGCTGGAATGGGTGCGCTCGCAAATACTGGTGGTCACCAGCAACCGCTTCGATCAAATGTTGAATTCCCGTGTTTTCGACGCCATGTTCACCATCGCGCTGCCCAGTGTCGGCCGTAGCGCCAGCGCGCAGCCGCTCAACGATCTATTGCAGCTGCGCCAGTTTTTGACCGGTAACGGCCTGTTTGCGTTTTTCGACGCGCCGTGGCTGCCGCTCAATATCATCGTCATGTGGTGGTTTCATTGGACATTCGGCGTAGTCGCCGTGATATCCTCGTTTCTGTTGATGGGGCTTAACCTGTGGAACGAGTTGGCAACGCGCGACCTGCTCAAGAAAGCCAATGACGCCGCCATGGACTCCAGCCAGCATACCCAGCGCAATCTGCGTAATATCGAAGTAATCGAGGCGATGGGCATGCTGCCCCGTCTGCGCGCTCGCTGGAAGCTCAAACAGGACACTCTGCTTACCATGCAGGGCAAGGCCAGCGGCAAGGCCGGACTGATCATGGCGCTTTCCAAACTCTACCGCACGGTGATTCAGTCACTCATTTTAGGCTTGGGCGCCTACCTTGCCATAGAAAAGGAAATTTCGCCCGGAGCGATGATCGCCGGCTCCATGCTGCTCGGACGCGCGCTGGCTCCGCTGGATCTGTTGATCGGCAGCTGGAAGGGTTTCGTCAGCGCGCGCGATGCCTATAGCCGCCTGGAAAAACTGCTGGAAGCGGCGCCGTTGCGCGGAACGCCCATGCCGCTGCCTGCGCCCACAGGCCAGATACGCATGGATAACGTTACTATCGTACCGCCCGGATCTAAAAAACCTGTGATAGCTGGAATCAACCTGCAGATAGAAGCTGGTCAGCAGGTAGCGGTTATCGGCCCCAGCGCCGCGGGAAAATCTACGCTCATACGCACGATGCTTGGTCTATACAAGCCCACCATCGGTAGCGTACGCCTGGATGGCGCTGAGATCAGCCATTGGGATCGCGAAATGCTG
Source organism: Candidatus Methylospira mobilis (assembly GCF_009498235.1). Classification (NCBI taxonomy): domain Bacteria; kingdom Pseudomonadati; phylum Pseudomonadota; class Gammaproteobacteria; order Methylococcales; family Methylococcaceae; genus Candidatus Methylospira; species Candidatus Methylospira mobilis. The sequence continues at coordinate 290,404 of NZ_CP044205.1, read as the reverse complement.
GGACCATATATTGGCTATCTCCCTCAGGATGTCGAGTTGCTGGACGGCAGCATCAGTGAGAATATCGCACGGTTTGGGCCTGTCGACGCCGAACAGGTAGTTAAGGCGGCCCGTCTGGCAGGCATCCACGACATGCTGCTGCAATTACCCGACGGCTACGACACAGTGATTCAGGGACAAGGCGCACAACTGTCCGCAGGACAGCGCCAGCGCCTTGGCTTGGCGCGCGCACTTTACGGTTCGCCGCGCATCATCATCCTTGACGAACCCAACTCGAACCTGGATCAGGACGGCGAAGCCGCGCTGGCCGGCGCCTTGAACGGATTGCGCGAGCAAGGATGTACCGTGGTGATGGTAACTCACCGACCCAGCATTCTGGAGCAGGTCGATACGATTGCCTTTATGCGCGATGGCCAGCTGGCCGCCTATGGTCCGCGCGATGAAGTACTGCAATCATTGCAGCGCGCCAGCTCCCCGGTGCCATCAACAGCCCAGCCAGCCCGGCAGCAACAACTCCCGCGCACCACAACCATAGCCATACCGAGCAGTAAGGGGGCATAGCCTGCATGAAAAAACATCTAATAAGTATCGCACCCTTAACCGATGACAGCACTCTGCGCCGTGTGGGTATTTTTTTAGTAATAGCCATCTTCGGCGGTTTGGGCGGCTGGGCTGCACTCGCGCCGCTAAGTAGCGCCGCGCATGCGCCGGGGCAGGTTACCGTCGAGAACTATCGGAAAACCGTACAACACCTGGAGGGCGGCATCATCGACTCTATACGAGTACGCGACGGCGACTGGGTGGAAAAGGGCCAGATCATGGTCACGCTTAACGACACCCAGCCCCGCGCCCAGCTCGAAGTATTGCGCGGTCAATATTTAATTACAATGGCGCGTGAAGCGCGCTTGGTTGCGTTACGTGACGATCAATCCCGCATTAAGTACCCACCCGAGCTGCTAGAGGCGCGCGGAGACCCGCGTGCAGCCGAAGCCATGCGCGTACAGAACCAGACTTTTCAGGCGCGCCGCCAGTCGCTGGACAACGAAGTGCATTTGTACCAGGAACAAATCGGACAACTGCGCGCCAAGGAACGCGGCTTACAGGCACAGAAAACCGGACGCGAGCAGCTGATGCGCTCGTACGAAGCTGAGCTGAATGATTTTCAAACCCTGCTGAAGGAAGGCTATAGTGAAAAGCAGACAGTGCGCGATCTCGAGCGTAAATTTGCCAGCAGTCAAGGTGAAAACGGCGAATTGCAGTCTAATCTGGCGGCCGTAAATTTGCAGATGAGTGAAATCCAACTCAAGGTGCTGCAGTTGAAAAAATCATTGCAAAGCGAAGTTGTCAAGGAACTTGCGGAAGTGCAAATGAATCTTTTCGAACTGCATGAAAAAATACACGCCCTTGAACAAACCGTTGAGCGCAGCGTTATCAAGGCGCCCGATGCAGGCAAGGTATTGGGGTTGGCAGTGCATACCCTGGGCGGTGTAATTGCTCCGGGATCGCGCATACTTGAAATTGTGCCTCAAAACGAAAAACTGCTGGTCGAAGCCCATGTTTCTCCGATGGATATCGACCGAGTGAAAATAGGCCAAGGCGCAGAAATTCGCTTCAGCGTGTTCAGATCCAAGGATTTGCCGCGCATTGAAGGCAAGGTGCTGGCGTTGTCGGCCGATAGCCTGGTGTCGGAAGATCCACAGCACACCCCCTATTACCTGGCGCGCGTGGAGGTAAACGCCGAAGGTCTGGAAACGCTTACCCGATTAAATCTGGAACTGCTGCCAGGCATGCCGGCTGAAGTACTGATCCGCACCGGCAAACGTACACTGTTTCAATATCTAGCCGACCCGCTTAGCGATTCGTTCTCGCGTTCCTTTATCGAGGATTAATCCAGTTATGAACAAATATTTTCTTCAATTACTGATAGCGCTTGCGCTGCCGCTAGCTACGACGTCTCCGGCTAACGCCGAAAGCTTGCTGCAACTATGGGCGCATGTCGTGGAAAATAACCCCACCCTCAAGGGCAGCGAATATACGGTCGAGCAGATGCGTGCTCAACAAGACCAGGTATTAGCAAAATTGCTGCCGAATATCGGCATCAGCGGCTATTATTCCTATAATAATTATAATCAGAATGCCTCCGCTAACGGGTTTAATCCTTTCGGCGGTCAGGGCAACGCATACTACCCCGGTTTTCGCGGAAGTTTACAAATTGTGCAGCCACTATTCGATTTACCTTCCTATTTTCAATTGGAAGCAACCGAAAAACAGGCCAAACAGAGCGAACAGCAGGCTTTGGCGCTAAGAATGAAAGTTGCCTATGACCTTGTCGATCAATACCTTGGCATATTGGAAGCCAACGACACCATAGTCCAGCTGGAATCTGAACAGGCGGCCACTGATGCCCAGATTAACCGTCTGCGCCACATGCATGAACGGCAGATGGCCAAGGCCACGGATCTATACGAAGTTGAAGCCTATGCACAATCAATACAAACCGCGCAACTTGAGGCCAGCCATCAGAAAGCCATAGCCGCCGAAAAGCTTCGCGAACTGAGTGGAATTTTGCTACACGAATCCGACCCGCTAACGCAGGATACATTTCCCGAGATACAACGCAGTGCCGATGAATGGGTTCAAGAGGCCTTAAGCTCCAATCCGACGCTGCTATCGCTGCAATATGCATCGGAAACTGCTCAAAAAATGATTGCTAGTGCAAAAGCAGGACATTTACCGACAGCAAATGTCACTGCCAGCGAAATGTACGGTAATACCGGATACAACAACCTGCAATATCCAAATAATTATAATATTGCATCGCTGTATTTAAACATAAGCATTCCTATTTATGCTGGCGGCGGCGTGGAAGCGGCAGGACGGGAGGCCGTGAGCAAATACCAGATGTCGCGGGAAAAAATCGAGGAAGCCAGGCGCAATATCGAAAAGGAGACACGTAGCGCCTGGCTTAACGCTACATCCGGGCGAGCGCGCATAGAATCCAGCCGCCAAGAACTAAGCTTTCGCGAAAAGGCAAAAATCGCGCAAGAAAAAAGTTATGAAGTCGGCGCTGCTACCATTGTCAATGTACTGGACGCCCATCGACGTTTAATGAAAGCTAATACCGACCACTACAAGGCTCGATACGAGTTTATCCGCAGCTTGATTCGCTTACGCCTTAACGCCGGCTCATTAGCCGACCTAGACCTGGAAGCCATAGCGCCATGGTTTGGAACGCGGCGCGAAGCCACTTATCCAATTACTTCTTTTAAGCAAGATGTAAAGTAAGCTCGGAAATAACAAACGACCATGGTGACTCCAAGGCAGTACACAAAATCTTAAAGGTGTTCAACGCTGATGTGTCCTCTTCCGCAGGACAAAGAAGAATAGATAATCAATCATTTCTGCTCATCGTCAGCGAATTAGAAAAATAAATAGAAGTTTATGCAAACCTTTTATCTATTCAATGAGATTTTTTAAGACGTGACCGAAACAGTAGTAAACGAGGCAAGTCAGTCGAGATACGCGGAAGCGTGTCGGCTTTTACCGGGCCGCAAATCCGCCCCTTCGCAGGGGGAGGGGGCTACACGTCAGGGAAAGCCGCGCACTCAGAACAGACACAGGAAGATTTCTCTGCGCCCATCCAATAATAAGCTGATGGTCTCGCCTGACTCACCCTCTATCTTCCTCTCCTGCGGATAGGCGGAATAGTAGCAAACTTTCATATATTTGTTACTATCTTCCTAATATTCCGCATGCTACCATAAACAGACGTTTTTCTACTATTTATTAAACGAGGTACACAATGGCAAAAATTAATATTGATGGCAAGGAATACGAGTTTGACGATCTTTCGAACGAACAGAAAGGCCAGATTCTCAGTTTGCAATTTGTTGAGACTGAATTACAGCGTCTTGAAGCACAGATTGCCGTGTTCAAAACAGCGCAAATGGCTTATATTAATGAATTAAAATCGTTATTACCAACTACTGCCAACTAGTAAATACAGGCGTAACGTTCTATCAAACCTCGCGTCGCCAGGGGTAGAAGGTAGTAAAATAAATTAATTTATCTTGTTATTTCTCTACCCCTGAAAAGTCGGCACAGCACAAAAGATTTCTGGAGTGCTGAGCATCTATTCCAACCGCGTGCAGCGTTTTGCAACTGGTGATTGCAGCATTGATTCGTGATTGCTCAATCGCGCTTGGAATTGTAGATCCAATAACCGTCGCAGATAAGCCGACATAAGTTATAGCAGAAATACGAGGATAATATTTGAGGCTATTGTAGGTCATATCATCAACGACAATACCTCCCTTGGTCAAATCCACGCCGCAGTCCCGAACCAACGCCAGCGCGTCGCCATCAATGCCTCGCCAGTCCCGACCTAACGAGAGCGATGGACCTTCGTAGTCAGCCTGCAATTTTCCCATAAACCACATTGCATTAACTAGAAGGGAGGCAAGCACCACCAACCCGCACAGGCCATAATACAACAGGACCAACCCTTTCGCGCGTACAAAGACTTTACGAGAAAAGTATAAAGTCAACAGGATAGCCACTACGAAGTTGAGAAAGAATGAGCGATAGAAGTTTTGCGCTTTATCGTAAATAAACAAAAAAATTACCGGTAACGCAAACAGTACCAATACGAGCGCTTGTTCGCAGTTTCGTCGGGATGTCTCTTCAGCTACGCGTAATGAATACCCCGGCGCATATCGCCACCTGATCGCAAGGAATGCGTGTATAACAGGAACACACGCCGTAAGCAGCAAATTTGTCGTCAATACGAAAATAATACATAAATTGAGGGAATTAAGCATGCCCTGCAGCCAATCATTATCGATACTGATACCCGGCAGGTAATCAACTGCATAATTTTTATTGTATAAAAAAGAGCGGAGATATTTACTCAGTTTATCTACAAACCAATCGCTCAGCGTAGCCGATAACAAATCACGCTGATTAAACGTCATATTAGCCCAGAAGCTCTCAATTTCAGGAAACCCAGCACAGGTCGTATGATGAAACCTGATACCCGTAAGTGCCATAAGCGCTAACAAAATTAACATGATAACCTTGGCCAGTGACTTGCTGACGTCCAAACGAACGAGCTGATATGTCAGATAGAGCGTGAGAGGCAGGAACAATAGACCCTGAATGTGAACATACAATGAAAACAAGCAACTAATTAGAAGCAGGATGATTAATACATAGCGCACATTCGGGCGCGTGAGAGTAGTAGATGGGTGAAAATTTAATACCGCCAAACAGCAAACCAAATTCAGTGAATGGATATATTCGTAACGAGCCAGGACTAAACCAGAGCCGGCGACGCCTACTAAAGAAGTGATAGCAAGCATAGCAGCATAATAATTAATACCACGCACCGCATACCACACTGCGAACATTATGGCTGTCACAGTCGTGACAAATGGGAATAGACGCATCTCCACTGGTGAAAAGGTCAGATCCACCCAGGATAAGATCCACGCAGGAATCAAAAAAAGTAATGGGGTACCCTTGATGTTGGATTCACAAAGCGTATATAAGCCATGTACAACTCCCCCATCCTGAATATATCGTCCCAATTGCATACGGAATGCAATTTCGTCAGGATAAATGGGCATGACAGACCAAACAAAGAGAGCCGCAAGCAGGAATAACATGAGTAACCCCGCAAGCAACAGCCGTTCAGACCTTAAACCATGTGAACATCTACGCACTGTGCAATATTCGCAAACGGAAACAACCCGTCAAACAGCTACAGGGCAGAAAAAATATTTTGCAGCGGTTCGCATAGAATCCAATTGTGTTTCGAGATACAGATAAAATATACATGATGTAGATAAGTGTGTCTGTCTAAGCATAGTGAAATATGCGCTTGTCTCGCCGGCAACACGCTTCAGGGCTGGAAAACGAGCCAAAGTGTCTTCCACATCAGTTAGTCTTGTACACTTATGCACAACAGAGCTCCTATCGATAGTGAGGCAGCAGCGCTCATAATAATAATGAATTTTTCTGTCAACTGCCAACAGACTTGCAATTATCGAAGCCAAATATCTGTTCTAGGTTAAATTTACCGGCAAAGCTTTTTAATATAATCCTGATCCAGGATTTCACCTAATTTAGCAGCACCATGCGGATTCAAATGGTCCACCATGAAGGTGAAGTCATCTAAATTAAAGCGGGGATCCTGGCTATAGTCAGCAAAAGCCAAGCCGTTCTTTCTTGCAAAGGTATTGACCGTCATATTGAAATCGGCCAATTTTGACTGATCAAGATTTTTGTAATAGGTTTCGTGCTCAGGCAAATGAACAATAACAGCTTGAATATGTTTTTCGTTTAATAAATCAACCAAGACCTGCCAATAAGCGATATTGCGTTTAGCCGTATTAGGATCATAATCCCGGCTATGCGCTACTGCAGCATCTCGACCAACAAATTTATTCAAATCAGCCTTATCAACAGACGAAGAATTGTACCATCCCGTACGTTCCGGTACATAGTCGACATGACCGCTGAAACCGCTTTTGAAATGAGCGTACAAGGTATCGCCGTATAATGCAATTTTTGTGTAATTACGCGCATCTATTAATTGCTTAATTACTGAAAAAACACCATCATCAGGTCTTTGTAAAGGTAAACCATAGTATTGCTTATAAAAAAAAACCCTCCAATCCTGTGAAGTATTTAAAAGATCACTACCCATTGTATAATAAATGATCGGGAGCACAACCAATTTCAGCCTGGGAAGTTCATCGATATATTTTTCAACAAACTGCAGATCATAATACATACTCTGTGCGTTATAGGCCAAATTAAATCCTGTACAAGAGAACGTTTCCGGATTAATGCCATAATAAGCATTTGATGAACCCAGCGACAGAACTACAATATCGTTTTTCTGCTTTTCCAAGAAGTTTTTTTTGGATAGATAGTGCGTATCCAATTGCGAAAGACCAAACTCAACATAAGCAAGCAGCACCAATGCCGGCAAGGCGACAACAATTATCCGCAATAATACTTTAGCCATGATGTTTAAAACTGAAAATATATAAAAGAGCTGTGCTTGGTAAACCACGTTCCATATGCAACCATAAACAAGATAAACGCCTGGTAAATAAGGGTACGAGCATAGCGCGGCAGCGATTTAAGCGCTGGAGTCAATAAGTTTTCTGAATGTATCTTCTCGAGCGTAATCAGCGTTGCAATTAGAACAATTGAAAATATGAATTCATTACGCGTATGCCCTATGATCTTATAATCACCGATGTCATGATATAAAATCCTATCGAGGCTCCATGGCAATACGGCCAAACCACCACAGAGCTTTTGAAGTATCAATAAGGCATCGTCAATATTGCTGGCGCGAAAAAACACATAGCTCAAGCTGACAAGAAAAAACGTGCGAAGCATTGCAAGCTTATCACCTATAACAGGAGGGAATATTCGATTTCGTGCCTTGAATATCCTGGAGGCTCCAAGCTCAAGCGTCAATACCACTCCGTGCGACAACCCCCATACGATAAAAGTCCATTCGGCGCCATGCCATACACCACTTATTGAAAAGGTTACTATCAACGCGAATGAAATACCAATTAAACCGCGATCCCTCCAATTAAGCGCAAGCGGTTCATAGATATAGTCACGCAACCAGGTAGAAAGTGAGATGTGCCATCGTTTCCAGAATTCCGACATGGTCCTGGAAAGAAAAGGTAAATTAAAATTCCGCATCAGATCGTAACTAAGCATACGTGCGGTTCCGAGCGCGATATCCGAATACCCTGAAAAGTCGCAGTAAATTTGAAAATAAAAGAAGAATACAGCAATGGCGATAGAGGCTGCATCAAAATTATCAGGATTTTGAAAAACGGGGTTAACGTAGGTTGCCAGTTGATCGGCAATCACAACTTTCTTGAATAATCCCCAAGCCAGCAACATAGACCCTGACCTAAACCGCTCACTATCGAACCGAACGCTTCGGCGAAACTGATGCAACATATTTTGCGGTCGCTCTATTGGCCCCGCAACCAGCTGTGGGAAAAACATGACATAAAGCGAATAAATACCGAAATGATATTCAGGCTTCTGTTTTCCTCGGTAAACCTCAATTACATAGCTCAGACTCTGAAAAGTATGAAATGACAAACCTATCGGCAAAACCAGTCCAAGCGGATTCATGGTAATGCCAATACCCCATACATTCGAAATCCAACTTACATTTCTAGCTACAAAATCAAAATATTTGAAGAAAAAAAGAATCATGCAGGTTGTCACAATACTTGCGAATAAATAAAAAACCCTGGTACGTCCTGTACTACGTTCTATTTGTATTCCCGCGAAGTAGTCTACGACAATGGTTGCAAACAGGATTAATATATAATACGGGATAAACGCCATATAAAATAAACAACTGGAAAATAACAATAACTTCCAGCGATGGCGATCAGGCAAACAATAAAACAGCACTACGACCAAGGGAAAGAATATCAGAAATTCCCAGGAATTAAATAACATCCGCCCCACCGTTTAGAATGAAATTCGATGAGTTCAATTGCAACGGTGCTTTGACGAGAAATTCTACCAGTTCAGCCACTTCACTTGGTTCTACCAATCGTCCAAATGGATTTGAAGCTGCCAGAGAATCAAGCACACGATCGTCAGTGTCGGAAGTCAGACCGGTACGCATGATTGACGGGGAAATACAATTAACCGCAATGCCAAATTTCGCGTTTTCTACTGCCCACGCCTTGCTCATTGCATGGAGATACGCCTTGTTTGCAACATATTCTGAATACCCAACAGGGGGCCGGTTGATCAGATAGGAAGTCAAAATCGTTATTATTCGTCCTGAACGTTGTTTTCTAAATATTGAGAGACACGCCTGGGTAATATGTAAAATCGGAATAACATTAAGCGCGAAGCTGGACACCAGATCATCAACATTTGTTCTTTGAAACTGGACCGCCTTCAATGATGGCAGAGCATTGTTAATCAACACATCCAGTGTTAAACCATTTAATGCCGACAATAACCCGTCGATGCTTGCCGCATCATGAAAGTCACACTGGAAACCACGGCACCCTGGATTCTCCTTTTCAAGAACACCCGCTTCGTTGGCAGACTTATTGTAGGTAAAGTACACAGTATGCCCCGATTTCGCCAGTTTCAAAAGAATTTGACTGCCCAGGCCGGATGCACCTCCAGTAATGAGAATATTCATTTTAACAGACCTATTTGTAAGTTTCCCGTTGCAGCAGTCCGGCTCCCGATAATAAAGGAAAATTTAAAGACATAAACCGATACACTTTCATGCACTTCCTCAACCCTTGCCTTAAGCGTGACAACTTCCTCCAGATAGCAAGGATTGCGAAAATTGATTGCAATGGAATGAATGACCGTATTTTCTACCGGCAACAACTCTCCAACAAAACGTGAAAGAAATCCGCAAAGTATGTTCCCGTGCATAACCCTGGATTCAAATCCCTTGCTCCGTGCATATTCATCGCTTATATGCAGCGCATTTCTGTCATCAAAAATATTGATAAATCCAGAATATATTTTTTCGCTAATCTGGAAGTCAACAGTGAACTCTTGGCCTAATATCATACTTATTTTTGTTGCAGCAGCGTCTCAATCGAGTCGCACATCTCACCAACATTATTCCATCCTGATATTTCAGACGCCTTAAAGCGGATTTTGAATTTTTTTTCCACGGCTACGACAATCTGAATATTATTCAAGGAATCCCACTCATCAATATCTTTGGCTGAAGATGCTTCGGTAATCACAATTGATTCATCATTGAATATATCGTTGAATATATCATTTATGTTATTTAAAACTTCCTTCCTAATCATGCCGCACAACCTCAATAAAGTGCTCAACTTTAATAAAATCCGTGACGGGCAACACCCATAAACCGTCATCGGCTCGCGAATGAAAACCTAGATTTTCATAATGATTACTAACCAAACCATTTTTTCTTGTTGGGATATACTCACCTACTACCACCTCGCAGCCGCGAGCTATGGCTAAACAGATAATTTTATCCAGCACTACATGCTCAACGCCCCGCTTAAGCACACGGCAACTCATGAACCAGTTGTCAATAAACAGACTCGAACCCTTCTGACTCAGAACGACTGCACTTATAAGACCATGATCGCCCAACCTGTCCTCCAGGCTAAAGGCCATGCCGGCAAAGTCCGGATTCTGGCTGATCGCCCTCACTTCCTGCTCACTATAGCGTATCGTCCGCAAATTAAATTGATTTGATCGCTCACTAAGTTGAGCGACTCGAGGCGTATTAAAATTGTTAAAACCTGAAACTTTACATATCATGTTCAAGTTCTGCAGAAAATCGCCTTCATTTTCAAATTTACTTTGAAGCTGGCGCGTTTCAATTCCCCGCTGAACCATTAACGTTCTGTCAGCATCCAGATCGGACAGCGTACCAGCTTCAAATAAATTCAGCTCTTGCAAAAAATCCATATATTCTGCAGGATCATCAGGGAGATCTGGAACAGCAACTTCGGGTAACGCCGATTTGACAAGTTCACGTTCAAACGGGTTATCGTCGATAAATACCATTGAATCAAAGCCAATGTTAAGCATCGACTGTATATATCTTATATTAGTTACCTTATCATCCCAGTTGGCGATAAAAATCGAAATATCTTCAAGCCTCAACTCCATATCAGGGTGTTTTAAAAACGGCTCTTTCGCAATTTCGTCACTGTTTTTACTGCAAACGGCAAGTAATATGCCTCTTGACCGAAGCTCCTTAGCCCAGCGCTGTATTCGGGTAAATGCCTTCCCAATACCAAGCTCCCCGAGCTCTATTTTTTCCACCCCGTCATCACCGATCACCCCGCCCCATATCGTATTATCCAGATCCAGGATCAGGCATTTGCGCGCGTTTCCCTGAACTGAGGCAAGTATTTCGATTATATTTCTGGCGATTACCGGTAACGCTTCAACAGAATAAACCATGGATGATGTTACGTATAAACGGGGATCAAACAATTTGCTGCGGCCAATCCGGCTTTGCATAAGAGCTAGATCAAGAATATAAACGCTGCTGTCACCCTCAACCATATCCATTAACGCAATGTTGATGCGGCGCAGGCTGGACAAGAACGATGCACGATATTTATTGGCATTATTGCCATATACGCCGTCATTAATCTCGGCGTAATTCGAAACAATAATTTTACGGCCTACAGCATCTGCCTTCAGACATGAAACTATCTGCCGTATTTCCGTAATTTTGTCAGAAACAAACTGTTCTCCGATCCTGTGGTTGGCGGCATAATATTGCTTTTGTAATTCCTCAGCAGAGTAAAGAAGAAGTACAGCTTCAGGAGAAAATACATAGAGATCCGAGTTGGGATTCCTCACCATATGATCGATCTGATTAATATCGCTCTCAAATATTTCTAAACCGCCCCCCCATGCCTGCCCTTCTCGAGTCAGGGTTTTGACCAACAGCTGGGTTGCGCTATCGCCCAGGACCGCAAGTCTGTATGGCTTCGATTCAGTCTTTATACCTGTAAAACCGGACACCAAGCTGGCTGAAATCTTCATAATTTACTTCATTTATTGCACAATACTTAACTTCTTGTGGGTATGATTTTCAACGCAGCAATAACCCCAAGAAAAATTCCCCACAGCAAGACATAAACAAAAATCTCATTGTATGAATATTCAACGACAAACAGTTTGAACTCCAGCAAACTACCGGTGAATTTTCTTCCGGAATCAAATCCCTGCCCAACCAAAATATGGTTTAACAGAAATGTTGGCGCTGGCTTCATTATTTTCACCAAGGAGGTTCCATTTGTCCTTATATTGATATACTCACCATAAACAGCCTCAATATTGATTCGGTACATTTTTTCCGATTTCGATAACTGGGGTAAAACAACTGCGCCGGGAGAATTCCCTTGTTCAGTCGCATAAATAACGGCCGCATCCTGAGCGCTAAACTCCAGCCGAATACCGTCATTTAAATCGGCCGTTTGAAATAAATTTGGATATCCAGTTGAAGGAGGTATCATGGTATATGCGGCTGCAACCCAAAGATGAGGCCGCACATATTTGCGGCCCAGCCTGATCTCTACTACTTGCCCCGGTAGCAAATTTTCTGCCATAACGGTCTGGGTTTCAAGCTGGGAAAAAAAGCGTATCAGCGCACCGGGGAAAGCCGAATAAACAGTAATAACAAATATCAAAGTGGCAATACATGCGCTGACTGTTTTAGTTACACGTTTCATCGTAGTAGTCTGGATTCCAGCTTCATCCGGCAGTGATTTCTTATTTTATCCTTATTTTTCCAAATCTTGCCCAGATAAAACTCAAGAAGGCACCCAAAAAAGCTCCAATTATACAAGCCTGCCAAAGCTGTTTAAACATCCGCCACTCCATAACAGAAACAGGTTGCGCTAATCGGGTAGGTTTGGAGTTTAGGCTGGAAATGTTTTCTCGAAGCGCGCGAAGATGGTCACTTTTAACATCCATATCATGCAATATGACCACTGTCGCCAGTCCCGCTATTAGGTTTTTTTCATCATCAGGATTTTCCCCTTTATGAGCATTCGCATTAATTATCGTATCCAAACGTCTTGAAATCATATCGATTTCAGACTCAAGCGCGGTAATTTCGCGTTGAATGCTGCTCACATCTTCGGAAAAAATATTTCCATGCACATACAATAGCTCTCCAACCACTGCGTCAAGCGCGGATCGAACAAGCGCTGGCGATGTACCATTCAAAGTGATCACCAGAGCGTCTGAATTCCTGATGCTTCTAGTCTTGAAGCCCAAATCGCCCTTGCTATATATCAGCTCCGCTGCTTTTTCATTTTCCAGTTTTTTTACAACAGCCTGCACAAAAGATGGGGATTTTAACCGTTCAATTACTACTTGCATTTCTTCAATACTCGCATTTTCCAACCCTACCGTAATACTTGTTGTTTTTTGCGAGCCTTTAACCAGCACAGAACCTACTTTTATCAGCGCCTGCCCTTCCCATCTAACCGGCTGGACAAAATATGCCACCGAGCCGATTAATGTCCCCAGCAGAGCGCTTATCACGTACTTTGCTATTTTGTTGTTCAGATCAGACATACTTCATCTTCCTTTATCGACAAATTAGCGCTACGCATAGCTTCGACAGTCCGATTTGAAAATTTTCTAGTAAAAAACTCATAATTTAGAAAAACTAGCAACATGATATTCGCAACAGGACGTACTATGCTGCCTAGCCCAAGCGACCAGTCTATGTAACGATTCGAGCCGGATAAATATGCATAATGGATTCCAAAATTCATATTCGCCAGCGCGATAATATCCAATGGCATCGACATCATCGACAGTATCCCAATATACAACCATGAAAAACGCATCTTAATAAAAATTGGAATCAATACGATATACAAAATCAACGTGTAGCCGCCAACCGAAACACCCAGATTAGTTGTAACAACCACAAGCAAAGCAAATATTTCCCCGTCGCGCATTTTCTGAGCCTTCAGAAATACTGCAACCACAGAGACAATGATCAAAACCCATTTCGTTGCTTCAATTAAATTAACGGCCAACACCACGTCAAATACGGCATAAGATAAAGCATAGGCACTTCCTTCCGGATCCTGCAATACATACGAAAAAGCGGACACGCTCGACGGCAACGCCATCACCTCGCCCACAGTAAATAAATCCTTTGCCTGCCCAAATCCTATGATATTTGTGAAAAAGCACAGGAAGTTCTCATCGAGAACCAGCCCTGTCGCCAAAAAAACCATGAATGCGGCAATCGAGCAGAACAAAAATCCCTTAAGGTTTTTTCTTATCAGAAAATAAACCATCAGCACTGCAAAATACGGCTTGATATTAATCAGCAGCGCAATGGACAGAATCCGTTTAAAACCAATTTCAGATATTGCGGCAACCAACAATACCGGACATAACACGACGATATTTCCCCTCTCCATGGAAAAAAGCATGGGGGCACTGAGTATTATCGCGACATAGATCAGAACTTTTTCCACGCTAGCAACCGATTTCCATTGCCTTGCATGCATTATTATGGCGGGAGCAACAAGACATATAAAACAGAAACCCGCAATTACAAAAGGAGAATCGTCGCGCATTGCCAACGGCCCGCCGTCAGGCGCGGCCCCAGCCAGGGCAATATTAATCAACTTCAGAACCAAAAAGCTTAACGGGGGGTAGACGGAGCCCCATTCGGTATAACGACCGCTATCATATGCCCAATACATCGGATTAAACAGATCCATAAATGTATTGGCCTTATCGTATATAAAGGGACTCGGCAAATATCCGTTTTCCATAAAATACAGTATGAAATAGATAAAACCCGCAACATTGATCAGTGCAATTACACCTGCGTATATTACCCTCCTGCCAGGAAAGCCCTGATTAAGTCCTTCGGCAGGCTCAGAACGAACGGCAAATGACTGTTTCCGTTCATGGTGACCCCTTCGACTACGCTCAGGAGAGTCTTGTAGAACCATGAGCGGTAACTCCTTATTCAGCGTCTCCCTAGACGTGCCACCGTTTTTTGTACGATCAATCAAAGTTGATTCTCTCTTTTTCCACAACGACAGGGCGACGCTGAAGATAGGTGTGTATTGAACCGATGTATTCACCCAGGATACCGATAAACAGCAGCTGGATTCCGAACAGAAAAAACAGGCCGATAACCAGCGGCGCCATGCCTACGGAAAACATATCCCAGAACATCAGTTTTAAAAACAGGAAAACCATGGCGACAATGACACTCATCGCCCCCAGCGCGAAACCCATAAATGCAGCTATCCGAATCGGCATTTTCGAATGACTGACTATGCCGAGCATGGCAATGTCGTACAAGGTATAAAAGTTGTTTTTCGATATGCCGCGCAATCGTCTGGGTTGCGTAAACTGGATAGTCTTTATTTCGTAACCCAGTTCGCATATTAAACCCCGCAAAAACGGGTAAGGATCGTCAACTTTCCGTATATTATCCAGCACCTCCCGGTCGTAAAGTCCAAAACCGGTTGAGTCCGCCACCAGCGATATATCGGAAATGTCATCCAGAAAGCGGTAATAGGCTTTGCGCAAGGCATGAACCCAGGCGGTACCCTTACTCACCGGCTTTGTGGCCATGACCAGTTTGTAGCCCGCCTCCCAATGTTCGATAAATTCCGGAATCAATTCCGGCGGGTCCTGGAGATCGGAAGCCAGATAGATGGTGGCTGCTCCGCTGGACTGAAGTATGCCGTAATAGGGCGAGCGGATATGGCCGAAGTTGCGCGTGTTGACGATGATTTTGACCATGGGATCGGCCGCCGCCAGCGCCTTCAGGCTGGACACAGTGTCATCCTCGGAATGGTTGTCGATAAAAATCAGCTCGAAATTATATTTCGTGAGACCGGCAACTGCGGCTTTTATTCTCTTATACAGCTCATCCACGTTGTCCTGCTCATTGTAGCAGGGTGTTACGATGCTGAGCAGCGTGCGGTTTTCGCGCATTATTTTTCATCCACTGTCGGTGTTGCAATGGTAAGCAGGTTGCCTAGTTTAAGACCGGGCGTGAGATGGCCCAGGTCAGGCACTGTCCGAGCTTTAATGCCGAACGCCCAGAGCAGATGCTTCAGGAGAAAGTCGGCCTGAAAGTAATTAACTGTTTTAGTCTGCCGCAATACCTTATAGCCGGCCGCTTCCAGCAAAGCTTGCAGCGTTTTTGGGTTATATACCTGAGGGTGCTGCAAGCAGAACGCCGGCCATCGCCAGCCGGTAATACGCCGTAAAAGCGATGCTTCATCATGGGTTACCAGTAACAGATGAGCCCCGGGCGCCAGCTTTCTCCGAAGTTCGGCAAGCGTTGACACCGGATCGAGCAGGTGATCCAGAACCTGTATCATCACCGCTACCGAAGCTGAGCTATCCGGCACATTGGCAAAGCCGAACATGTCATGGATGACGTGGAACTGCCGTCCGGATACGACTTGACTCAGCGCCGGAAGCACATCCCGGTTCGGCTCGAACAGCCAGTATTGGTCAAACCGCCCTTCGCGTACACAATTTTCGGTAAATAACCCGATATCCGGCCCCACTTCGATAAATCCGCCCTTCAATTCGGAAACAGCTTTCAGTTCCGTAAAATAGCCGTATTGAGTACGGCGCAAGGCATCAATCGGCACGTCGGACATGTTCGGCGGCATCTGTCCGTAGAGGCTTTCCAGCTGCTGCTCATTGAAAAAAACCGGCGCGTATAACAACCCGCAACCGCCGCAGCGCGCATAGGTGAAAAATATCTTCTCTTTGAAGAATCCATTCCAGTGGCGCACCAGCGCCTCGAAGCCCAGGGACTCCGCCCGTACTTCCGAATGGATGGCGGGTGACTGAAGCGTTTTACTGCCGCACACCGGGCAAACGCGGCTGAGAAAATCATTTTGCTGCATTAACTCGCTACCTTGGTTGAAGAAAATGTGATACGACTATGCCAGAAGTAGCTGGTGATTATCACCAGAACGGCAAAAATGGTCTGTGCCCAAACCGGGTTCATTCCGGCCAGTTCCACCAGAGCCGGTAAAGCGGCTAAATTTACCAGAAAATAGGATACATGAAACGAGACAAATTTAAGGAATTCTCGCAGAAAATTCCCGGAAGTCCGAAACACCACAAACTTATTGGTCAAAAAAGCGACGGTCACGCATATTATCTGGCTGATAGTCAGAATCATCAGATAATGGAGCTTCAGCGGCAACGCTAGAAAATAAAGGGCAGGGTAGACAGCAAGGCCTACGGCGGTATTGAATGCGCCGGCCAGCAGATATCTTATCTTCGTCTGATGCCGTTTGGCAAAATCCAATGTCCCGCTTTTCTTTGGCTGCCGGCCATGATTTTGTTTTACTCTTCTTCCGTGCGCCGACCGTTGCGAATCCGCTACGTTTCTTTTTAGCTCTGCTCTGCGGCCGGACTTACTTCGACTCCGCCGCCTTCGCCCCATTATTATGGTTCCTCCATCAAATCAATCAGCATATTATCACGCAGTTCATCACGAGATAGAAACGGTGAGAGGTCCTCAAGCGCAGGTGAAATTATACGTCCATCCGCTAACGGTTTCGATCCCAGCTTGGGCGCGAACGGCTGGTTCTCGTCCAATATAATCTCGCATACCGCCGGACCATCCACCGCCAGGGTGTCCGATATTGTTTGATTTAAATCCTCGTGACGCGAGCAGCGTTTATAGGGTAAATCGAAAGCGGCGCTCAAACGGCCAAAATTGGGGAAAGTCACGCCGCTCCTGGGGCCGCCGCCAACCTCCACCCCGCCGAAAAAATTACGATGGGTCTGAAAGATTGACACATATCCACTGTTATTGAGGATGAATATTTTAATCGGCAGCCGGTTTCCGGCGATGGTTTGCAGTTCCTGCAAATTCATCATGATGCTGCCATCCCCGGCAAGACAAACGACGGGCTTATTGTCCGCAGCCTTGCATGCGCCTATAGCTCCCGGTAGATCGTAACCCATGGTAGCGCAACCGGAATTGGTCCAAAGCCGCTGTCCCGGCTTCAGTTTGGCGGCCTGAAAACTTACCACGCACGCAGAACCATTCCCCGCTACCACGGTTTGCCCTTCCTGCAACAGGTCAAACAGAACATCAATGAAACAGTAGGGGTTGACTCGCTCGTTGTTCCAGTATTCAGGCAGCACCACGGGGAAGCGTTGCCGGCGTTCCTTGCACCATGCCAACCAGGCTTTGTGCTCCTGGCCGGGACCGGCGTAGAACCGATCGGCCAGTACCGGCAACAGATCGGTCAGGCTGGCCAGCACCGGCAGGTCGGCCTTCACCGTAGGCTTCCGTAGTTCGACTGGGTCAATGTCAACCCATATTTTATAGGCCTCGCGCGCGAACGACTGCCAGTTGTAACTCACCTGCCGGATATTAAGCCGGCTCCCCAGGATAAGAAGCACATCTGCGTTCTGCACCGCGAAGTTTCCGGCGCGATCGCCGATCGTGCCGGGACGCCCCACATAGTTCGGGTGCTCATCCCAAATGGCGTCATGGGCGTTCCAGCCCGTTACTACTGGAATGCCCAGTTTATTAACCAGTCGAATGAAGGCGTCATGCCGCCCGCTCAAGCGCACGCCGCCGCCTGCGAAGACTACCGGGCGTTTTGCCGTAGCTATCTTTTCAAGGATTTCAGCGGCGGCGGCGTTGAGATCCGTCTGCCGCCAAGGTTCATTGAGCTCGGACGGGTCGAAACCGGCCAGGGTTTCCGGGTCGATTTGAGCGCCCTGCACATTCAACGGTATGTCGAGCCAACAAGGACCCGGGCGCCCTGAAACCGCTAAATAAATGGCTTTCTCCAGATGGTAACGGATCGTCCGCGGGTCGGTTACCATAACGCAGTACTTGGTGACGGGGCGCACCAGTTCTTCAATGTCGAGTTCCTGATCGCCAAACTGGCGTAGAGGTAATCCGGTGCTGCGCACGGTGGTTTCCCATTTTACCTGACCGGACAGCACCAGCATGCCGATGGAATCCACCCAGGCGCCATACACGCCGGTGATGGCGTTGGTGCCGCCGGGACCCGACGTGACATTGACTACCGATAAGCGGTTGGTAAGCCGGTAATACGCTTCTGCCGCAATAGCGCAAGCCTGCTCATGGTGATTAAACACGCACTCGAGTTCCGGGTGAGTACCCAGGGAGTGGTTAAGATGCATGGCCCCCCCTCCGGTGACCATGAAGACATGGCGAATGCCATGAGAAGCCACCTTTTGGGCTACGTAATCCGACAGTTTCATTTTCTCAATTCCCATTCCAACCATGCTGATCGCGGTTATACGTATTGCCTCGTCCAGCGAGACAGTTCTGCATTGTCCTAAGTTACGACCGGTTCGAGATATATCCGGCACATTAACGATCAGGGTTTCATTCAGTGCCAGAGGTGCCTGAACCTCGTATTCGCCATTTCTCAATACATAGGCATCTCATTTGGAAAGGCCCCCGCCCACACTTTTTCCACCGCGAAATCCTGCGATCTGCGGGTTGCCTGAATTACGGTATCAAACATTCACCGTAGATCTTTTTCGTTGAGCTTCTCGCGAGCATCAGTTGAATCATGGACGAGAAGTGCAAACTCATCCGATGGTATATCGAAGTTACTAACATCACCCCTGATAAAACAAAATCTGGGACAACCAACCGAACCGCACGTCTTTACAACGAAACCCCGAGGATTTCGCTCCAAAACGACAACCTGTATACCAAGGCCAAGTGGCAGGTCAACAGATGTAACTTTCCTGCCCACGCTCCTCTGGTAAAAAACTATATCGCACCACGCAATAACAACCACACTTTGCCGCACAAAACCTGTAATGTGTAATGGGGATAACTCCGTCTCAAAAAGATAGCGCGCACCCTGTCTGCAGATATTGGCTAGTTCATGACACCTGACGCGACATTACCATACAATGTCGGTCCTACGGATGTAATCTGAGTGCCGTTGAGGATGAGCTTATTAGCTGAAGAGCTTCCGGTCAGTACATACGGATTTATGCCTGAACAATTGAATTCATTAAATGATCCGGTATCATTAGTCTCATACCCTACGCCGATTTTACCAGCTACCCCATTCATGGAGCAGTCAAATTTGCATCGAGTAGAGGTGCCAGTGATCCACACCCCGGCAACAGCATTGTTTCCGATAGATTTGATACGATCTGAAAAACGGCTATCAGATACCCCATTCAAGTAGATACCATATGCAGACGGCTCAAGAATCACATTGCGTGAACCGCTGGTAACATTGGTAGAGTTATGCACGTACAGCCCGATACAGCCACTAGAATTATCCAGTACATACTGACACCCATCTATCCCGACAGACCCATAATTGCTTTCTATCTGTACGCAGGCGTTGGGACCCGTCGCATTCACCGGAGCGAAGTAACTGTTACTCAGTGTTATCGACCCATTATACGCCATTCCCGTTATGTACACGCCTTGGTATAGAAACTGATCGATAATCAGGTGGTCAAGGAAACAATCATTATTCGTAAATGATGAGCCGGTTGATCCGCTGTCGCCATAAATCGCGACGCCGACAGGGACGCCTGCGGATTCAAAACGGTCAACATAGGTGTCCGAAAACTGATTATCCAGCACTAGGCCTTGAAAACCGGGATTCATTTGCCCAGGGGTGAGTGCGCCTATACCGACAGAATTGTTGGTCAAATAAATCGAAGCGTTGCCGCCTGCAGCACCAAGGGATGAGGTGCCGTCAACATAGAACCCCTTCCATGAGTCAGTGCCCAAACCACTGCCCGCCACAGTGCGAGAGGCATAGCATCTATCAACACGGTTAGATACTGTACCTACGAATATGAATCCGATCATGGATTCCGCCGAGCGAACGTTGTCGATCGTTGCGTATAAGTTATAGGAAGATCGAATACCCGCACACCCCGAAGCGATGACCGGCTGTAACGCTCTTGCGACTTCCAAGTCTCGGATACTCAAATCCTGCGTCATATTGTTAATTGATCCAGGGAATGTATTTGTGCCAAGTAATACCACATCGCCATTGTGACTAGCTACAAGTATCGTACCGCTACCTGCCCCTGTACTCCAGTCGCGACCATAACCGGCCAATTTATGACCACTCACATTCAATTGAAGAGTTCCGCTTAATGTATATCCACCAGCCTGCAATTGAGTAAGCGGAAAAGTGGTATAGCATGCAGTAATCGCCGCCAGACAATCCATACCCGTACTGGTAACTGCACCGAACCATTCCGCGTATCCAATGCTATTGTACCCAGATGCGGCTACGATCCGGGCAGTCCCAAGCAATTGGAATATCTGCTGTACTCCTGCGTTGATTGCTCCGTTGAAAGTAATGACGACGCCGGAACTAACTTTGATGCTGGCACTTGGGAGAAATCCCACCCCCTGATTGAAAGTCAAATTACTGGACACCAGATACGTCCCCGGCGCAAATATGACGCCGCCCGGCGAACCTATAATCGCGCTACCAATTGCAGATGTGTCGTCAGTAATGCCGTCGCCAACCGCACCGAAAGTCTTAACTGTAGCGAAAGAAGTGCCTGCTAATGTCGAGTCTGTCATAGCTTTACCCCATTAAGTTATTAGAATACGGCTGAAAGAACTTCCCAGCTTGACTATATACCCGTTCGTCCTGAGCTTGTCAAAGGGCCGCTCATAGGTAAACGTCCAGCCGTCCCGTCCACATAAAAATACCGCATCCTTCATTCTTTAATCTTTCTCTGGGGAGTCGAAGCATGGATAACAAGCGAGCAGAGCAGATACGTCATATCGAGTAGTGGCGCGCCAGCGGCTTGAATCAGGTCGAAAATAGCCGTCGAAATGATCCAAAGCCGGCTACCTTCAACTACTGGGTGAGGCGTCTGGATGCCGGAACGTCCGGCGCTGATCTACTTTCTCCTTAGAAGCTGTTCATAATCTTTTCAGTAATAACGCCAGAAAGGCCAAATGGATAAACTGCAAGCCGGTATTGAACTCGCGCTCGCAGTTTTTCCATAAACCCCGGCATTTTTCCAACCAGGCGAATGAACGTTCAACCATCCGGCGTTGAGGTATCACCGCAAAGGTATGTAGCTCGTTACGCCTGGCTGCCCCCGGTTTCTCTTTAACCGCCCGGGCAAACGGTTGTCCGCTGTAACCGCCATCCACCAATACGCTACGCACCTGCTGAAGATTCGAGAAACATCGATCGAAGGCCGCCAGCGCTCCCTGGCGATCGGTTACTTCCGCCGTGCTGACCGCAATCGCATGCGGCAGATCCTGCGTGTCCACGGCACTATGCCGCTTGATGCCTGAAACTTTTTTGCCCGCGCCGTAGCCTTTATGCCGCGCGCTATCCGTGTTCCTGACGCTCTGCGCATCGACGATCAAAAAGCTTGTCGAGGCGTTGCGCCCCTGTTTCATGCGGGCCTCTCCCACTCCCGCTCTACCATGCCAATGTTACGCAATCCTTCCCAGCGCTCAGGGTGTGGCAAGGTGCTGAGGTTTTCGCAAATCCAGTGGCGACGAATCTCCATTCGCCCATGCCCTTTGTCTATTTCCTCGGCATAGCCATACTTGATGTTTTTGAAGCCATCGTTTCGCGCAATCGTGAAATAATCATCCACCGCTTCGTACAACAAAGGCTGGTTCTCTTTGGGACCCAACACATATTCACCTTTCTGTTCAATTATTTGCCTGGCAATCGCTGTTTGACAGCCCATGGCATCTATCGTGACGATGCAGCCTTTCAATTTCAGTAGTTCCAGCAATTTGGGAATGGCGGTGATTTCGTTCAACTTCCCGGTAGTGGCCTCGTACCCAAGCACCATTCGATTGGCGCAAGCCCACGAACTGACCAGATGCAAGGGCGATTTCCCCTGTTTGCGGTCCTTCGATCCTCGCGAAGTCTTGCCATCTACCACTATCACTTCTCCTCCGCTTTTCTCTCTAACGCCTTCAACTCACACCATAAAACAAGACCGGAAATCTTCAGTGGGGATTCCAGAAAACACATAGGCGATACAGTCTCGCGACGGCACCCCACTTTTCAACGGAACAAAACGGCGGAGCCATTCCAGCTTTTCATGCCCAAAGTCTACACAATCCCTTGCCACCACTCTGCGCCGCTGCTGATCGCGCATACACTCAGTACTATCAGATCGATTAGGCCAAGGAGTTTTTTACGTTCGATTCGCGGGTCTTCAAGTGTCGCAAAGTGTTCTATTAAGCTCATTTCCGCTGGTTTCGGATATACAAACCCAAAACCTAACTTTCAATTAAGGAAACACTGATTTAATCGCTGCCTATTTCCATTTATATATTATGGATAATATTTAATCATGATATAATAATCAATATATTATACTGTAACGGTACCCGGCGCATGATGAAACAGACCACTTTCCTTGACGTGCTTTTCCAGCAGAAATCCCGCATCACGCGGCGCGAGACTTTTTTGAACGCGATGGATCAGGTAGTTCCCTGGTCTGAGCTGATTGAGACCATTCAGCCGGTGTATCCTGCTTCCGGGCGAGACCGCCCGCCTATCGGGATCGAAAGGATGCTGCGGCTGTATTTCATCCAGCAACGGTACGGCTTTTCAGACGAAGGAACGGAAGACGCGCTTTATGACATGCCGATACTCTGCCGCTTTGTCGGTATAGACCTCACGCATGAACGCGTACCCGACGCCGCCACGCTATTGAACTTCCGCGTTTGCCCGCAAAAAGTTGCTTCTTTAAGCTATTGCTTTTATATATATAAGTCTAGAATTGGGAATTGCTGATGACGATGCTGTTCTCACCCGTTTTTTCGACAAATAATTCAGATAACTTCATTTTCGTCACTTCCCATTCCAACCATGCCAAAGCGCGGTTCTAAGTATCGCATCATCCAGCGAGACAGTTCTGTGCAGCCCTAAATCGCGGCCGATTTGACTGGTATCCGGCACATAACGGCCCGGGTTCCATCCGGTATCAACGGCGCCCCGAACCTCGTATTCGCCATTTCCCAGCGTAGAGGCCACTCTTTGCGCCAGATCTTTAAGCGCAACGGACTCATCGGATCCAACGTTATACGGTTTTCCGGACTCCGCCCGCACCAGCATGTGCAAAAGCCAGACAACCAGATCGGACGCATAGAGATAAGAGCGGCACGCCAACCCGCTGCTATTTACAATAACGGGTTTCCCCTGCATCGCATCGCGAATAAAGTTTCCTGCGGCAAAATGTATATCCAGGGATAAATAGGGACCAAGCAGGGCAAAAATGCGGGCAATGGCTATCCTGGCGCCGAACTGTTTTGCGTATATGGAGCAAAGCATCTCAGCTGCCCGCTTACCCTCGGCATAAGCGCTGCGAGGCTCGGTGCAACACAGTGAACCGTTCCATTCTTCCGCAACCCGCTCCATTTCCCACGGCTGCTGACCGTAAACAGCCCCGGAACTCAGAAAAAGCACGCGATCCACCGATTTTTCCACTGCAAAATCCAGGGATCTGCGGGTACCCTGGATTACGGTATCGAACATGCGCCGGGGATCATTTTCGTTGAGATCGGCACTGGCGTCGGTAGCGGCATGAATGAGATGGGTATATTCGCCGGCCGGCGTAATGAAACTACACACATCGCCTGCGATAAAGTCGAACATGGGGTAATTGGCCAAATGTGGCGCTTTATCCTTAAAAGCCTGAGGATTCCGCGTCAGGACGGTGACCTGCGCATCCAAACCATGGCGTTGGTCCGCATGGCGAAGACTCTCCAGCAGCCAGCAACCGATAAAACCAGTCCCTCCGGTAATAAACAGTTTTGCGCCGTGCAATGACGGCCATATGCTGCCGCATGCATCGAAAACCGCATCCAGATCTTGTTCCAGCGACCATTTCGACATCAGATAAATCCTACGCGCTTCGACACAGCCTCATTCCGCATTGGCTTGGTTGACTTACCGGGTTCAGCCTAACCGGTCATGGCGCAAGCGCCGCCCCGTATCTTGCAAACGCATGCGCCCACGCCCGGTTTCCCTCACCCAGCCTCTCCCGGCGGGAGAGGAGGATTGGTATTCGCTTCGCGATATGCCTGGTAACGAACATCCCAGCCTATGCTCTTCAGCACGTTCCGGTATACAGCAGTTATATCCATCCGCACTGCTTCGGTGCGCGGTTCGGATACCAGTTCCAATGCACCGTCGCCACGAGGTACAACCATGCGATAGCTATCGGAGCGATGTTTCTTGTCATTGTTGAACTTTTCCAGCACCAGCACCAGATCAATCTGTTCAGGGCCGTTAACAGCGCAATTTTCGCCTTCACCAAGCAAGGTTCGAACGTAGTTAGTTAACTGGCGGGTGGCGTCCACCCCCTGCGGAGATAGCCACAAGCGCCGATCGGCGTATTCTATAGCGATTAACATTCCAATACCGACCGCTATACCGTGACTCACGCCAAACCCGGTACCCGCTTCCAGCGCATGCCCAAAAGTATGCCCGAAATTGAGCAGCAACCGTTCCTTCTGATCGAACTCATCGTTTTCTATAAACCATTTTTTGGCACGTAATGCACGCATAACCACACGTTGCGCGCCAAACGAGGAGATGGGCAGCGCAGGCGCATCGGAAAGATACTCCTGGAATGCCTTGTAACCGCGCGCATAGCAAATCTTGACGGCCTCATACAAACCGCCAACAATTTGCTCTTCATCAAGACTCCCAACGAAATCCAGGTCGATCAATACCTGCTCAGGCGGGTAGAAGTTTCCAACCAGATTTTTATATCCCAGAACATTTATCGATGATTTGCCGCCTATACAGGAATCAGCCATACCCAGCAGCGTTGTTGGCATATAGGTCCAGGTGATCCCTCGCATGTAGATCGACGCAGCAAAGGTAGCAATATCCTGAATAACGCCGCCGCCGACTGCAACCAAATGACTGTCGCGGTTAACCCCATAATTTCTAAGCTGCAAAATTATGTTCGACATGGCTTCCAGAGATTTATTAGCCTCAACGGCTTCGATAACGACTACTCTGGATATATGCGACGGTATATGACGAACCAGCTTTCCATCGACAATAAAAACGGCATCCGGATTTTTCTCGACAATATCAGCCAGCAAACCTGCGCCTGAAACTATGGCATAGTTTCCCGAAGAGGAGGAAACCTCAAACGAATCGCGCATAAGAAAACCCTCGGTCTGCTGCAATGAATTGCCCGGTAATCCCGGTATTATCTCCGGAACACAAAAAGCCGACCAGATTGCACACATCGTCCAGACAGGGAAGCGAGAGCAGTGGAGTCGACTTCTCGAGATGTTGCAATTGCTCAGCGCTTAAGTTCGCGCGAGTCATGGGCGTATCCAGCGGACCGGGTAAAACCGCGTTTACCATGTAACCGGAGGCGCCGAGATCAATCGACAAAGACTGAACCAGCCCTTGCAAAGCCGACTTGCTAACGCAATAGGACAGCTTGTTTTGTCTGGCGATATTCTGCCAAATCGAACTGATGATGCAAAGACGCGCCGCAGGACCAAGCAAGTCCCGTCGCAGCAAGGCCTGCAGGCTAAGAAGCACATAGGTTACATTGGCTGCATACATCTTTTCATGTGCTTTCAGATCAAAACTGTAGATATTATCACTGCCGTTTGCGCCCTGAGCCCATACGGCAGCATTCAGCCGACCCCCTTCGAGAATAGAAAAAACTTCCGTATCCTCCCCGCCATCCCACTCCAGCCAATCTCCCGCAGATCTTTGATCCGTGGGCGCGCCGGCACGGCTAATACCTACCACCCGATGGCCTTTGGCACGATGCCATTTACAGACGGCCTGCCCAATCGATCCGCTTGCGCCAAAAACCGCCACTGAAAAATCAAGCATCTACTTATGTATTGTCACTGGATTTGGCACCGCTTATGCCGCACTCAAGTTGCTCCACCGCGTTTCAAGCATTGCGATACGGTCCGAGTCTTCTCCCTGCATGCTTCCGTAGTAGTCGCGTTTATTTTTCAGCCACAGTAATTCAAAATAAACGGTTTCCTTGAGTCCATTTTCCATAACCGGGTTATCGAGCGCATCTGCGACAAAAATGACCTTCCGCGTCTCAAAGCGTGTCAGATGTACGTTTTTAACCTTTCTCAACGCCGGCAGGGAATCGATTGAAACCGCACCACCGACCACCAGGTCCAGGTTGCTGGCTTTACATGCTTCCGCAGTTGAAATGATATATTGGGTAATATTGTCCGCATCAATGGCCGATCTATCCAATCCGCTGGATCCGGCAAAGTCAACGCGACCGAAAACGATTCCTTTGACTCCCCCCTGTAGTTTCGCGACATTGACCAGTTCATCCAGAGAGCCGAATGTGGTTATCGTTTCCAGGTTAAACAAAAAGTCGGTGTGCTCCTGATTTTCTTTTGTATAAACCTTGTTTTTTGCTTCTATGAACTTTTTCAGCGCATACGGCGTTTCAACCATCGGGGCGATAATATACTCAACCCCAAATTGTTTACTCTCTATCAGATCCCTGACCGCCTCACATCCACCAATTTTCAAACCTATCTTAAGGTCGGCGCGACGGGCAAGATCAATCAGTCTTAATAACTCGTCTGTGCGCGTACCTTCAGCCTCGAATTCAGCCTTTACAGATACTGCGCCATACTCTTGCCGCAACATTTTCAGAATGTCCAGCATCTCGCTTTCACGTTTATTCATTTAAATAACATATCTCAATATTACATGAGGCCTGGTAATCAGCAATTTTCAGTATATCGCCAAATATAAAGCTATCA
The DNA here is from genome assembly GCF_009498235.1 of Candidatus Methylospira mobilis. Taxonomy (NCBI): domain Bacteria; kingdom Pseudomonadati; phylum Pseudomonadota; class Gammaproteobacteria; order Methylococcales; family Methylococcaceae; genus Candidatus Methylospira; species Candidatus Methylospira mobilis. The sequence goes on along the minus strand of NZ_CP044205.1, from coordinate 263,055 downwards.
TGACCATATCTTCCACGGAGCCCTGCCGGACGCCCAAAGTTCCTCCAGGTGAACCTTATCACGCAAGGTATCCATCGGCTGCCAAAAACCATGATGACGATAAGCCTCAAGCTGATTTTTACGCGCCAATTCTTCCAGGGGACCACGCTCCCATACTGTGTCATCCCCCTCGATCAGGTCAAGCGTTTTTGGCGAAAGCACAAAAAAACCACCGTTAACCCATCCTCCATCGCCATGTGGCTTTTCAAGAAAGCTATGCACCGAAGTCCCTTCCAGATCTAAAGACCCAAAACGGCCCGGCGGTTGGGTTGCCGTAACAGTGGCCAACCGGCCATGCGCTTTATGGAATTCCAGCGTCGCGCCAATGTCAATATCGCCAACGCCATCACCGTAAGTCATACAAAAATCATCATCGCCTACATAAGGTTCAACCCTCTTTAGACGACCACCAGTCTGCGTCGATTCGCCTGTATCCACCAGGGTGACCCGCCATGATTCAGCCTTGCGGTGGTGTACCTGCATGGTATTCTCTACCATATCGAACGTCACGTCCGACATATGCAGAAAGTAATTGGAGAAATATTCCTTAATGACATAGCCTTTATAGCCGCAACAAACTACAAAATCGCTTACCCCATGCGAGGAATAGATTTTCATGATATGCCACAAGACAGGTCTACCGCCAATTTCGATCATCGGCTTGGGTCTAACCCCTGTTTCTTCGCTAATGCGTGTGCCTAACCCGCCCGCCAGAATGACAGCTTTCATAATATGATAACGCTCCGTCCAAAAGGGATATCGTTCATTTGCGCCCCCTCGCTACAGTCTGGTTTCGGTCTGGCAGGCGGGAAAACATTGAACACCCGCCATCGCGCCCAATAGAATATCATATATCATTCCTTACCCATTCTTCAACTGGAGCCTGCCAAAAGGCTGTCGGCATAATTCAGAAAACAATATGACTAACAACAACGACTTCTGGGCAAAAAAACGCATTTTTATCACCGGGCACACCGGTTTCAAAGGTAGCTGGCTGAGCTTATGGCTGCAGAAGCTGGGGGCGGAAATTACCGGCTATGCGTTGCAGCCCACAACAACACCAAACTTATTCGAAACAGCGCGTGTTGCGGATGGTTTAAAATCGATTATCGCCGATATTCGAAACGGCGAACAGTTGACTGCAGCCATGCAGCTGGCCGCACCTGAAATTGTTGTCCATATGGCGGCACAGCCCTTGGTGCTCCACTCATACGCCAACCCGGTTGAAACCTATTCAACCAATGTAATGGGAACTGTACATTTGTTCGAAGCGGTCAGACAGACTCCCAGCGTACGCGCGGTTATCAATGTTACCAGCGACAAGTGCTATGAAAACCGCGAATGGGCGTGGAGTTACCGTGAAAACGAAGCCATGGGCGGCCATGATCCTTATAGCAGCAGCAAAGGATGTGCGGAATTGGTCACTGCGGCTTATCGTTTGTCATTTTTCGATCCATCGCGATATGGGCAACATCGCGTGGCGATCGCCAGCGCCAGAGCAGGAAACGTCATTGGCGGAGGCGACTGGGCTTCAGACCGCCTGATTCCCGACATGGTGCGCGCCATATCCGAAAAAACGCCGGTCGTAATTCGCAACCCCCATGCCATCCGGCCTTGGCAACATGTACTGGAACCGCTTTCCGGCTACTTATTGCTCGCTCAACGCCTCTATGAGGCAGGTAGCGGCCACGGCGAAGCCTGGAACTTTGGTCCCAGTGACGAAGACGCAAAACCTGTACAGTGGATCGTTGAAAAACTTGCAGCGCATTGGGGCGACGGAGCAAGCTGGGTACTGGACACGGCAGAACATCCGCATGAAGCGCATTATCTTAAACTCGACTGCTCCAAAGCGAAAATGCGTTTAAACTGGCATCCGCGATGGCGGCTGGCTATAACGCTGGAAAATATCGTCTCCTGGCATAAGGCGCATCGCGCAGGCGCCGATATGCGTGAATTTAGCTTGAGACAAATTACAGATTACTCCGAAAGAACATAAAACCTCTACTTTCTCCGCGCCAAAAAATCGCTGATTCGGCGTGGATTACGCCGAATCGGCTTTATCCGCAATCAACGTACGCGGACATGCCAGGGTCAAGTGTCATTTGATGATTGGCCTGCCGGTGTTGACAGCCAAGCAGCTAATGATTCCAACCTGAACAGCGCACAAAACGATTTCGACCATTGCATTTTGGGGATAACGGGGACTACCATTGCCTGATTTTTTAAAAGCACGGCACAATCTGACCGATGAAGCGCTATTCGCTTTGCACCAGTCAAAAAACGGCCTGTATGCCTGTCGGATCAGGCCTTTTTTCGGTAAATAGTTTGCGCTGGTCTGCTAAGATCAGGCCGATCACAACCAACCAGCACAGGCAGTCGTTCCCGCTTGAAGCCATCAAACCATGTCCAGTTGCATTAACCGAAGCCATTACCATATCGGCCTTTACCCGGTCCGCTTCTCATAATGGCCGACACCTCCTGGCTGATACGAACGCAATTGCTGGTCGGTGAAGATCGGCTGGCGCGCCTGCAAAGCGCGCATGTGCTGATCGTGGGCATGGGCGGCGTCGGTTCCTATGCGGCGGAGTTCATCTGCCGGGGCGGCATCGGCAGGATGACGATCGTGGACGGCGATGTCGTCGATCCCAGCAACCGCAACCGCCAGTTGCCGGCGCTGGCGACCACGCACGGTCTGGCTAAAGCGGACGTGATGGCCGAGCGGCTGCTGGCGATCAATCCCGATCTGGAGTTGAACGTTATCAAGGAATTCATTACGCCGGAGCGCAGTATCGAAATTTTGGCGTCACCTTACGATTATGTCGTCGACGCCATCGACAGTATCACGCCCAAGATCACGTTTATCCGCACCGCCCATCAGCGCAAGGTGCGGCTGATCAGTTCGATGGGCGCGGGCGCGAAACTGGATCCGACCCAGCTCCAGGTGGTGGATATTTCCAAAACCTATCGCTGTCCGTTCGCCAAATATGTGCGTCACCGGCTGAAGGCCTACGGCATTGTGCGCGGGGTCAAGACCGTGTTCTCGCCGGAAGCGCCGATCAGGGAATCGCTGATGATGACCGATGGCGCGAACTTCAAGAAATCGGCTTACGGCACGATTTCCTATCTTCCGGCGGCGTTTGGCGGCGTTTGCGCTTCGGTGGTGATACGGGAGTTGATGGAGGCTCAGCCTGACGTTAGCGGCGCGGGCGCGATCTGAGGCTGCGCTTCCGGCTTTCCGGTCTTTACGGCTTCGTCCGCTTTCGATTTTTTTCTGCGGCGAGACGCTTTCGATTTCTTTTTCGCGTCGCCTTCCACCTGCGGGCTATCGATCGCCACTGCCGGTACCTGGATTTTTGCCGTAGCCGCCTCGAACTCGCGCTCTTCCTGCTCGGCGATGCGCTTGTGCGCTTCACTGAGCAGACGCGCGGCTTCGTCGCGCTGCCCCGGCGTCAACTCTTCCTCCAGGGTTTTGCGCCCGGTTTCCGCTTCCATGTCGCCGCCTTCCCTGGCACGGGTATACCAGTAATACGCGCGCGCGGGATCGTGTTTGATGCCGTCCTCGCCCTGGGCATACAGCGTTCCGAGCGTCGCCTGCGCGGAGGGATCGCCTTTTTCAGCCGCGCGCTCGAACCAGTACACGGCTTCGCGCGGGTTGCGCGGCACGCCGAGACCGTAATAATGCAGCACGCCGACCTTGCTCATGGCCAGACGTTCTTCGCGGTCGGCGGCGCGCTGGTACCAGCGCAGGGCCTGCGCATAGTCCTGCTCGGTTCCCAGGCCTTTCATATAAAGGTTGCCCAGATTGATTTGCGCGGCAACATTGCCCGACTCCGCAATCGGGGTCAGCAGCTTCAAGGCCGCCGTATAATTCTTGCCGGCAATGGCATCCACCGCCAGGGATAACGCGGTAGGCGCTGCCGGCGGCGGAGCCGGGTAAGCGGACTGCGCTCCGGCGACGGCCAGAAACAAACAGATCAATATCAATGACCGGTTAGTTGACAACGGATGGCAGCTTATTTTTTTTAACTTCAAGATTTCTTGCAACTCCATTACTGTGCAAATCGCATGACGAACGCTAAATCGCCTCTCCCTATGGGAGAGGCGGGGTGAGGGAAACAGGCCGTGGCGTAAGCGCTTGCACGAGAGGGCGACGCTTGCGCCATGACCGGTCAGAGCTCATTGGATGCACGGATCTATGCCAGCAACTCCTCAATCAGCGCTTGCAACTGAGCCGATTGCCGGCCAATGAGCAGACGCCGGGCAATCACTATGCCGCATAATTCGTTCAGCGCCGTTTCGAAATCGTCATTCACCATCAGGTAGTCGTATTCCGCGTAATGCGACATTTCCGACACGGCGTCGCGCATGCGCCGCGCAATCACCTCCTCGCCGTCCTGACCGCGCCCGCGCAGGCGCTCCGCCAAGGCTCGCCGCGAGGGCGGCAAAATAAATACAGACTGGCATTCGGGTATCAGCCGCTTCACCTGACGCGCGCCCTGCCAGTCAATTTCCAATAACACATCGCTTCCACTGCTCAGCGCATCTTCCACAGAACTGCGCGCGGTGCCGTAACAATTATCGAAAACCTGGGCATATTCCAGAAACTCGTCGCGCGCGGCCATTTCGTCGAAAACGGCGCGCTCCACAAAGTAATAATCCTGCCCATGAGTTTCTCCAGGCCGGCACGCACGCGTAGTGTGTGAAACCGATACGGTGAAACCGCTCACGCGTGCGCGCAATGCATTGACCAGACTGGTCTTACCCGCCCCGGAAGGTGCGGACACCACAAATAACGTACCCTTCATCATGTAAAAAGCCGGCTTGGTTAATCGATCATCTCCGCCATTATTCTCGGAAATACACTACGCAGCAATAATAAACTTCGATAACCCCCGGTTTGCCGTCATGCTGGGAGGAAAGCAGAAAAAACGCACTTTGCTGCTCTACGCGCACTTTCCCGCAATTACGAGGTCCAACCTTCGAGTGTTTAAAGGACTTGATCAGCGCTTCCCTAAACAGGACTGCAATGCAACCTTACGGATGGAATAGCTTTGCAGGAGCGGGCTGCAGCCCGCTCCTGCAGTGATATACAACGCTAGCTGAATAGTTACCTTCAGTTTTCAATAGCGTCAACACCGCGCTGGCATGGCACATTTATTGACTATCTGTAACTATTCAGCGTCCCGATTTTCCGTTCGTCCTGAGCCTGTCGAAGGATGAATGGAAAATCCTACGGTCTTGATAGTTAATCCGTTCATGGTTCGACAGGCTCTCCAGCCGCATTCGCGGCGCTGCGCCCACGAACGAATTAACTTAACGGCTCCAGACAAAATTCAAAGGACGCTGAATAGTTACGATTATTTAAAGTATCAGGAGGTGACGATATGAGCATACCAAGCAGACCATGCCAAATCATCCCGTTTCCCGACGTCCGGCTATGGTCGCGGATAGCAAAACGCTACGTCGAGTATTATGTCGCAGGCGATCCCCGTGCGGCCTGCTATTATCTGGCAAGCGAGCTGGATTGCCAGAAACTGTCCAGATCACCGGCCGGTCTGAAGCAGGCCATCGTCAAGGAGTATAGAAAGCGCGGCTTTCCGGGAGAAATCGTCTATCATTGAAGCGCCTTGAACCCGTCAGCTTCCGCTGATGAATCGCCGGGCCATCAGCACCGGCAAACGCACCAGGAATTCAAGGAACAGACGCGTATGCATCCAGGTCAGCAGCACATTGTCCCTGACATAATGAAAATGCGAAACACCGCCCTGTTCCGGCCGGAAATAACTCACTTGTGCGGGCAGATTAACCGGTTTCACGCCGCGCCAGCTCAAGCGTACGACCACTTCGGGATCAAAATCGAATCGGCGCATCCAGCGATGCGTCGATAAGACGCCATGCAGCGCTTGCAGCGGATAAACCCGGAAGCCGAACAGGGAATCGCCTATGCCTACGCCCAGGGTTTCAAGATTCGCCCAGGCGTTGGAAATTTTTCTGCCGTGCACGCGCAAAGCGGGGGCGTCGGCAGCAAACACCGGAACTCCCAGTATCATCGCATCCGCGTTTGCCCTGGATGCCGCCAGAAATTCGGGGATTTTATCCGCCGGATGCTGCCCATCCGAATCCATGGTCAAAGCATGGGTGTAACCCGCCTGCAGCGCCAATCCGGCGCCATGCAGTATTGCTGCGCCCTTGCCTTGATTGCGAGGCAGTACGATAACGCGCAGATCCGGATCTTCCGTCGCCATGGACTGCAAAGTCTCGATCGTTCCGTCGGTGCTGCCGTCTACCACAATCCATACCGGCACTTGCTGACGGCGGGCGGCGGCAACGGTTTCATAAACCTTGCGGCCGGGATTGTAGCTCGGTATCAGTATCAACGGATTATGCAACGGCGCGTCCTCTTGTTTGCTGCTTGCTGCCTGAATGTCCGGAAAACGCGAGAACAAACGCAAATTCGGCGCTCCCAACCCTGCTGGTCATTATTTTTTATTGCACCTGTAAGCCATGCCGGTATAAGTCACATTGGTCTGTTGCATGGAACCTCCTCCCGCAGTTAGCCCTCCGCGCGTAGCCAGCATTTGAACGGTATCCGCTCCCAGCCTGGCCGCTTCGTTTTTCATGGCGTTACGCGCACCGGTTTCCAGGTTGGCGTTACTGGTCCAATCTCCGGTAAAAAAATCCCCCTGGTTGCCGGTAACTTCTCCCAGATATTCGCAACCGGCAGGGTCGCCGGTGACGATCCTGATATGTTGCGCGGATGGATTCAGCGGTATTGCAGAACATGCCGGCAGCAAAATCGCGCCCATCAAAACATACAGATTTTTTTTCTTGCTCATTAAACTACCTATCGTCAAAAATATTCGGCCCGCTTAAGGAAATTGGCTTTATGGATAACGCCGGCAAAAACAGCGGCCCTGAGCCGTGACTGCGCTATCATAGCGTTACAACGAACTTTCCTGCTTTTTCGGACACTTATAGGCTGCGCGCCGCTATAAGCGATCGTAGTCGGTTCGGCACATAACCGCTCGGCTCGGGTTTTTCGGTTGCGCCTGCGCTGGAGTTTAATCCGCTACGCGTAGCGAGTAACTGTATGGTATCGGCGCGTAGCCTAGCTGCTGCGTTTTTCATTTCGTTGCGCGCGCCGGTTCCCTGCTAACTATCCTGATGCGCTGTGCGCCCGCATTAAGCTGCGCCGGAGCGCAGGCTGAAAGCAGCAGTGCGGCAAATGTACAACCCATGGTTTTCCCAAGCACAAACAAACTTCGCTGAAATTCCAGAATAATTGCGATTTTACAGGAAGCCACCGCAGTAACGCAGCAAAAATTGCTAAACGCGCCGATATAACGGCTTATGAAATGCCTGTCGGGTTATATGCTATTCCGTACGGACCAATAAATGATCACTGGACGCCGCGTGATCGACTGCTCATCAAGCGGGTATGAATATTTGCGTGCCGGAAGACAAGGTAGCCTGCGCATTCGCTATTTTGGTTTCTGCCTGCGCTATTTCTGTTTGACGGCTATTAATTAGAACATCAAATTCACGAAAGGAAATACTTCCCTGCATAAGCGCCGTGGCATAATCCTCCATCCTGGTTTCACACTCATCAATCGTAGCCGTTGCCTGTTTTATCTCAGCGGTACTGGTGTTAATAACGCTTGCGCCTTGCTTTAGAACCTTGATCTCATCCTGAGTCAACTTCACCTCGTTTTTCGCAAGCTTGGCGGCAGCCGCCGTAAAATGAAGCCCCTTCTTCTCAAGATGAGCTCCATAAACCTTCTCCATTTTTATCAACGAATTATCCAGCTTGAACCCATAAAAATTCACAGCCGGCCCCGCATATAAATTCAACACCAATCCTGCATAACCACTCAGTTGCACACCCATCATGACCTGATTTTTATCTCCTCCGAAAATTGAGGTTGTGTCGCCATAATTGAATGACGTCGAATCCGAATGCCGCCATATAGACGAACTCCCCTCCACTTTCGTATTCGAATTCCCTTTAATATTCTGATTAATATCTCCATTCAGCGTATTCAGGGTTATGTTGCCCAAGGTAGATGTCAACGTGATATTGGCCGTGTAAGCCGTTAGCGATATGCCGTCCGGCGGCTGCGTAGGCGATGACGATCCCGTTGTCACACCGAAGTTGCCGTTGCCCGCATTAATCCAGACGCCCTCTCCACCCGTTTCCGGGTTCGAGATATTGCTGTCCTGGGCCTGCCTCAATCCCGATGATAACGATGGTTTACCCGTAGCTCCCATGCTCATCCAGGTATCGCCGGTCGGCGTCTTGAACAGCATTTGCTGCTTGCCCTGCTCATCCTGCAAGGTGATTTCGTTACCTCCCGCAGAACGGATCTTCGATTGCGTCTGGTTGTCGTTGGTCACCACATTCGGCGTTTGCGAGTTGGTGACGGCGCCGATGATAACCGGTTTGTCGGGATTGCCGTTGTGGAACGACAGCAATACCTCAGCACCCTTATGCAGAGGGAAATGCATGCCGTGAGCCACGCCGTTATCGTCCATTCCCGCGTAAGGGCTGGCCTTGCGTATCCAGGCGGAGGCCTTGGTGGCGTCTTTTTCGGTTAGGTAGTAGGGCAGCTGCACCTTATATTCGCCTTTCTCGTTAAGTTCGGCGTATTTTCCATCACCTTCCGCATCGATAAATGCGTTCAGCGTGCCTTCGATCCTCGGCCACGGTTGAACAAGCTCGGGCCTGAACTGCACATCGGAGGGGATGGACGAAAACTCGGCTCGATAAAACGTCTGCTCCGGCTCAGCCGTTTGCACTCCCAACCCCGCCAGCAGCAGGCCCGCTTGCGAGCCGCGATGGCTTACCCCGGTAAGCAGATACTTCCGATTGAAGCTTGCGCGATAATGGCCGGACAGTTCGAGAAAATGTCCGCAACGCAACCCGGTGGCCGTCGATTCTCCACTGAATTGCCGCCCCCGGCAAATCAGACCCTCCGCGCGGATTTTGGCGACTTCCCGGGCAATTTCGTTGGACTCAACATGCATGCCGTAATAGTTCACTTCGCCGATGCCGTGCTCGCTGACCATGGCGGTCCCCTTGATTTGCAACGAAGCTTTCTGATAGAAGTAGTTCGTCACCGTCACCTGCCTGGGCAGCGGCTGCGAAGATAAACTAAAATGCTGCACGCGGCGCGCGCCGGGTACATCGGCGTCCAGCTCGCCTGCGGGTTGATAGGCCAGCCCGACCACATGCGGATCATGGTTGAGGCAGCTGTTGCCGAACACGATTTGCTCGCCGTTCTGCTGCTGCGTGTACCACCAGTAGACGCCCAGATGCTCGCACCAGCGCGTTAAGAAACTGAGGTAGCTTTCCCGATACTGACAGATGAATCTCTGCTGCGGATAGGCCGCAGGCTGCAGATAGGATAAAGTGTAATCATTACTGCTCAACCCGCCTGCATCAAGAATTATTTCCAGCAGTTCCCGCGGCGTTTTATTCAGATACACCTCGGTCAGATGGAATTTTCCAAGCCGCCACATTTTAGGCTCCAGCACAGCCTTGTAAAAAGTCCAGCCGGTAACCTGGTGCTGTTGCTCGAAGCGGGTAACAAGTCCGGAATAACGGGTTGGCTCGCCCCCCGGCGCCCCGTCACTCAGTTGAAATTCGGCGTGCCGCCCCAACAGCATTTGCTCGTCGATATCGTTGCTGGCGGAAACCAGTAAAATCTCAAAGCGGTAAAGCCGGCCCAGAGATTCTTCGCCTTCAAAACTCACCACTTCCAAGGTAGCACCGGAACTCAGTCCATCGCATGAGAATGAAAACCGGCGGTTAAAGTCTGCTAATTGGTTAACCAGAGGCATGTTTGTATCTCTCGGTGATGTTTTATCAAATTATCAATTCCTGTAACTATTCAGCTTGATCGACCCTGTATGAAGAAAAACCGTTACCGTGCAAATCGCGAAGCGAACATCTGACCCCCTCTGCCGCCGGGAGAGACTGGGTGAGGGAAACCGGGCGTTGGCGCATGCGTTTGCATGATACGGGGCGACGCTTGCGCCATGACCGGTTAGGCTTGGCAGGGCGTTGCCGGTTTCAGTCGGCAGGGGCGCTGCCTGGTAGCCATCCCTGCGGCGATGCCCAAGGCAGGCCATGTACGCTGGGTACCGACTTATTACCCCCTCTGATCATGCATGCGGCGCGCTCAGCCGGAACGATGCGTTTTTAATTGTAACCATTCAGCTCAAGAGCCTTCTACGGAAACGCATCATTAAAATGAAACGACTTTGCCGGAACGGGCTTTTGCTCTCGCTCCGTCTCTTTCGCAGGCTAAGGCCCGCTCCTACAGTGATATACAACGGCAGCCGAATAGTTATCGCTCATATCCTTATCGGCGCATTGAGCCATAAGCTTTAAGTCCGTCCGCCATGTTTTTCAAGGCGGGCGCCGGTTTCGCACCCTCCGTCAGACTCGACCGCGCTTAAGCCCGCCTGAAAACAGGTTTCCAGATCGTGCATAAAACCTCTGACATCATGAGGCGGCGTTATCCTGCGCCCCAAGCGCACGCGGCATACTATCGGCACCGACGGACAGCGCAACAGCGGCCAGTCTTTTCCCAAAAACGGCGAATTGATCTCGATAAACACTACTTGCACCGGCACGCCGGCTTTTACCGCAATCAAACCGGTGCTGCTCTTGAGCGGATTCAGCGGCGGGTGCGTGGTGCGGGTGCCTTCCGGAAACACCAGCATATGGCTGCCGTTTTTCAACTCCTGAACAGCGGCTTTTATCATGGCTACCGGCGCATCGTTGCGAATATAACCCGCAAGTCGCGCACCCGCTCCAAACAACGGATTGTTCCAGAGTTTGGCCTTCAGGATACAGCTTACGTTCGGCAGCCGCGACAAGATCATCACCGCATCGAGCAAACAGGGATGATTGGCGGCGATTATCAACGGCGGCGCCTGGCGCAAGGCATCAAGCTCGCTCAGATCGAAACGGAATGCGCCCAGACGCGTCAATACATCAATATACCAGCGAAACCCGCCGGTAATCGCCAGGCGCCCCAGCCGTCTGGCCTGCGGCATCGGCATGACCCTCGGTAACGGAATGGCGATAATCGACCACAGCAGACAAAGAATCGCCAGCGTCGACAAGCCGAAAATCAATAGCGCGCGCGCGCGCAGCCGGCTGAAGAACCGCGCCCTACGGCTGCGATCAAAGGGCTGTATCATCTGCGGGATCCCAGCGCGCCACGGCCTCTATTTCCACCAGCAGTTCCAGGCGGCATATCGCCGCCTGCACCATCCGTACCCGCGCCGCAGCGTCAAGCAGACCGCGCAACTCATCAGCAACAAGCGCGGCGTCATCGACATGGCGCAGATAGGCTTTGAATTCGAGATCGGCAAGTTTTAAACGCTTGCCGCCAACAAGTCTATTGGCCTCGTCCAGCAATGCGCCGATGTTCGCCAGCGTTTCGCGGGTTTGTGCGCGGACATCGCCGGCATGCAGGCTGAGATGACCGGCGATGCTGGCGGTGCCGGAAATGAACAGGGTGCTTTGCCCTTCCGCACGAACCAGGCTGGCGCGGGAAAACAACGGCGGACTGGCGCCATATCGCGGAGGATAGCGATAGGCGCTGACCTGGCGCGGATTTTCGATAGGCAGCGGCGGCCGTTTGCCGGCCAGGAAATTCATGCACAACGCAGCGCCGCCGATGCCGACCGCGCTGGCCGCGGCGCTATGCCGCGCCAACAGGCCGGCGCCCTGTAATGCCGCCTGCCGGCCCTGGTTGAACAAACGGTAGCGTTCGGTACCGTTTTCCGATTGATTGATATCCGGAATATAGTGCCAGATCCGGTAAAAATGGGGCATGCCCTGCCGCGCCAGCAGCTTCAGGATTTCATCGTAGGCGAAACGCGCTGTCTGCGTCAAACCGCCGGTCTCGCTCAGGCTCAGGCACCCCCATAGCAACGACTCCGTGATGCTGTAGCTGATGGCATCCTGACGCCGGTAACTGGGCGGATCGGCGCTGCGCCAGATGTTGTAAACCTCATCCCCGCCATCAAGCGGTTTCGCCGGAACATGAAGGACCGGTATGTCCGGATGTAACGGGGAAGGGTCCGGTCGATCGGAAAACCGGACCAGACCCAGCACGTTATCGTACGGCTGGGCCTGCCGGGCTGCGAAGTCTTGCGCATTGAGGTAGAGATTTTCCATCCTGTAATCCCTGAAAAGGCGGCTTCAGTGCAATTCCACCGGCCTGATATTGTTTTTGCGCATGCGCCAGGCCGCAAAAGAGGACTTCCAGTGCACAATGAAGCTTAAATAGTAGATGCACTTGAATACGAACACCGAACCCCAGATCGGCGTGTTTCCGAATATATCGCCGGCCAGCACCGACAGCAAGGCTTCCTTGACGCGAAACATATTGCGCGGCTGCATCAGCAGTTCGCGCATGGCCGGAGACGATACGCGGTAAATAAACCAAGAAAAGATACGCGGTCCCCTGCGCATCACGCGATCGAACTGTTCGAGCGCCTGTTTCGATAGTTCCGGACGGCTCAAACAGGTAGCCACCGCCTCCGCGCCGGCAAAGGCGCTGTGCATGGCCAGCATCACCCCTGATGAAAACACCGGGTCGATAAAGGCGTAGGCGTCGCCCAGCAATAAATAGCGCTCGCCATGAGTGCGATCGCAAACGTAGGAGTAATTGCCGGTGGCATGGACTTCGGAAACCAGACGCGCTTCGCTCAGGCGTTCGGACAGCTTGGGGCAGGCCGCCACGGTATCCAGAAAAAACTGTTCCGGCGAGCGCTGCGCGCGCGTTTTCATGTAATAAGGCCAGGTAACCGCGCCGATGCTGGTCACCCCGCCGGCGAGCGGTATAAACCAGAACCAGCCGTGTTCGAACCAGAAAATACTGATATTCCCTTCCGCCTGCCCAGGATTACGGCGCGCGCCTTCGAAATGACCGTACAAAGCCGAACTGTTGTGCAGCGGGTTGCGCTTTTTTACCTTGAACTGTGCGCCGAGCAAGGTATCGCGCCCGGAAGCGTCGATCACGAAACGCGTTTGCCACAGCTGCATTTCTCCCGTTTCGGTTTCAGCATGAACGCCGACCGGTTCGCCGGGATTTTCGGGAAAATCGACGCGCCGCGCCCGGCAGCCTTCCAGCACCTCAGCGCCCTTGCGCGCCGCATTGCGTATCAGTATTTCATCCAGTTGCGAGCGCCTGACCTGATAGGCAAACGGCATGGACTTATCCCAGGCCTCGGCAAACGGGAAAGTTTGAGCCAGTTCATGATCGGGAGAAACGAATTCGGCGCCTTCCTTGCGCATGCCTATCGCCCGCACCTGTTCGGCAACGCCGAGACGTTCGAACAGCGGCAAATTGGCCGGCAGCAGCGATTCGCCGATATGGAAACGCGGGTGGCGGGCTTTTTCCAGCAGGGTAACGCTGTAACCGCGTTCGGCAAGCAGGGCGGCGGCGGTAGACCCTGCCGGGCCGCCGCCGACGATGAGTACGTCACAGTGCATGGTGGGCTTCCTGAAGTACGATAGGCATGTTAAGACTCGGGCTATGGCGCCAGGACGGATATGTTATCGCGCCGGCAACGGTTTATGCCAGCACAGCCGGGAAAATGGTGTGTGGCGCATGCGTTACGGAACGATTGCAACCATCGCGCTTTCTGGGTGATGCCGCTAGGTATCAAGAACATAATAATCGGCCAGATTGCTTGCGAGCCGAAGAAACACTATGGCGGGCATAAGCTTGTGGCCGGCCAAGACCCGCCGAGCCCCCTTTTGGCTTATCGCGAATCGGGTACTAAAAAATCGAGCCGGCGCAATTTTGTCGCAAAGGCGCTCAAGGCCACAAAAAATCCCACGGACCCGCAAACGATGAACATGAATCCCATCCCACGGCCCTTGCCTGTTCCTATCCACGATCCTACAGTCATTCCTAACCCTCCGCCTTCTGTGAACGCAGGTTCGAGAATCTTTTCTCCAATAACTCCCCCGCAGAGAATGACTAAAGCCGATACTAAAAGCACGAGCCCACCCCCGATGGAAAATATTCTTCCTTGATATTGGTTTGGTACTTTTTTCATCCACAGCGTGCGACCGCAGCCCTCGGCGAAACCTGATGCGAAAAGAGCCACAAAAGCGCACACGCAGTAAAAAACAAAAGAGGTGCTGATACCAGCCAACATGATGCAAAATGCCAAAACGGCATCACCTATAAGAACACCGATCATCAAATGGCTTATGTGGCTCATGGCTGTCAGCAGCGCGGCACCAAGCAGACCGCCAAGGCTTCCACAGCTCAGAATGATTCCGAGATCTTTCTCAGAATAGTTAGAAAGAACCATTGGCATGATCATTGTCGATACGAGTGCGATCAAACCTTGTTGAACAATTGAATAAAAAAGCAAGCCTAACATAATCGGTTCTCGCTTAAAAAAATCCTTGGCAACCGAAAAAGTACTGCTTTTAGAGGAACAGTCTGCTGGTTCTTGCTTATTCCCATATTTATCCAAATGTAAAAACGCCTTCAGGACAAACAGGGAGCCTATGCAAAAGGCGATGAGGTCAATACAGACAATTCCAGGTAAACCGACTGCTGCCATTAGCCCTCCTGCCGCCATTGGCGCAAACATGGTCAACAGACTCAAACTGATCCCCATCAACCCACTGGCTTGGGCCAATTTATCTAAAGACAGGAGTTTTCTCACCGATGCGCTATAAGCAGGCATTCGAAATGCGCCGACCAGGGAGAACAGCATGTTGAAGACATAAAGATGCCAAATCGCAAGAAAGTTGCGCCACAAAAACCAAGCCAGCATGAGCGTCAATAGTGCAGTGGCGACATCAGCCGCAATGATCACATAACGAAAGTCAAAACGGTCAGCGATGCTTCCTGTAAACGGCATGACAAGCAATTGGGGCAAAACCACTGAAACGATCACCGCTGAGAAATCAATAACCGATCCGGTTTTTTGGTAAACCCATACGCCTAAGGCAAACTTCATCAGTGAAGTTCCTATAAGGGAAACGGTCTCTCCGCACCACAGAAAGTAGAATGGGTAACCCAAGCCGCTTGGGATTTTATTTTTTTTATCCACTTTTCTACATTCGATGCCGTTCAGGGAACCTCTGATCAAACCCATAGCGCAAACATTATTGACTGTATATTCATTATATTGGAATTTTGAAACCGTTAAAAACGGCACTTAATCAGAGCTTCCTTAGGGAGGGCGACCATTCCATTACTTCAGCAAGGACTGTCCAACATTAATAACCAGTCACATTTATTTACGAAAGCGACTCATGATATATGAGCGAAAATCCTCAATGGTTAAATAAACCACGGGCACCACGAGCAGACTCAGAAACGTTGACGTGAACAACCCTCCGATTACTGCAATCGCCATTTGGCTTCTAAATTCAGAATCAGAACTACCCGTTCCAATGGCAATTGGCAGCATGCCCACCGCCATCGCAATTGATGTCATGATAATGGGCGTAGCCCGATGACGGCAAGCATCTATAATGGCTTCGCGAAACGTTGCACCACGACCATTTTTATATATGATACAGTAATCAACTAAAAGAATCGAATTCTTGGTTGCAATACCTATCAGCATCACCATCCCAATCAATGCGGGCATGGAGAGTGCCTTGCCCGTTAACAGCAAGGCAATAAATCCCCCCCCAAATGATAAAGGTAGGGCTGAAAGAATTGTTATAGGCTGTAGGAAGTCGGTAAATAGCAGTGCCATAATAATATAAATTACAACCACACCAGCAAGCATCGCGAAACCAAACCCATGAAAAAGGTCATTCAACTCCTCGGCATCTCCAATATCCAATCTCGTAATACCCTTGGGCAGACTCTGGATAGACCGCATACGAGCGACAGAATCGGCAGCGTCGACGAGATCGACGCCAATGAGCTCCACTTCGAACTTCGCGACGCGGCTATAATTGAATCGGTTAATTGAGCCAACGCCTGTTGTGAGCCGAACCTCCGCGACCTGCCCTAGCTCCACAGTACCAGTCTTCGAATTGGCTGAAGGTACCCTGAGCATTTTGACAAGCTGAATTTGACTTAAGGATTCAGGCTTAATGATCAAGGCGATGGGAATCCGCTGTTGCCCTAGATTGAGCTTGGGAAGATACGCCTCATAATCGCCGATTGTTGAGACCCTCAAGGTATCTCCAATATCCTGTGTGCTGACCCCCAGGTCTGCTATTTTCGCAAAATCAGGCCGGATCAAGAGCTCTGGTCTTAGTTCAGAAACAGTCGAAGTAATTGATCCGAAACCCGGGATGGTTTTCAGTTCGCCTTCAACTTTTCGTGCCGTTAATGAGAGAAGATGCGGGTCCGCACTCATCAACTGAAAGGCAAAAACATGTCGTTGTGAACCCCTCGGGCCAACCTTGATTCTGACCCCCGGAACCCGACTCAGAAGCCTACTGATTTCGGACTCTATTTCTTCATTACTTTTTTCACGATCTTTACTGGGGCCTAGAATGACATTCAACGTGGCCTTACGGTATGTCTCCATACTATTCCGCCCGCTTTCACTGGATACGGGCGCACCGATGACGGAAAATACCGCCTTGACCACTGGAATGCTGGATATTTTTTGGCGAACCTCCTCGGAGAGCGCGAGGATTTCAGATTCCTGCGCACCCGGAGCCATTTCGATCATAACCTGCGTCTGTGGATCCTCGATTCTTGGCATGAAATCTTTGGCGAGAAAACCAGAAAGAAAAAGCGAACCGAAAAAAAACAGTAAAACACCAACCAGAGTCCAGATCCGATGATCCAGACACCACTCCACAAACCGGAGATAAACCATTTTTATATTATTCTGTCGCGTTTCCTTCTCGGGCGATAATTTCAATAAATGAGCCGACATCATCGGTGTCAGAAGACGGGCAACCGCCAACGATGAGAACACAGCAATTGTTGCGGTCACACCGAACTGTCTGAAATAGAGTCCTGTTATACCCTTCATGAAGGCCGTGGGGAAAAATACAGCGATCATTGCGAAGGTTGTCGCAATCACTGCAAGTCCTATTTCCTGCGTCGCATTGATGGTAGCGGTACGTGGCGAATGTTCAATACGTAAATATCGAATAATATTCTCAATCTCGACAATTGCATCATCCACCAGTATTCCGATTACCAAAGACAACGCAAGAAGCGTCACAAGATTTAGGGTGTACCCAAGAAAATACATGCCGATAAAGACAGGCAGCACTGACAGTGGTAGTGCCAATGCAGAGATCAGGGTCGCCCTTGAGTTGCGCAGAAATAACCATACGACAAAAATAACCAGGAATGTCCCTTCCACAAACATACGCACGGAGCCGGAGAAAGACTCTTCTACCGGGGAAACAAAATCAGTTATTCGTGCGATATGAATGTTCGGAAAATCAGCGCGGAGGTTTCGAATCGCTTGGTCGACC
Source organism: Candidatus Methylospira mobilis (assembly GCF_009498235.1). NCBI lineage: Bacteria > Pseudomonadati > Pseudomonadota > Gammaproteobacteria > Methylococcales > Methylococcaceae > Candidatus Methylospira > Candidatus Methylospira mobilis. The sequence goes on along the minus strand of NZ_CP044205.1, from coordinate 245,558 downwards.
TGATTGGCAACCTCTATAACACCGGCGCCCTTGCTTCTTGCAATTTGAAAGGCGATGACGGGCTTACCATCCAGGAGAGCAATAGAGGGATTATCCTCTATTGTATCCCGAATATCAGCCAATTGATCGAGTCTGAAACTCCTGCCGTCGATAAATGGTATTTCTATTGCAGCAAGTTCATCGAGACTATGAACGTTGCCATCCGTGCGGATCACTTGCTCCGTACCGTTCAGAGTAGAAACCCCTCCGGAGCTTTCAATTTGAATTTTTCGTAGTCGCTGTGTGATTGCTGAGGCAGTCACATTTAATGCATTCAATCGAACTGGATTGAGTTCCACATGAATCTGACGATTGCCCCCTCCAATCCGCTTTACTTCCTCGACGCCATTCAAAACCGAAATCCGGTTAATGATGTTGTGATCAACAAACCAGGAAAGCTCTACCATACTCATGCTCTCCGAACGCACAGAAAAGATGAGAATCGGTTGCGATGAACTCGTAATTTTTTTGACCCTGGAATCGGTAGCATCATTTGGCAGCTTGGATCGAACACCAGAGACAACGGCAGATACCTCCTGATAAGCCTGCTCCAAAGGTTTTTCCAATTGAAAGATTACCGTCGTAACGGTACTGCCGTCATTAACCACGGAACTTATATGCTTTAACCCGCTGAGTGTTGATATTGCGTTCTCTATCCTTTCTGTTACTTCCGCCTCTATCTGTTCCGAGGCAGCTCCGGGCAGAGCGGTGCTTATTGTGATGGCTGGGAGATCGACATCGGGATAATCCTGAACAGCAAGCGATTCGAACGCAATAAGGCCGCCCAAGGATAAGATGATAAAGAAAAGAATAATGGGAATGGGGCGGTCGATGCTCCAGGCTGAAATATTCATGGCTCAACAACGTTAACGCTATCGCCATCCGCGAGGAAGCAGGCCCCGGTAGCCACAATGTCATCGCCTGCATTGATACCGGATTTGATCTCTTGATAGTTTCCGCTCTGTCGCCCGATTGAAACCTGCAACTCTGTAACCTTGGCAATATCACCTCGGTATTTATCCAGCCGATATACATGCTGAAATCCATTTTTTGAACATACAGCTCCACTCGGGACGGCGAGTGATAGTTTCATACCGAGCTGGAATTCTCCTTGCACAAACATTCCCGGTCGATACCCGTTCGAGAACAGAACCGGCATATCCACGAAAACTGTTGCCTGACGTGTTTTGCTATCGACCTCTGGAGATATGGATCGTACTGTTCCACGCACATCAGGGAGTCCCGCAGCACTCAGTAAAACGGTTACGCCCGGCTTGATCTCCTTGAGTTCTTCAGATGGAATCACGGCTAGCCACTCAAGCTGCCCCTTGAGTATCATGTGAAACAAGTCTGCTCCTAAAGACGGGACAGATCCAAGCTTCACATTTTGCTGTGTGATGACCCCTTCTTCCGCAGCAACAACTTTGGTATTTTTTAAGCGAAGTAACTGGAGATCCAGCTTTGCCTTGGCAGCCGCCATTCGCACTCTTGACGTCTTTTCTCCCATTGCCAATTCGGCAATCTTAAGTTCGCTTAATGCACCGGTTTCTTTTACCTGCTTCACCGCTCTGGATTTAAGTTCAGCATCACGTAACGAAAGCCTTGCCTGCTCCAACTCTGCGCGAGTTTGCTCGATCTCCAAGAGTAGCGACTTATCATCAAAGACCAGAAGGAGCTGACCTTTTTTCACATGATCGCCAACATGATGCAGCACTTTGGTGACGCTGGAGCCTGAAATCTCTGTCGCGACGATGACCTCTTGCCATATTTCAACAGTGCCATTAGCTTTTAACCCAAGAGAAAACTCTCGCTGCTCGGGGTTTATTGACCGTACACTAAGCGCGGTAGCCGAATTGACGGTTTCATCTCCATTTTTTGATTTTGAAAAAACGATCCACCTGAGTGAGAGCGCTATGGCCAAAGCCGCAATCAACAACCCAATCAAAAGACGAATTTTTAACGTTTTGGTAAACCAGGTTAAATTAAATGAAACTCTTGGGCTCATGTTTTTAGTCTTTTACAGCGGGATAATCGTGATCATCGATAGAGCGCTTGAGTCCTGCATCCCAACTTCCACCGACAGCTCGGTATAACGAAATCCAGGTTGTAACCTTTTCATAATCAAGCTTTGCTAAAGCAAGATCGGCTGCCAAAACATACCGCCTTGATGTTTCGACTTCGATCAGGCTTGCAATGCCTTTGCGATAAGCTTCCTGTGTGAAATCAAGGTATTTTCTGTAGTGAGAGGCTGCGGAAGCAGCAGCGGGTTGCTGTTTATCTATAGCATCCAGTTGAATCAACGCGACCTCCACTTCCTTCACTGCCTGTCGCGCCCTGGCATAAAACACAGCCAAGGCAGCCTCATATCGTGCGATGGCCGCGTCGGTGTTTGCCTCGCGCTTGACGGACTCGAATACTGGTAAGGTCAATGAAGGACCAAGGATTTTACCATTGGCCAATCCTGCCATGATGTTGCCGATTATTGTTAGTCGATGGTACTGTTGAGAACGTTCGACACCGATCTTCGCGCTGGCTTCGGCAAGGTTTCTCTCAGCCATGATCAAGTCGGGTCTCTGCATTAAAACCTCTGCGGGAATTCGCCCTACCTGAAACGGAGCGGGCGTGGGTATCCTCCCCTCTCTCGCGGGCTCGCTGTTCAATATTTTTCTTATATCGAAATCGCTGAGTCCTGTAAGCTCGACCAACGATTTCAAGCTTTGCTCACACTGTGCCTTTCTGACCTCCAGGTTCCGGATACCCTCGTCTGCCGTTGCCCTTGAAAGGGATGCGTCTCTGGGAGAGGAAAAACCCGCCTCAACCAGAATATCGACCATTCGAACAGTTTCTTTCCGTGACGCTGCATCCTTCGCTTCAATATTTCGCTGCAATTCACAAAACCGATAACCCGCGTAGCTATTGGCTACTTCAACCGCGACAGAAACACGGGCATCATGCCATCCCGCCAGTTTCGATTGGATCTGACTTTCCGACGCTTCAAGCTGACGAGACATTCCTCCATAAAGATCTATCTCCCAACTGGACTGCAGGCTACCACCCGCTGTGGCGTACACGGATTCGTAGCCGTTTTCACCAGGCGTACCGGGAGTGATCAAATTGTCAAGTACCTCATCATACGATGTTCCCTGAGTGTTTTCCCGACTGGCAGCCGACAGACTGGGTATAGAGATAATATTCGCATCAATAAAGGAGGCACGAGCTTGATTGACGCTGGCTTTCGCCAGGCGCGTGTTGGCGTTGACGCTTTGTGCGGCATCCATCAGTTGGATCAGAATCGGGTCCTGAAACTGAAGCCACCAGCGACGAAGGTCTGAAGTAGCGCCGCGATGTGCGACCCGAGTTGCTGAATCGGCAGGCAGCGCCCATTCAGTCTGTTTTTCAAGGCTGGGCGCGATGTAATCAGGTCCAACCGTGTCAAAGACACCGCCCTTAAGCCCGCATCCCGGGAGAAACAAAATCAGTGCGAGGCTGAAAGCGGAAAGCAAAGCTAAGTGTATCGGCCTGACAGGCGTGGAAATATCTGCTCGTGTCACCAGTCAACTCTGCGCAAGGCTGGGATGCAAACTAAGGATAGGGTTAAAAAATAGCTTCCTGAAATCGGTTTTCCCGGTAGTATGCCTCAATGGTACCCGCGAGGGAGGTACTCATCAAGAATAAAAATCGCGCCTGTTTGTGAGGGTAATTTATAATCGGCTTCCCTTGTTAAGACTATGGGAATAATAGGCGAACGACGAAGACGGCGATGGATTTGATGAAGTTCATGTCAACATGATGAAGGAATGTTGAGCCTAAAGGAAGAAATAGTGAACGCTACGCTCGAAGATCGACTGAGAGACACGCTGCATTTAATCATTTACAGCTGGTTGACCGTGATCATCGATAGACCGCTTGTGCCCTGCTTCCCAACTTCCACCGACAGCTCGGTATAACGAAATCCAGGCAGTAACCTTTTTATGATCAAGCCTTGCTAAAGCAAGATCGGCTGCCAAAACATACCGCCGTGATGTTTCCACTTCGATCAGGCTTGCAATGCCTTTGCGATAAGCTTCCTGCATGGAATCAAGATATTTTCTGTAGTGAGAGGCGGCGGAGGATGCCGTAGGATGCTGTTTATCTACAGCGTCCAGTTGAATCAGCGCGCCCTCCACTTCCTTTGCCGCCAGCCGCACCCTCGCATAAAACGCAGCCAAGGCGGCCTCATATCGCGCGATGGCCGCGTCGGTGTTTGCCTCGCGCTTGACGGACTCGAATACTGGTAAGGTCAATGAAGGACCAAAATGAAAGGCGGCGCCAATTGCATTAAAGCTACTGATGTTAATATTAGCCAACCCTGCCATGATGTTGCCGATTATTGTTAGTCGATGGTACTGTTGAGAACGTTCGACACCTATCTTCGCGCTGGCTTCGGCAAGGTTTCTCTCAGCCATGATCAAGTCGGGTCTCTGCATTAAAACCTCTGCGGGAATTCGCCCTACCTGAAACGGAGCGGGCGTGGGTATCCTCCCCTCTCTCGCGGGCTCGCTGTTCAATATTTTTCTTATATCGAAATCGCTGAGTCCTGTAAGCTCGACCAACGATTTCAAGCTTTGCTCACACTGTGCCTTTCTGACCTCCAGGTTCCGGATACCCTCGTCTGCCGTTGCCCTTGAAAGGGATGCGTCTCTGGGAGAGGAAAAACCCGCCTCAACCAGAATATCGACCATTCGAACAGTTTCTTTCCGTGACGCTGCATCCTTCGCTTCAATATTTCGCTGCAATTCACAAAACCGATAACCCGCGTAGCTATTGGCTACTTCAACCGCGACAGAAACACGGGCATCATGCCATCCCGCCAGTTTCGATTGGATCTGACTTTCAGACGCTTCAAGCTGACGAGACATTCCTCCATAAAGATCTATCTCCCAACTGGACTGCAGGCTACCACCCGCTGTGGCGTACACGGATTCGTAGCCGTTTTCACCAGGCGTACCGGGAGTGATCAAATTGTCAAGTACCTCATCATACGATGTTCCCTGAGTGTTTTCCCGACTGGCAGCCGACAGACTGGGTATAGAGATAATATTCGCATCAATAAAGGAGGCACGAGCTTGATTGACGCTGGCTTTCGCCAGGCGCGTGTTGGCGTTGACGCTTTGTGCGGCATCCATCAGTTGGATCAGAATCGGGTCCTGAAACTGAAGCCACCAGCGACGAAGGTCTGAAGTAGCGCCGCGATGCGCGACCCGAGTTGCTGAATCGGCAGGCAGCGCCCATTCAGTCTGTTTTTCAAGGCTGGGCGCAATGTAATCAGGTCCAACCGTGTCAAAGACACCGCCCTTAAGCCCGCATCCCGGGAGAAACAAAATCAGTGCGAGGCTGAAAGCGGAAAGCAAAGCTAAGTGTATCGGCCTGACAGGCGTGGAAATATCTGCTCGTGTCACCAGTCAACTCTGCGCAAGGCTGGGATGCAAACTAAGGATAGGGTTAAAAAATAGCTTCCTGAAATCGGTTTTCCCGGTAGTATGCCTCAATGGTACCCGCGAGGGAGGTACTCATCAAGAATAAAAATCGCGCCTGTTTGTGAGGGTAATTTATAATCGGCTTCCCTTGTTAAGACTATGGGAATAATAGGCGAACGACGAAGACGGCGATGGATTTGATGAAGTTCATGTCAACATGATTGTCTTCTACCTTTTTACTCAGCGTTGTTGACGCGTTAAAATCAAGACCCTTCTCATCTAAATCTTAAATTTAGCTTTACCCCTTATGATAGCTTGAGCATTTTCCATGTCTGAGAAACAGAATCGACCGGATGATTTCACCATTGACGGTGACCTTTTCAAAGTGCTTATCAATGCAGAAGGCCAGCATTCTCTCTGGCCGGCAGGCCAAGTTGCTCCCGCTGGCTGGGCAGCGGCCGGCTGTCAGGGATCCAAGGCAGAATGTCTGGCGTATGTCGATGCGAATTGGCTCGATATGCGGCCTATCAGCCTTCAGAAAGCGATGGACGGAGGGAGCGACTAGGTAGGGACGAAAGCCTTTCCTCCTGGAACACCACCCGACGCTAAAAAATATGGATGACATTATCCACCACGCAAAGGATCAGCAGGCATTACAGCTTCGACCGCTGACGATTGCTCAACAAGCCATCTATGTCGGTCACTTTCTGCATGATCCTTCCGCTTCCAGCTACACTATTGCCCAATACACTCGAATTGAAGGGCCGCTTAATACAACGCTCTTTTCTGCCGCTGTCGGTTGCGTGGTTAAAGCGGCCCCCTGCCTGCATTCCCGGCTGACGCTCGTAGATGAACACCCCTATGCGTTGATCGACGACTATTCCGATTGGAGATTGGACCAGATCGACCTACGCACGGCGGCCAATCCCGAAGTGGCTGCTGCCATCTGGATGGAGCGCGCGCGATCCACACCCTTTGACCTTCATACCGGACCGCTTTTCAATTCAGCCCTGCTGCTGATAGAAAAAGAATCCTTCATTCTATACCTATCGTGTCACCACCTCATTCTTGATGGTTTCGCAACCGGTTACTGTCAGCACGCTATTTTCGAAACGTATCAGGCGCTGCTTGAAGGGCGCGCGGTAGCTGATCTGTGCTTGCCGGATAACGCTTTTCAAGCCGAAACAAGCTATCGCGCCTCTCCTGCCTTTGAAGAAGACCGTCGTTTCTGGGCGGACTATCTTCAAGGCGTTACGGCCCGACCAAGCCTTTCTGGTCAACGGCCTGCCGCAGGACGATCGTTCGTTCGTAGCACGCTTACCCTGGGCAAGGACCTGGTCGACAGTCTGAGGCAAATTGCCAGACAGCATCGTGTCGCTCTGCCACGCCTGATGATTGCCTTGACCAGTGTTTATTACGCGAGGATGACGGGGCATTGGGAGATTTTGATCAATCTCCCAATTGCGGGACGTCTGAATGAGGAGGACAAGCTGTGTGCCGACATGAGATCCAACATCCTGCCGCTCCGGTTAACGCTTTTTCCGTTGATGACCCTGCGGAAGCTCTTCCAGGTGGTGGCTCAGGAAATGCGGCGGGTGCTGCCTCACCAACGCTATCGCCATGAAGAAATGCTGAGTGAGTTCATGGATTTTAATGATCCGGCGACCTTTACGGTCAACTACATGGCGTTTGAGGCGGATCGAGATATGGGCGACATTCATACCCGAACCATGAATCTCTCGAATGGACCGGTACAGGATCTCAGCCTGGTGTTTTATGAAGATCGGGCAGATCAATCTCTTCGCATCAATCTTAACGGAAACCAGGAACTTTACACGGAAACGGACCTTGCTGGTCATCTGAGCCGTTTTATTCTATTCATCGTAAACACGGTGCAGGACTCAACCCTAAAGAACCTGGCAGAACTCCGGATTATGGATGAAAGTGAACATCGGAAAGTGCTGGAGGACTTCAACGCCACCGCCCATGACCTGCCCGAGACCCCCCTGCCCGCGCTGTTCGAGGCGCAGGTCAACGCCTCGCCCGAGGCCATCGCCCTGGTTTTCGGCGGCTGCGAACTCGGCTACCGGGAACTGGACAGTAAAGCCAACCGCCTCGCCCGCTATCTGGTTCGGCTGCGCATCGGCCCCGAGGATATCGTCGCCATCGCCCTCGAACGTTCGATCGAGATGGTGGTTGCGCTGCTCGCCGTCCTCAAGGCCGGCGCGGCTTATCTGCCGCTCGATCCCGAATACCCGAAAGACCGTCTCGCCTTCATGATCGAGGACAGCCGGGCGCGCCTGCTCATTACCTCAACGGACATTCTTCACGCGCGTCTGGACAGTCCGGAGAGTGCGGCGCCGGCGGAGGACTTTGCCTCAACCCGGCAGACGCTGTGCCTCGACGATCCCGCGACCCAGGCGCAGCTGGCCCAGCTCAGCCCCGAGGCGCTCACCCAGGCCGAGCGGGTTCGCCCCCTCACCCCGCAGCATCTCGCCTATCTGATCTATACTTCGGGCAGTACCGGAAAACCGAAGGCTTCCGCGATTCATCATGAAGGCTTCTATAACTATGTTCACTGGGCCATTCGTTTCTATCACCCGGAACACGGAACCGGCGCTCCGATCAATACCTCCATCAGTTTCGATGCCACCGCAACCAGCCTTTGGCTGCCCTTGGCTGTCGGCAGAACTGTTTATCTCCTCGACCCTGATCGGGAATTAGACGAGCTGGCTGATCTTCTATCCAGAAGACAGAACCTATCGCTTGCCAAAGTAACTCCAGCTCATCTTGGAATACTTGCAGAGAAACTGGAGCCAACGACGCTGGAGAGGCAGATTCAAGTTCTGGTCATTGGCGGTGAAGCGCTTAATTCGAATCATCTGGATATCTGGCGCACCTATGCCCCTGATACGCGCTTAATCAACGAATATGGACCCACTGAAACGGTTGTAGGCTGTGTTATATATGAGGCGACCGGGGCGGAATCAGGCGGCACCGACGTCCCCATCGGCTCCCCGATCTGGAACACCCGGATCTATCTTCTCGATTCCGCCCTGAACCCGGTCCCGGTCGGCGTCCCCGGCGAACTCTACATCGCAGGCGCAGGCCTGGCGCGCGGCTACGCACACCGCCCCGCACTGACCGCCGAGCGCTTCATCGCCTGTCCCTTCGGTCCGCCCGGCGCCCGCATGTACCGCAGCGGCGATCTCGCCCGATGGCGTGACGACGGCAACCTCGATTACCTCGGACGCTGCGATCTTCAAGTCAAGATCCGCGGCTTCCGCATCGAGCCCGGCGAGATCGAGGCCGCGCTCGCTTCTCACCCCGCCATTGCTCAGGTCACCGTACAGGCGCGCCCGGTTCAGGGCATGCACGGCGCACCGGGCGACAGGCGCCTGATCGCCTATTGCGTTCACAAAGGCGGCATTGAACCGCCCTCCGCTTCGGCGCTGCGCGCGCATCTGGCCCGCTCCCTGCCAGACTATATGATTCCCGCCGCCTTTGTCGCGATCGATCACCTGCCGCTCACCCCCAACGGCAAGCTCGATAGCCGCGCCCTGCCCGAAGCGGAGATTCGGGGCGATGCGGCTTACCGCCCGCCCAGGGATGCAAAAGAGGCCTTGCTGGCCGCGCTTTACGCCGAACTGACCGGCGCGTCACCCGTCGGCGTCGACGATGGTTTCTTTGCCCTCGGCGGCGACAGCATCACCGCCATTCGCCTGGTCAGCAAGGCGCGCAGTGCAGGACTGGCCTTTACCGTTCGCGATATCTTCGAGCATCCGCAGGTTGAGGCGCTCGCCGCCATCGCCGACACGGTTTCCGAGCTGATTCCGCCCTGTTTGCCGCCCCTTCCGGGACCGGTCGCGCTGACACCCATTGCCCGGGAGTTCCTGGCACTCGGCCACCTCGACCGCTTCCACCAGGCCGTCGCCCTCGAGGTTCCCGCCTGCCTCTCTCCCGCCACCGTCGAGGACGCGCTGCTTTCGCTCATCAAGCATCACGATGCGCTGCGCCTGCGGATCTTACCGGGAGAGGCGGGAGAACCGCCGGCGCTGATCCTCGATCCTCCAGGCACGGCGCCGGCGTTCTCGCTGCTTGATGCCTCAGCCGCCTCCACCGACAACGCCGTCGCCCTTATCCGCGCCGCTTACCGCGATCTTCCGGCACAGCTCGATCCGGCCGCGGGACGCATGGTCGCCGCCCTCTGGGTGGCCCGTGCTTCGCAACGCCCGCTGCTGCTGCTCGCCATTCATCATCTGTCGGTCGATGGCGTTTCCTGGCGTATTCTGCTGGAGGATATTGAACTGCTGTGCGCCGGACGACCGCTGCCGTCCCGGACGCATTCCCTTCGCGACTGGGCCGATTACCTGCAGCATGAAGCCTCATCCCCGGCAAGGCTGGCCGAACTGCCGCTCTGGCAGCGCGTGCTGCACGGCGCTGCTGCGCTCCCGGGTGAAGAACGCCTTTCCCTCCCCGGTGAGCATCCGATCGGGAATACGCTTGGCAAGGCCAAATGCCTTTCCGGCTCCGTGGCTGCCGCGACCCTTTACAGCCTGCACGCGGCGCTGGGCGTCTATGACGCGACCATTGACGATTTCCTGCTCGCGGCGCTGGCCATGGCGCTCGAACGATGGCGGCCGGATTTGGCCGGAGCAGCGTTCAGCTCTTACGCTCCGCTGCTGGTGGATCGCGAAGGCCATGGCCGCGAGGACGAGGCCAGCGGACTCGATCTCACCCGCACCGTGGGCTGGTTCACCAGCGTGCATCCCGTACGCCTCGATTGCGCAGGCCTCTCGCTCGGCGAGGCGTTCCAGGGCGGCGCGGCGGCAGGTCTGCTGCTGCGCCGCATCAGGGAGGCGCTGCGCATCACCGACGACAAGGGCCTGGGCTTTGGCATCCTGCGCCACCTCAATCCCGATACCGCGCCACTTCTCGCGGCGCTGCCCAGGCCCGGCATTCTGTTCAACTACCTCGGCCGCTTCGAGCAGATTCCCGCTTCCGAAGGCTGGTGTTTCGCACCGGATGACCTGGGCGGCGGTCAGGACGATCCGCTCAGGGCGCGCACCCATCTCATCGACGTGAACGCTTTCCTCAATGCGGACGGCGCGCTTTGCGTTAATTGGTGTTATCTGCCCGAGGTCCATGACGAAGCGGCCATCGCTTCTCTGGCCCGGTATTTCGAAGCCGCGCTCGCTGCGCTATGCCGGCATTGTCAGCAGGCGCCCCTGGCGCAGCGCAGGATTCCGGCCGATTTCCCGTTGGCAAGACAGGCGGGGCTGGATCAGGCGCTGCTGGACCGGCTGGCCGCCGAACCCGCTTTCGAGGCGGTCATCCCGCTGGCGCCGCTTCAGGCCGGACTGGCCTTCGAGAGTCTGGCGCTTGACCCCGAGCGGGGGGACGATCCCTATCATGTCCAGATCGCCCTTGATCTTCGCGGCCCGCTCGACGCCGGGCGGCTCAGGGAAGCCTTCGGGCAACTGATCGAACGTCACGCCGTGCTCCGCCTCGCGCTGCCTGCGCAGGCCCTGGTTCAGGGGCTGGGCCTGCTGTCGCATACCGGCCCGGACTGGCGCTACTGCGAGCTGCCGGTCCGGAACGCTGAGGAACGGGCCGCGATACTGGAAAGTATCATCGCCGAAGACAAGGCCGAGTGCTTTGATCTCGAGCACGGCCCCCTGCTGCGCGCCAGGCTCGTCCGCCATGGACCGGATCGCCATACCCTGCTGATCGCCAATCACCATGCCCTGCTTGATGGCTGGTCCATGCCGATCCTGTTCGCCGACTTCGCCGCGCTGTACCGGGGTGATGTCCTTCCCGCGCCCTATGACTGGCGCCGGCATCTGGCCTGGCTGCTGCAACAGGACCGGGATGCCGCCGGCGCCTATTGGCGAAAGCATCTCCAGGTACACGAAGGCGGCGCCCTCGCCGCGCTCCCCGCACCCGCCAAGCGGCTATCCGGTATCGGCGAATGCCATAGCGCCCTCTCTGCCGATCTCGGCAGGGATCTGGAGGCTTTTGCCCGCGCGAACGATTTAACCCTTTCCACCGTTTTCCAGGGCGCCTTCATGCGCCTGCTCGGCCAGTTGAATGCGCTGTCCGCGATCACTATCGGCATCACCCGCAGCGGCCGCAACGCCGCGCGCGAAGGCGTCGACCAGGCAGTCGGGCTGTATATCGGCACCCTGCCTCTACACGCCTCGCTACGCCCGGGAGACAATCTGGCGGCCTGGCTCCGCGAGCTGCAGCTCATCCAGGCCGAACAGGAGCCGCATGCCCATCTCCCGCTCAGTACCGTGCAGCGCCTCGCCGGCATCGGCGACGGCGCTCCGCTGTTCGAGGCGCTTTACGTCTTCGAGAATTATCCGGTCGATGAGACGCTGCAAACCTTTGCCGAAGGTCTGCGGATCGGTGAGGTCAACGGCTTCGACTCCGCCCATTATCCGCTTTCACTGACGGTGATCCCCGGTAAATCCGTGCGGCTGCGCCTCAGTCATGACCGTTCGCGGGTCGATGCGCAGACTGCAAACCGCATTCTCGAGCAGCTCACGGTGCTGCTGGGCCGGATGGCGGAGGCAAACCCGGCTACCCGCGTCGCGGAGCTCAACGTCCTGACGCCGGCGGAGCGCCAACAGGTGCTGGAGGACTTCAACGCCACCGCCCATGACCTGCCCGAGACCCCCCTGCCCGCGCTGTTCGAGGCGCAGGTCAACGCCTCGCCCGAGGCCATCGCCCTGGTTTTCGGCGACTGCGAGCTCGGCTACCGGGAACTGGACAGTAAAGCCAACCGCCTCGCCCGCTATCTGGTTCGGCTGCGCATCGGCCCCGAGGATATCGTCGCCATCGCCCTCGAACGTTCGATCGAGATGGTGGTTGCGCTGCTCGCCGTTCTCAAGGCCGGCGCGGCTTATCTGCCGCTCGATCCCGAATACCCGAAAGACCGTCTCGCCTTCATGATCGCGGACAGCCGGGCGCGCCTGCTCATTACCTCAACGGACATTCTTCACGCGCGTCTGGACAGTCCGGAGAGTGCGGCGCCGGCGGAGGGATTGGCCTCAACCCGGCAGACGCTGTGCCTCGACGATCCCGCGACCCAGGCGCAGCTGGCCCAGCTCAGCCCCGAGGCGCTCACCCAGGCCGAGCGGGTTCGCCCCCTCACCCCGCAGCATCTCGCCTATCTGATCTATACTTCGGGCAGTACCGGCGCGCCAAAGGGGGTGGGCATCACTCAACTCAACTTGTGTGGACTGCTTTCATCCTTTAAAAACGACCTGGGTGTTAAAGACAGCTTACTCGCGCTGACAACCCTCTCCTTCGATATTGCAGGATTGGAAATTTTTCTTCCTTTAACAGCAGGAGCTTCTGTACATATCCTACCAAGCGAAGAAAGTCGCACGCCGGATGCCATCAGGAAAATAGCTGGACGAATCAAGCCCACCTTCATGCAGGCGACTCCAAGCATGTGGAGCGCGCTGTTGGAATCAGACTTCAACCTTCCTGTTCGAATCGTCATCGGTGGAGAGTCCGCATCCAGCCATCTTCTGGATCGGCTGTTGTACTTCGGAAGCGTAACTCATGTATACGGTCCGACCGAAACCACAATCTGGTCAAGCAAGCACGCTGTTGTTTCTGGCAATGATGCTGGCATCATTGGAAAACCGCTTGGCAATGAGTGTGCTTATATTCTCGACCCAGCATTAAACCCGGTCCCGGTCGGCGTCCCCGGCGAACTCTACATCGCAGGCGCAGGCCTGGCGCGCGGCTACGCACACCGCCCCGCACTGACCGCCGAGCGCTTCATCGCCTGCCCCTTCGGTCCGCCCGGCGCCCGCATGTACCGCAGCGGCGATCTCGCCCGATGGCGTGACGACGGCAACCTCGATTACCTCGGACGCTGCGATCTTCAAGTCAAGATCCGCGGCTTCCGCATCGAGCCCGGCGAGATCGAGGCCGCGCTCGCTTCTCACCCCGCCATTGCTCAGGTCACCGTACAGGCGCGCCCGGTTCAGGGCATGCACGGCGCACCGGGCGACAGGCGCCTGATCGCCTATTGCGTTCACAAAGGCGGCATTGAACCGCCCTCCGCTTCGGCGCTGCGCGCGCATCTGGCCCGCTCCCTGCCAGACTATATGATTCCCGCCGCCTTTGTCGCGATCGATCACCTGCCGCTCACCCCCAACGGCAAGCTCGATAGCCGCGCCCTGCCCGAAGCGGAGATTCGGGGCGATGCGGCTTACCGCCCGCCCAGGGATGCAAAAGAGGCCTTGCTGGCCGCGCTTTACGCCGAACTGACCGGCGCGTCACCCGTCGGCGCCGACGATGGTTTCTTTGCCCTCGGCGGACATTCGCTGCTGGCGATGCGCCTGATCGCACGGGTGCGCGAGGCGACCGCTCTCGAACTGCCGCTCCGGGCGCTGTTCGAGCACCCCACCGTCGAAGCGCTCGCGAAGGTCCTCGATTCCCTGGCCCGCGATGCCCGTCCGCCGATTCGCCCAGGCGAAGGCGCTGACGGCGAGTACCGCGCCCTTTCCTTCGGACAGGTGCGCCTCTGGGCACTCGACCGGCTTGAAGGCCCCTCTTCCCGCTACAACATGCCCGGCGCATTCCGCCTGCACGGCGCTTTCGATAGCAGGGCCATGGCCGCCGCGCTCGAAACGCTGATCCTTCGCCATGAACCGCTCAGAACCGTTATCGTCGAACGCGACGGTCAGCCCACCGGCCTTCTGTTGCCGGTACCCCCGGCCGAGACGCTGATCGCTGTCCATGACCTCTCCGCTCCGGATTCCGGCCAACGCGAATCCGCGCTGCATGACGCGATCGTTCGCGAGACAGTTCGCCCCTTCGAGCTGGCCCGCGATCTCCTGCTGCGCGCCACGCTGTTCCGCTGTGACCCGTGCGAGCACGTCCTGGTGGTCGTTCTGCATCATGCCGCCGGCGATGGCGTCTCGGTCGGGGTGATCCTGCGCGAGTTGCGGGAAGGCTATGCCGCCGCCGTACGCGGCGTTCCCCCGGCCTGCGCGTCCCTGCCGCTTGCCTATGCCGATCATGCCGCCTGGCAGCGACGCTGGCTCGAAGGCTCAGGCGAGCTCGATCGTCAGCTTGCCCATTGGCGCGAGCGTCTGACCGGCGCACCCGCGTTGCTCTCCCTGCCCGCCGACCGCCCCCGCGAAGCGCATCGCGCCCGCCGGGCAGGGAGTATTCCGCTCCGCTGCTCCGCACCACTGCGCGCCGCGCTCGAACAATGCGCCCACCGCCACGGCTCGACCCTGTTTGCCGTGCTGATGGCCGCTTATGCCGCGCTTCTCGCAAGGCTGGCCCGCCAGGACGAGGTCGTCATCGGTTTCCCGGTCGCCGGACGCGCCCTGCCGGATCTGGAATACCTGATCGGTTTCTTCGTCAACACCCTGACCTTGCGCATCACGCTTGTGGGAACGCTCAGCGCCGATGACCTCATCGCCCAGGTCAGGGACCGTGTCCTGGATGCCCTCGCGCATCAGGACGCGCCCTTCGAGCGTCTGGTCGAGGAGCTCGCGGCGGGACGCTCGCTGTCCCACACCCCGCTGTTCCAGGCGATGTTTGCCTGGCAGCACCAGAGCGATGAAACTTTTGCATTGGAGGGACTGCAGGTTGAGTGCCTCCCGCTCTCGCCCGATCGGGCCAAGTTCGATCTTACCCTTTCCCTGGCGACGACGCCGGATGGCGCGATTGCCGGCGGCTTCGAGTTCGACGCCGATCTCTTTGACGAGAACAGCGTCCTGCGTTGGCGTGACGCTTTTCTCAACCTCGTCACCGGAATGGTGGAGCGACCGGCTTTACCGCCGGCCGCCTTGCCGCTGCTGGGAGAACCGGCGCGCAGCCAGGTTCTCCAGGACTTCAACGCCACCGCCCATGACCTGCCCGAGACCCCCCTGCCCGCGCTGTTCGAGGCGCAGGTCAACGCCTCGCCCGAGGCCATCGCCCTGGTTTTCGGCGACTGCGAACTCAGCTACCGGGAACTGGACAGTAAAGCCAACCGCCTCGCCCGCTATCTGGTTCGGCTGCGCATCGGCCCCGAGGATATCGTCGCCATCGCCCTCGAACGTTCGATCGAGATGGTGGTTGCGCTGCTCGCCGTTCTCAAGGCCGGCGCGGCTTATCTGCCGCTCGATCCCGAATACCCGAAAGACCGTCTCGCCTTCATGATCGAGGACAGCCGGGCGCGCCTGCTCATTACCTCAACGGACATTCTTCACGCGCGTCTGGACAGTCCGGAGAGTGCGGCGCCCGCGGAGGGATTGGCCTCAACCCGGCAGACGCTGTGCCTCGACGATCCCTCCGCTCAGGCGCAGCTGGCCCAGTTCAGCCCCGAGGCGCTCACCCAGGCCGAGCGGGTTCGCCCCCTCTCTCCGCAGCATCTCGCCTATCTGATTTATACCTCGGGCAGTACCGGCGCGCCGAAATCGGTCGCTGTCACACATCAGGGATTAAGTAATTATCTCTTTTGGGGCATCCACTTCTACCGGCCGGACAGTGGTAGAGGGGCCCCGATCAATACCTCCATTGCTTTTGATGCAACAGGCACAAGTCTGTGGCTCCCTCTGATTATAGGACGTTCGGTCAGGCTTATTGATCCACAGACCGAGCTCGATAACTTAGCGACGAATCTTTCATCCAGGGAAAACTATTCCTTGATCAAGCTGAATCCAGTTCACCTTGACATCCTCGGAAGTTCAATACAATCTGAAACGGCGGCAATTTCTGCCCAGCTGGTGGTCATCGGTGGTGAAGCGCTTCGACAGGATGCTGTTTATTTGTGGTGGAAAAACAATCCAAAAACTCGCTTTGTCAACCAATACGGTCCAACTGAATCGACTATAGCGTGTACAGCCTATGAAATAATCGAAAAAGATGCAGACTCAGATTCGATTTTTGTTTCCATCGGCTCCCCGATCTGGAACACCCGGATCTATCTTCTCGATTCCGCCCTGAACCCGGTCCCGGTCGGCGTCCCCGGCGAACTCTACATCGCAGGCGCAGGCCTGGCGCGCGGCTACGCACACCGCCCCGGACTGACCGCCGAGCGCTTCATCGCCTGCCCTTTCGGTCCGCCCGGCGCCCGCATGTACCGCAGCGGCGATCTCGCCCGATGGCGTGACGACGGCAACCTCGATTACCTCGGACGCTGCGATCTTCAAGTCAAGATCCGCGGCTTCCGCATCGAGCCCGGCGAGATCGAGGCCGCGCTCGCTTCTCACCCCGCCATTGCTCAGGTCACCGTACAGGCGCGCCCGGTTCAGGGCATGCACGGCGCACCGGGCGACAGGCGCCTGATCGCCTATTGCGTTCACAAAGGCGGCATTGAACCGCCCAACGCTTCGGCGCTGCGCGCGCATCTGGCCCGCTCCCTGCCAGACTATATGATTCCCGCCGCCTTCGTCGCGATCGATCACCTGCCGCTCACCCCCAACGGCAAGCTCGATAGCCGCGCCCTGCCCGAAGCGGAGATTCGGGGCGATGCGGCTTACCGCCCGCCCAGGGATGCAAAAGAGGCCTTGCTGGCCGCGCTTTACGCCGAACTGACCGGCGCGTCACCCGTCGGCGCCGACGATGGTTTCTTTGCCCTCGGCGGCGACAGCATCACCGCCATCCGCCTGGTCAGCAAGGCGCGCAGTGCAGGACTGGCCTTTACCGTTCGCGATATCTTCGAGCATCCGCAGGTTGAGGCGCTCGCCGCCATCGCCGACACGGTTTCCGAGCTGATTCCGCCCTGTTTGCCGCCCCTTCCGGGACCGGTCGCGCTGACACCCATTGCCCGGGAGTTCCTGGCACTCGGCCACCTCGACCGCTTCCACCAGGCCGTCGCCCTCGAGGTTCCCGCCTGCCTCTCTCCCGCCACCGTCGAGGACGCGCTGCTTTCGCTCATCGAGCATCACGATGCGCTGCGCCTGCGGATCTTACCGGGAGAGGCGGGAGAACCGCCGGCGCTGATCCTCGATCCTCCTGGCACGGCGCCGGCGTTCTCGCTGCTTGATGCCTCAGCCGCCTCCACCGACAACGCCGTCGCCCTTATCCGCGCCGCTTACCGCGATCTTCCGGCACAGCTCGATCCGGCCGCGGGACGCATGGTCGCCGCCCTCTGGGTGGCCCGTGCTTCGCAACGCCCGCTGCTGCTGCTCGCCATTCATCATCTGTCGGTCGATGGCGTTTCCTGGCGTATTCTGCTGGAGGATATTGAACTGCTGTGCGCCGGACGGCCGCTGCCGTCCCGGACGCATTCCCTTCGCGACTGGGCCGATTACCTGCAGCATGAAGCCTCATCCCCGGCAAGGCTGGCCGAACTGCCGCTCTGGCAGCGCGTGCTGCACGGCGCTGCTGCGCTCCCGGGTGAAGAACGCCTTTCCCTCCCCGGTGAGCATCCGATCGGGAATACGCTTGGCAAGGCCAAATGCCTTTCCGGCTCCGTGGCTGCCGCGACCCTTTACAGCCTGCACGCGGCGCTGGGCGTCTATGACGCGACCATTGACGATTTCCTGCTCGCGGCGCTGGCCATGGCGCTCGAACGATGGCGGCCGGATTTGGCCGGAGCAGCGTTCAGCTCTTACGCTCCGCTGCTGGTGGATCGCGAAGGCCATGGCCGCGAGGACGAGGCCAGCGGACTCGATCTCACCCGCACCGTGGGCTGGTTCACCAGCGTGCATCCCGTACGCCTCGATTGCGCAGGCCTCTCGCTCGGCGAGGCGTTCCAGGGCGGCGCGGCGGCAGGTCTGCTGCTGCGCCGCATCAGGGAGGCGCTGCGCATCACCGACGACAAGGGCCTGGGCTTTGGCATCCTGCGCCACCTCAATCCCGATACCGCGCCACTTCTCGCGGCGCTGCCCAGGCCCGGCATTCTGTTCAACTACCTCGGCCGCTTCGAGCAGATTCCCGCTTCCGAAGGCTGGTGTTTCGCACCGGATGACCTGGGCGGCGGTCAGGACGATCCGCTCAGGGCGCGCACCCATCTCATCGACGTGAACGCTTTCCTCAATGCGGACGGCGCGCTTTGCGTTAATTGGTGTTATCTGCCCGAGGTCCATGACGAAGCGGCCATCGCTTCTCTGGCCCGGTATTTCGAAGCCGCGCTCGCTGCGCTATGCCGGCATTGTCAGCAGGCGCCCCTGGCGCAGCGCAGGATTCCGGCCGATTTCCCGTTGGCAAGACAGGCGGGGCTGGATCAGGCGCTGCTGGACCGGCTGGCCGCCGAACCCGCTTTCGAGGCGGTCATCCCGCTGGCGCCGCTTCAGGCCGGACTGGCCTTCGAGAGTCTGGCGCTTGACCCCGAGCGGGGGGACGATCCCTATCATGTCCAGATCGCCCTTGATCTTCGCGGCCCGCTCGACGCCGGGCGGCTCAGGGAAGCCTTCGGGCAACTGATCGAACGTCACGCCGTGCTCCGCCTCGCGCTGCCTGCGCAGGCCCTGGTTCAGGGGCTGGGCCTGCTGTCGCATACCGGCCCGGACTGGCGCTACTGCGAGCTGCCGGTCCGGAACGCTGAGGAACGGGCCGCGATACTGGAAAGTATCATCGCCGAAGACAAGGCCGAGTGCTTTGATCTCGAGCACGGCCCCCTGCTGCGCGCCAGGCTCGTCCGCCATGGACCGGATCGCCATACCCTGCTGATCGCCAATCACCATGCCCTGCTTGATGGCTGGTCCATGCCGATCCTGTTCGCCGACTTCGCCGCGCTGTACCGGGGTGATGTCCTTCCCGCGCCCTATGACTGGCGCCGGCATCTGGCCTGGCTGCTGCAACAGGACCGGGATGCCGCCGGCGCCTATTGGCGAAAGCATCTCCAGGTACACGAAGGCGGCGCCCTCGCCGCGCTCCCCGCACCCGCCAAGCGGCTATCCGGTATCGGCGAATGCCATAGCGCCCTCTCTGCCGATCTCGGCAGGGATCTGGAGGCTTTTGCCCGCGCGAACGATTTAACCCTTTCCACCGTTTTCCAGGGCGCCTTCATGCGCCTGCTCGGCCAGTTGAATGCGCTGTCCGCGATCACTATCGGCATCACCCGCAGCGGCCGCAACGCCGCGCGCGAAGGCGTCGACCAGGCAGTCGGGCTGTATATCGGCACCCTGCCTCTACACGCCTCGCTACGCCCGGGAGACAATCTGGCGGCCTGGCTCCGCGAGCTGCAGCTCATCCAGGCCGAACAGGAGCCGCATGCCCATCTCCCGCTCAGTACCGTGCAGCGCCTCGCCGGCATCGGCGACGGCGCTCCGCTGTTCGAGGCGCTTTACGTCTTCGAGAATTATCCGGTCGATGAGACGCTGCAAACCTTTGCCGAAGGTCTGCGGATCGGTGAGGTCAACGGCTTCGACTCCGCCCATTATCCGCTTTCACTGACGGTGATCCCCGGTAAATCCGTGCGGCTGCGCCTCAGTCATGACCGTTCGCGGGTCGATGCGCAGACTGCAAACCGCATTCTCGAGCAGCTCACGGTGCTGCTGGGCCGGATGGCGGAGGCAAACCCGGCTACCCGCGTCGCGGAGCTCAACGTCCTGACGCCGGCGGAGCGCCAACAGGTGCTGGAGGACTTCAACGCCACCGCCCATGACCTGCCCGAGACCCCCCTGCCCGCGCTGTTCGAGGCGCAGGTCAACGCCTCGCCCGAGGCCATCGCCCTGGTTTTCGGCGACTGCGAGCTCGGCTACCGGGAACTGGACAGTAAAGCCAACCGCCTCGCCCGCTATCTGGTTCGGCTGCGCATCGGCCCCGAGGATATCGTCGCCATCGCCCTCGAACGTTCGATCGAGATGGTGGTTGCGCTGCTCGCCGTTCTCAAGGCCGGCGCGGCTTATCTGCCGCTCGATCCCGAATACCCGAAAGACCGTCTCGCCTTCATGATCGCGGACAGCCGGGCGCGCCTGCTCATTACCTCAACGGACATTCTTCACGCGCGTCTGGACAGTCCGGAGAGTGCGGCGCCGGCGGAGGGATTGGCCTCAACCCGGCAGACGCTGTGCCTCGACGATCCCTCCGCTCAGGCGCAGCTGGCCCCGCTCAGCCCCGAGGCGCTCACCCAGGCCGAGCGGGTTCGCCCCCTCACCCCGCAGCATCTCGCCTATCTGATTTATACTTCGGGCAGTACCGGCGCGCCAAAGGGGGTGGGCATCTCGCAAGGATCAATCTCCAGAAAGGTCCAAACCCTCGCTGTTTGGCTTGATCTAAAACCAGGCAGCCGCATCGCCTGGCTCACGAGTGTTAGTTTCGATCCTTCAATTCAGCAATTACTCCTCG
The DNA here is from genome assembly GCF_009498235.1 of Candidatus Methylospira mobilis. NCBI lineage: Bacteria > Pseudomonadati > Pseudomonadota > Gammaproteobacteria > Methylococcales > Methylococcaceae > Candidatus Methylospira > Candidatus Methylospira mobilis. Next base: position 224,805 of record NZ_CP044205.1, on the reverse strand, counting down.
GCCTACTCGGTCACACACTCATTGTTTTCGATGAAAACCAAAGACGCAATCCCGATGAAGTAGTCCTCATAGTAAACCGGCATGCTATTGCCGTTCTGGATGCCACGCCCCTCTTCGCAGCATCGATTCCTGATACGTTCATTTGTCCGAACCTCACGCAGCTACTGGTCGGCGGTGAAGCGCTTTCTGTTGAAACGGCCCTGACCGTTTCGTCCATCTTTCCCAATGCCCGCATCTTTAATCTTTACGGTCCTACCGAGACCACGATTGATGCGACGGGTTATAGTGTTCAGCTTGATGGCAATAACACGACCGCTATCGTTTCCATAGGCAAACCATTACCCGGATATCAATCTTATGTCCTCGACCCCGCCCTGAACCCGGTCCCGGTCGGCGTCCCCGGCGAACTCTACATCGCAGGCGCAGGCCTGGCGCGCGGCTACGCACACCGCCCCGGACTGACCGCCGAGCGCTTCATCGCCTGCCCTTTCGGTCCGCCCGGCGCCCGCATGTACCGCAGCGGCGATCTCGCCCGATGGCGTGACGACGGCAACCTCGATTACCTCGGACGCTGCGATCTTCAAGTCAAGATCCGCGGCTTCCGCATCGAGCCCGGCGAGATCGAGGCCGCGCTCGCTTCTCACCCCGCCATTGCTCAGGTCACCGTACAGGCGCGCCCGGTTCAGGGCATGCACGGCGCATCGGGCGACAGGCGCCTGATCGCCTATTGCGTTCACAAAGGCGGCATTGAACCGCCCTCCGCTTCGGCGCTGCGCGCGCATCTGGCCCGCTCCCTGCCAGACTATATGATTCCCGCCGCCTTCGTCGCGATCGATCACCTGCCGCTCACCCCCAACGGCAAGCTCGATAGCCGCGCCCTGCCCGAAGCGGAGATTCGGGGCGATGCGGCTTACCGCCCGCCCAGGGATGCAAAAGAGGCCTTGCTGGCCGCGCTTTACGCCGAACTGACCGGCGCGTCACCCGTCGGCGCCGACGATGGTTTCTTTGCCCTCGGCGGCGACAGCATCACCGCCATCCGCCTGGTCAGCAAGGCGCGCAGTGCAGGACTGGCCTTTACCGTTCGCGATATCTTCGAGCATCCGCAGGTTGAGGCGCTCGCCGCCATCGCCGACACGGTTTCCGAGCTGATTCCGCCCTGTTTGCCGCCCCTTCCGGGACCGGTCGCGCTGACACCCATTGCCCGGGAGTTCCTGGCACTCGGCCACCTCGACCGCTTCCACCAGGCCGTCGCCCTCGAGGTTCCCGCCTGCCTCTCTCCCGCCACCGTCGAGGACGCGCTGCTTTCGCTCATCAAGCATCACGATGCGCTGCGCCTGCGGATCTTACCGGGAGAGGCGGGAGAACCGCCGGCGCTGATCCTCGATCCTCCTGGCACGGCGCCGGCGTTCTCGCTGCTTGATGCCTCAGCCGCCTCCACCGACAACGCCGTCGCCCTTATCCGCGCCGCTTACCGCGATCTTCCGGCACAGCTCGATCCGGCCGCGGGACGCATGGTCGCCGCCCTCTGGGTGGCCCGTGCTTCGCAACGCCCGCTGCTGCTGCTCGCCATTCATCATCTGTCGGTCGATGGCGTTTCCTGGCGTATTCTGCTGGAGGATATTGAACTGCTGTGCGCCGGACGACCGCTGCCGTCCCGGACGCATTCCCTTCGCGACTGGGCCGATTACCTGCAGCATGAAGCCTCATCCCCGGCAAGGCTGGCCGAACTGCCGCTCTGGCAGCGCGTGCTGCACGGCGCTGCTGCGCTCCCGGGTGAAGAACGCCTTTCCCTCCCCGGTGAGCATCCGATCGGGAATACGCTTGGCAAGGCCAAATGCCTTTCCGGCTCCGTGGCTGCCGCGACCCTTTACAGCCTGCACGCGGCGCTGGGCGTCTATGACGCGACCATTGACGATTTCCTGCTCGCGGCGCTGGCCATGGCGCTCGAACGATGGCGGCCGGATTTGGCCGGAGCAGCGTTCAGCTCTTACGCTCCGCTGCTGGTGGATCGCGAAGGCCATGGCCGCGAGGACGAGGCCAGCGGACTCGATCTCACCCGCACCGTGGGCTGGTTCACCAGCGTGCATCCCGTACGCCTCGATTGCGCAGGCCTCTCGCTCGGCGAGGCGTTCCAGGGCGGCGCGGCGGCAGGTCTGCTGCTGCGCCGCATCAGGGAGGCGCTGCGCATCACCGACGACAAAGGCCTGGGCTTTGGCATCCTGCGCCACCTCAATCCCGATACCGCGCCACTTCTCGCGGCGCTGCCCAGGCCCGGCATTCTGTTCAACTACCTCGGCCGCTTCGAGCAGACTCCCGCTTCCGAAGGCTGGTGTTTCGCACCGGATGACCTGGGCGGCGGTCAGGACGATCCGCTCAGGGCGCGCACCCATCTCATCGACGTGAACGCTTTCCTCAATGCGGACGGCGCGCTTTGCGTTAATTGGTGTTATCTGCCCGAGGTCCATGACGAAGCGGCCATCGCTTCTCTGGCCCGGTATTTCGAAGCCGCGCTCGCTGCGCTATGCCGGCATTGTCAGCAGGCGCCCCTGGCGCAGCGCAGGATTCCGGCCGATTTCCCGTTGGCAAGACAGGCGGGGCTGGATCAGGCGCTGCTGGACCGGCTGGCCGCCGAACCCGCTTTCGAGGCGGTCATCCCGCTGGCGCCGCTTCAGGCCGGACTGGCCTTCGAGAGTCTGGCGCTTGACCCCGAGCGGGGGGACGATCCCTATCATGTCCAGATCGCCCTTGATCTTCGCGGCCCGCTCGACGCCGGGCGGCTCAGGGAAGCCTTCGGGCAACTGATCGAACGTCACGCCGTGCTCCGCCTCGCGCTGCCTGCGCAGGCCCTGGTTCAGGGGCTGGGCCTGCTGTCGCATACCGGCCCGGACTGGCGCTACTGCGAGCTGCCGGTCCGGAACGCTGAGGAACGGGCCGCGATACTGGAAAGTATCATCGCCGAAGACAAGGCCGAGTGCTTTGATCTCGAGCACGGCCCCCTGCTGCGCGCCAGGCTCGTCCGCCATGGACCGGATCGCCATACCCTGCTGATCGCCAATCACCATGCCCTGCTTGATGGCTGGTCCATGCCGATCCTGTTCGCCGACTTCGCCGCGCTGTACCGGGGTGATGTCCTTCCCGCGCCCTATGACTGGCGCCGGCATCTGGCCTGGCTGCTGCAACAGGACCGGGATGCCGCCGGCGCCTATTGGCGAAAGCATCTCCAGGTACACGAAGGCGGCGCCCTCGCCGCGCTCCCCGCACCCGCCAAGCGGCTATCCGGTATCGGCGAATGCCATAGCGCCCTCTCTGCCGATCTCGGCAGGGATCTGGAGGCTTTTGCCCGCGCGAACGATTTAACCCTTTCCACCGTTTTCCAGGGCGCCTTCATGCGCCTGCTCGGCCAGTTGAATGCGCTGTCCGCGATCACTATCGGCATCACCCGCAGCGGCCGCAACGCCGCGCGCGAAGGCGTCGACCAGGCAGTCGGGCTGTATATCGGCACCCTGCCTCTACACGCCTCGCTACGCCCGGGAGACAATCTGGCGGCCTGGCTCCGCGAGCTGCAGCTCATCCAGGCCGAACAGGAGCCGCATGCCCATCTCCCGCTCAGTACCGTGCAGCGCCTCGCCGGCATCGGCGACGGCGCTCCGCTGTTCGAGGCGCTTTACGTCTTCGAGAATTATCCGGTCGATGAGACGCTGCAAACCTTTGCCGAAGGTCTGCGGATCGGTGAGGTCAACGGCTTCGACTCCGCCCATTATCCGCTTTCACTGACGGTGATCCCCGGTAAATCCGTGCGGCTGCGCCTCAGTCATGACCGTTCGCGGGTCGATGCGCAGACTGCAAACCGCATTCTCGAGCAGCTCACGGTGCTGCTGGGCCGGATGGCGGAGGCAAACCCGGCTACCCGCGTCGCGGAGCTCAACGTCCTGACGCCGGCGGAGCGCCAACAGGTGCTGGAGGACTTCAACGCCACCGCCCATGACCTGCCCGAGACCCCCCTGCCCGCGCTGTTCGAGGCGCAGGTCAACGCCTCGCCCGAGGCCATCGCCCTGGTTTTCGGCGACTGCGAGCTCGGCTACCGGGAACTGGACAGTAAAGCCAACCGCCTCGCCCGCTATCTGGTTCGGCTGCGCATCGGCCCCGAGGATATCGTCGCCATCGCCCTCGAACGTTCGATCGAGATGGTGGTTGCGCTGCTCGCCGTTCTCAAGGCCGGCGCGGCTTATCTGCCGCTCGATCCCGAATACCCGAAAGACCGTCTCGCCTTCATGATCGCGGACAGCCGGGCGCGCCTGCTCATTACCTCAACGGACATTCTTCACGCGCGTCTGGACAGTCCGGAGAGTGCGGCGCCCGCGGAGGGATTGGCCTCAACCCGGCAGACGCTGTGCCTCGACGATCCCGCGACCCAGACGCAGCTGGCCCAGCTCAGCCCCGAGGCGCTCACCCAGGCCGAGCGGGTTCGCCCCCTCTCTCCGCAGCATCTCGCCTATCTGATCTATACTTCGGGCAGCACCGGAAAACCGAAGGCTTCCGCGATTCATCATGAGGGCTTCTATAACTATGTTCACTGGGCCATTCGTTTCTATCACCCGGAACACGGAACCGGCGCTCCGATCAATACCTCCATCAGTTTCGATGCCACCGCAACCAGCCTTTGGCTGCCCTTGGCTGTCGGCAGAACTGTTTATCTCCTCGACCCTGATCGGGAATTAGACGAGCTGGCTGATCTTCTATCCAGAAGACAGAACCTATCGCTTGCCAAAGTAACTCCAGCTCATCTTGGAATACTTGCAGAGAAACTGGAGTCAACGACGCTGGAGAGGCAGATTCAAGTTCTGGTCATTGGCGGTGAAGCGCTTAATTCGAATCATCTGGATATCTGGCGTACCTATGCCCCTGATACGCGCTTAATCAACGAATATGGACCCACTGAAACGGTTGTAGGCTGTGTTATATATGAGGCGACCGGGGCGGAATCAGGCGGCACCGACGTCCCCATCGGCTCCCCGATCTGGAACACCCGGATCTATCTTCTCGATTCCGCCCTGAACCCGGTCCCGGTCGGCGTCCCCGGCGAACTCTACATCGCAGGCGCAGGCCTGGCGCGCGGCTACGCACACCGCCCCGGACTGACCGCCGAGCGCTTCATCGCCTGTCCCTTCGGCCCGCCCGGCGCCCGCATGTACCGCAGCGGCGATCTCGCCCGATGGCGTGACGACGGCAACCTCGATTACCTCGGACGCTGCGATCTTCAAGTCAAGATCCGCGGCTTCCGCATCGAGCCCGGCGAGATCGAGGCCGCGCTCGCTTCTCACCCCGCCATTGCTCAGGTCACCGTACAGGCGCGCCCGGTTCAGGGCATGCACGGCGCACCGGGCGACAGGCGCCTGATCGCCTATTGCGTTCACAAAGGCGGCATTGAACCGCCCTCCGCTTCGGCGCTGCGCGCGCATCTGGCCCGCTCCCTGCCAGACTATATGATTCCCGCCGCCTTTGTCGCGATCGATCACCTGCCGCTCACCCCCAACGGCAAGCTCGATAGCCGCGCCCTGCCCGAAGCGGAGATTCGGGGCGATGCGGCTTACCGCCCGCCCAGGGATGCAAAAGAGGCCTTGCTGGCCGCGCTTTACGCCGAACTGACCGGCGCGTCACCCGTCGGCGCCGACGATGGTTTCTTTGCCCTCGGCGGACATTCGCTGCTGGCGATGCGCCTGATCGCACGGGTGCGCGAGGCGACCGCTCTCGAACTGCCGCTCCGGGCGCTGTTCGAGCACCCCACCGTCGAAGCGCTCGCGAAGGTCCTCGATTCCCTGGCCCGCGATGCCCGTCCGCCGATTCGCCCAGGCGAAGGCGCTGACGGCGAGTACCGCGCCCTTTCCTTCGGACAGGTGCGCCTCTGGGCACTCGACCGGCTTGAAGGCCCCTCTTCCCGCTACAACATGCCCGGCGCATTCCGCCTGCACGGCGCTTTCGATAGCAGGGCCATGGCCGCCGCGCTCGAAACGCTGATCCTTCGCCATGAACCGCTCAGAACCGTTATCGTCGAACGCGACGGTCAGCCCACCGGCCTTCTGTTGCCGGTACCCCCGGCCGAGACGCTGATCGCTGTCCATGACCTCTCCGCTCCGGATTCCGGCCAACGCGAATCCGCGCTGCATGACGCGATCGTTCGCGAGACAGTTCGCCCCTTCGAGCTGGCCCGCGATCTCCTGCTGCGCGCCACGCTGTTCCGCTGTGACCCGTGCGAGCACGTCCTGGTGGTCGTTCTGCATCATGCCGCCGGCGATGGCGTCTCGGTCGGGGTGATCCTGCGCGAGTTGCGGGAAGGCTATGCCGCCGCCGTACGCGGCGTTCCCCCGGCCTGCGCGTCCCTGCCGCTTGCCTATGCCGATCATGCCGCCTGGCAGCGACGCTGGCTCGAAGGCTCAGGCGAGCTCGATCGTCAGCTTGCCCATTGGCGCGAGCGTCTGACCGGCGCACCCGCGTTGCTCTCCCTGCCCGCCGACCGCCCCCGCGAAGCGCATCGCGCCCGCCGGGCAGGGAGTATTCCGCTCCGCTGCTCCGCACCACTGCGCGCCGCGCTCGAACAATGCGCCCACCGCCACGGCTCGACCCTGTTTGCCGTGCTGATGGCCGCTTATGCCGCGCTTCTCGCAAGGCTGGCCCGCCAGGACGAGGTCGTCATCGGTTTCCCGGTCGCCGGACGCGCCCTGCCGGATCTGGAATACCTGATCGGTTTCTTCGTCAACACCCTGACCTTGCGCATCACGCTTGTGGGAACGCTCAGCGCCGATGACCTCATCGCCCAGGTCAGGGACCGTGTCCTGGATGCCCTCGCGCATCAGGACGCGCCCTTCGAGCGTCTGGTCGAGGAGCTCGCGGCGGGACGCTCGCTGTCCCACACCCCGCTGTTCCAGGCGATGTTTGCCTGGCAGCACCAGAGCGATGAAACTTTTGCATTGGAGGGACTGCAGGTTGAGTGCCTCCCGCTCTCGCCCGATCGGGCCAAGTTCGATCTTACCCTTTCCCTGGCGACGACGCCGGATGGCGCGATTGCCGGTGGCTTCGAGTTCGACGCCGATCTCTTTGACGAGAACAGCGTCCTGCGTTGGCGTGACGCTTTTCTCAACCTCGTCACCGGAATGGTGGAGCAACCGGCTTTACCGCCGGCCGCCTTGCCGCTGCTGGGAGAACCGGCGCGCAGCCAGGTTCTCCAGGACTTCAACGCCACCGCCCATGACCTGCCCGAGACCCCCCTGCCCGCGTTGTTCGAGGCGCAGGTCAACGCCTCGCCCGAGGCCATCGCCCTGGTTTTCGGCGACTGCGAGCTCGGCTACCGGGAACTGGACAGTAAAGCCAACCGCCTCGCCCGCTATCTGGTTCGGCTGCGCATCGGCCCCGAGGATATCGTCGCCATCGCCCTCGAACGTTCGATCGAGATGGTGGTTGCGCTGCTCGCCGTTCTCAAGGCCGGCGCGGCTTATCTGCCGCTCGATCCCGAATACCCGAAAGACCGTCTCGCCTTCATGATCGAGGACAGCCGGGCGCGCCTGCTTATTACCTCAACGGACATTCTTCACGCGCGTCTGGACAGTCCGGAGAGTGCGGCGCCCGCGGAGGACTTTGCCTCAACCCGGCAGACGCTGTGCCTCGACGATCCCTCCGCTCAGGCGCAGCTGGCCCAGTTCAGCCCCGAGGCGCTCACCCAGGCCGAGCGGGTTCGCCCCCTCACCCAGCAGCATCTCGCCTATCTGATCTATACTTCGGGCAGCACCGGCGCGCCAAAGGGAGTGTATGTCCAGCATGTCGGCATACTTAATTTGATCAGCTTCCAAAAACAAGCACTTGGAATCGGAGCCTCCTCGCGCGTTTTGCAGTTTGCATCCTCGGCTTTCGATGCCAGTATTTGGGAAATATTTTCTGCGCTTTACGCTGGAGCGTGCCTGATTATCCCTCAATCCAATCATGCTTTGTTTGCCGTGGGGAGTCAGGCAATAACAAAAAGTATTAACGCGTCAGTGATCACCCTGCCGCCGGCCGTTCTGTGCTCTCTTGAACCAGAAGCTTTTAGGGATATCGAAACCCTCGTCGTGGCAGGCGAAACCTGCCCGCCTTCCCTCGCTGCAAGGTTTTCTGCGGGCCGACGGATGATCAACGCCTACGGACCTACCGAGGCTACCGTTTGTGCAACAATGAGCCGGCCACTGGATCCGGTTCTGGATGGCGGCGTTTACCCTGGTGCGGTGACCATCGGCTCCCCGATCTGGAACACCCGGATCTATCTTCTCGATTCCGCCCTGAACCCGGTCCCGGTCGGCGTCCCCGGCGAAGTCTACATCGCAGGCGCAGGCCTGGCGCGCGGCTACGCACACCGCCCCGGACTGACCGCCGAGCGCTTCATCGCCTGTCCCTTCGGCCCGCCCGGCGCCCGCATGTACCGCAGCGGCGATCTCGCCCGATGGCGTGACGACGGCAACCTCGATTACCTCGGACGCTGCGATCTTCAAGTCAAGATCCGCGGCTTCCGCATCGAGCCCGGCGAGATCGAGGCCGCGCTCGCTTCTCACCCCGCCATTGCTCAGGTCACCGTACAGGCGCGCCCGGTTCAGGGCATGCACGGCGCACCGGGCGACAGGCGCCTGATCGCCTATTGCGTTCACAAAGGCGGCATTGAACCGCCCTCCGCTTCGGCGCTGCGCGCGCATCTGGCCCGCTCCCTGCCAGACTATATGATTCCCGCCGCCTTTGTCGCGATCGATCACCTGCCGCTCACCCCCAACGGCAAGCTCGATAGCCGCGCCCTGCCCGAAGCGGAGATTCGGGGCGATGCGGCTTACCGCCCGCCCAGGGATGCAAAAGAGGCCTTGCTGGCCGCGCTTTACGCCGAACTGACCGGCGCGTCACCCGTCGGCGCCGACGATGGTTTCTTTGCCCTCGGCGGACATTCGCTGCTGGCGATGCGCCTGATCGCACGGGTGCGCGAGGCGACCGCTCTCGAACTGCCGCTCCGGGCGCTGTTCGAGCACCCCACCGTCGAAGCGCTCGCGAAGGTCCTCGATTCCCTGGCCCGCGATGCCCGTCCGCCGATTCGCCCAGGCGAAGGCGCTGACGGCGAGTACCGCGCCCTTTCCTTCGGACAGGTGCGCCTCTGGGCACTCGACCGGCTTGAAGGCCCCTCTTCCCGCTACAACATGCCCGGCGCATTCCGCCTGCACGGCGCTTTCGATAGCAGGGCCATGGCCGCCGCGCTCGAAACGCTGATCCTTCGCCATGAACCGCTCAGAACCGTTATCGTCGAACGCGACGGTCAGCCCACCGGCCTTCTGTTGCCGGTACCCCCGGCCGAGACGCTGATCGCTGTCCATGACCTCTCCGCTCCGGATTCCGGCCAACGCGAATCCGCGCTGCATGACGCGATCGTTCGCGAGACAGTTCGCCCCTTCGAGCTGGCCCGCGATCTCCTGCTGCGCGCCACGCTGTTCCGCTGTGACCCGTGCGAGCACGTCCTGGTGGTCGTTCTGCATCATGCCGCCGGCGATGGCGTCTCGGTCGGGGTGATCCTGCGCGAGTTGCGGGAAGGCTATGCCGCCGCCGTACGCGGCGTTCCCCCGGCCTGCGCGTCCCTGCCGCTTGCCTATGCCGATCATGCCGCCTGGCAGCGACGCTGGCTCGAAGGCTCAGGCGAGCTCGATCGTCAGCTTGCCCATTGGCGCGAGCGTCTGACCGGCGCACCCGCGTTGCTCTCCCTGCCCGCCGACCGCCCCCGCGAAGCGCATCGCGCCCGCCGGGCAGGGAGTATTCCGCTCCGCTGCTCCGCACCACTGCGCGCCGCGCTCGAACAATGCGCCCACCGCCACGGCTCGACCCTGTTTGCCGTGCTGATGGCCGCTTATGCCGCGCTTCTCGCAAGGCTGGCCCGCCAGGACGAGGTCGTCATCGGTTTCCCGGTCGCCGGACGCGCCCTGCCGGATCTGGAATACCTGATCGGTTTCTTCGTCAACACCCTGACCTTGCGCATCACGCTTGTGGGAACGCTCAGCGCCGATGACCTCATCGCCCAGGTCAGGGACCGTGTCCTGGATGCCCTCGCGCATCAGGACGCGCCCTTCGAGCGTCTGGTCGAGGAGCTCGCGGCGGGACGCTCGCTGTCCCACACCCCGCTGTTCCAGGCGATGTTTGCCTGGCAGCACCAGAGCGATGAAACTTTTGCATTGGAGGGACTGCAGGTTGAGTGCCTCCCGCTCTCGCCCGATCGGGCCAAGTTCGATCTTACCCTTTCCCTGGCGACGACGCCGGATGGCGCGATTGCCGGCGGCTTCGAGTTCGACGCCGATCTCTTTGACGAGAACAGCGTCCTGCGTTGGCGTGACGCTTTTCTCAACCTCGTCACCGGAATGGTGGAGCAACCGGCTTTACCGCCGGCCGCCTTGCCGCTGCTGGGAGAACCGGCGCGCAGCCAGGTTCTCCAGGACTTCAACGCCACCGCCCATGACCTGCCCGAGACCCCCCTGCCCGCGCTGTTCGAGGCGCAGGTCAACGCCTCGCCCGAGGCCGTCGCCCTGGTCTTCGGCGACTGCGAGCTCGGCTACCGGGAACTGGACAGTAAAGCCAACCGCCTCGCCCGCTATCTGGTTCGGCTGCGCATCGGCCCCGAGGATATCGTCGCCATCGCCCTCGAACGTTCGATCGAGATGGTGGTTGCGCTGCTCGCCGTTCTCAAGGCCGGCGCGGCTTATCTGCCGCTCGATCCCGAATACCCGAAAGACCGTCTCGCCTTCATGATCGAGGACAGCCGGGCGCGCCTGCTCATTACCTCAACGGACATTCTTCACGCGCGTCTGGACAGTCCGGAGAGTGCGGCGCCGGCGGAGGGATTGGCCTCAACCCGGCAGACGCTGTGCCTCGACGATCCCGCGACCCAGGCGCAGCTGGCCCAGTTCAGCCCCGAGGCGCTCACCCAGGCCGAGCGGGTTCGCCCCCTCTCTCCGCAGCATCTCGCCTATCTGATCTATACCTCGGGCAGTACCGGCGCGCCAAAGGGGGTGGGCAATACGCATGCGGCGCTCCATAACCGCCTTGCCTGGATGCAGGAGCTACTGTCGCTTGATGCGAAAGATCGCATTTTGCAGAAAACACCCTGGAGTTTCGATGTCTCGGTTTGGGAGTTTTTATTACCGCTTTTCACCGGGGCACGCCTCATCATCGCCAAACCGAATGGACATAAGGATCCCGGGTATCTGGCCGGCGTCATTGCCGATTTCGGCATTACCACCCTGCATTTTGTTCCTTCCATGCTGGTCGTCTTTGTCGAGCAGGGATATGAAAATAGCCTGCCCAGCATAAGACAGATCGTAACCAGCGGCGAAGCGCTGACTGGCTGGCTTAAGGAAAGGATACATGACGTTTTACCCAGTGCCCGGCTCTGGAATCTCTATGGCCCCACAGAGGCGGCGATTGATGTCACCGCCTGGCTGTGTCGGCCCGAGGAGGGCGACCAGACACCACCGGTCGGCGCTCCGATCTGGAACACCCGGATCTATCTTCTCGATTCCGCCCTGAACCCGGTCCCGGTCGGCGTCCCCGGCGAACTCTACATCGCAGGCGCAGGCCTGGCGCGCGGCTACGCACACCGCCCCGGACTGACCGCCGAGCGCTTCATCGCCTGTCCCTTCGGCCCGCCCGGCGCCCGCATGTACCGCAGCGGCGATCTCGCCCGATGGCGTGACGACGGCAACCTCGATTACCTCGGACGCTGCGATCTTCAAGTCAAGATCCGCGGCTTCCGCATCGAGCCCGGCGAGATCGAGGCCGCGCTCGCTTCTCACCCCGCCATTGCTCAGGTCACCGTACAGGCGCGCCCGGTTCAGGGCATGCACGGCGCACCGGGCGACAGGCGCCTGATCGCCTATTGCGTTCACAAAGGCGGCATTGAACCGCCCTCCGCTTCGGCGCTGCGCGCGCATCTGGCCCGCTCCCTGCCAGACTATATGATTCCCGCCGCCTTTGTCGCGATCGATCACCTGCCGCTCACCCCCAACGGCAAGCTCGATAGCCGCGCCCTGCCCGAAGCGGAGATTCGGGGCGATGCGGCTTACCGCCCGCCCAGGGATGCAAAAGAGGCCTTGCTGGCCGCGCTTTACGCCGAACTGACCGGCGCGTCACCCGTCGGCGTCGACGATGGTTTCTTTGCCCTCGGCGGACATTCGCTGCTGGCGATGCGCCTGATCGCACGGGTGCGCGAGGCGACCGCTCTCGAACTGCCGCTCCGGGCGCTGTTCGAGCATCCCACCGTCGAAGCCCTTGCCCGCCTGCTTAGAACTTCGAATGGCCACAAACCCTATTCGCCAATCCTGCCCATCAAAACATCAGGATGCAAGCCCCCACTGTTCTGCATACATCCGGCGACTGGTAATTCTTTAATCTTTTGCGATCTCGCAAACTACATACAAACGGAACAACCTGTGTATGGTCTGCAATCCCGGGGCATTGAAGCCGGAGAGATACCCTTCGAATCCTTCGATGAAATGATTTCGGTTTATCTCACAGCCATACAATCCCTACAGCCGCAAGGACCCTATCATCTTATCGGCTACTCTGCGGGCGGCTTGATCGCTCACGCACTCGCCTGCCAGCTTGAAATGCAGGGACAGAAAATCAACTTCCTCGGCCTCCTCGACTCTGGGTGTCCTAATCAGGACGACAGGCCAAAGAACATGATTTCTGACCAACCGCATGAAAAAATGCATGATATTATCCGGGCTTACGCGGAAGACTTCGATCTAGCATTTAACCCGGATGCCGCGGACTCTGAGTTGATAGAAGAAATTCTGACAGAGGCAATCAGACAGCAGCTCGTCCCTCGGAATACTCCTCCTGAGTATTTGCTGTGTCTGGCGGCAGAAACGCTGCGAAGCGATGAGCGCGCCTCAGCGCATCGCATGAATAAAGGTCAGTTCGACGCAACACTTTTCGTTGCAACTGAAGAAAGTCCCTCTTCCGAACGTGACCAGGCGCTCTCCGGGTGGAGCCACTACTGCCGAAACGTCATCAGGGTTCCCGTCATCAGTAGGCACATCAATATGCTGAAATCACTCTCTGCAATCAGAAAGATTGCAATGGTCATCAATCAAAGCATGTTACCGGTGAGGTGAGTCAGGCGATACCTTCTGCGCCCACGGATGGGCGCGGAGAGCTTCCGGGAATGGACTTGCCGCCTGTCTCGACTGGCTTGCCTCAACCCGACCGCTTCGGTCATGATTCCAAAGCACTCATTGAATAGTTATCTTTAGTAAAAGATGCAGCCTGGGTTAGCCTGGAGCGTAGCGGAAGGCGGAATGTCGGGTTACGGCCTGCCCCGGGGCCCAACCCAAGCTAAAATTGCTGCCCTGAGCGTAGCCGATCAAAACCTAAGGCATGACGCCGGAGCAACGTCCTTGCCGATTGGTTACCGGCAATCCATGCACGCATGACGAACTGTATAAGTCAAGTAGTTGCGATGTATTTCTTTATCTTCAAACCACGGGTTGCGCGATAAAGCCGCTAATCCGGCCTAAGCTTTTTTGTGAATAAACCCGCTGGTGATAGGATAGCGGCGGTCGCGGCCGAATGCGCGCGGACTCACCTTGATTCCGGGCGGCGCCTGGCGGCGCTTGTATTCGTTGCGATCCACCATCGCCACCACGCGTTCGACATCGCGCCGTTCGAATCCGAGCGCTATGATGGCTTCGATGGATTGATCTTCTTCGATATACAGCGCAAGTATCGGGTCCAGCACCGCATAAGGCGGCAGCGAGTCCTCGTCCTTCTGATCCGGGGCCAGCTCCGCCGACGGCGGACGCTCGATCACGCGCAGCGGAATCACCGGTGCAAGCGTATTGCGGTATTCGGACAGCCGGTAAACCAGCAGCTTCGGAATATCCTTCAACGGCGCAAAACCGCCCGCCATGTCGCCGTACAGGGTGGCGTAGCCGACGCTCATTTCGCTTTTGTTGCCGGTGGTCAGCAGCATGCGTCCGGTTTTGTTCGAGATCGCCATCAGCAGCACGCCGCGCGCGCGCGCCTGCAGGTTTTCCTCGGTGGCATCCGCCGCGGCGCCGGCAAAAACCGGGGCCAGCATCTGCGTGAATGCGTCAACTGCCGGCATGATCGGAATCTGGTGATAGGCGACGCCAAGCGCTTCGGCCTCCAGGCGCGCATCGATGATGCTGATATCGGCGGTATAGCGCGACGGCATCAGCACCGCCATCACCCTGTCCGCGCCCAGCGCATCCACCGCCAGCGCCAGCGTCAGCGCGGAATCGATGCCGCCGGACAAGCCCAGCACCGCGCCCTCGAAGCCGTTTTTAGCCACATAATCGCGTATGCCCAGCACCAGCGCGCGGTAAACCAGCTCGGCCTCGGGCAATGCCGGAGCGCAAAAGCCCGGCAACAGCGCACGTCCGTCAAAATCGATCAAACCCAAATGTTCTTCGCATGCCGGCGCGCGAAAAACCACGGTTCCGTCGGCATTCATCGCAAACGACGCGCCGTCGAAAATCAATTCGTCCTGTCCGCCTACCAGATTGGCGTAGACCACCGGAACTTGCGCCGTCTCAACGCGCTGCGCCACCACATCCTCGCGCTCCCGGTCCTTGCCGATGCTGAACGGCGACGCGTTCAGATTCAGCACGATTTGCGCACCTGCGGCGGCGGCCTGTTCCACCACGCCGCCCACCCACACGTCTTCGCAGATGGTCAGACCCAGCGTAACGCCCTGCAATTCGAATACGGCCGCTTCGCTGCCGGCGGCAAAATAACGTTTCTCGTCGAAAACGCCATAGTTCGGCAACGCATGCTTGCGATAAACGCAGATACGTTCGCCCGCGCGTATCACCAGAGCGCTGTTATAAAGCTTGTCGCCGGCCGGCTCGGGAAAGCCCAGCACCACGGCGATGCCGCGGGTCTGTGCGGCCACCTGCTGCAAAGCCGCATCGATCTGATCGAGAAAATCGGGCCGGAGCAACAAATCCTCGGGCGGGTATCCGGTCAGACTGAGTTCGGGAAACACCACGACATCGGCCTGATGACGGTCGCGGGCTTCCTGCGCCCGGCGGATCAGCTTTTCGGCGTTGCCCGCTATCGCGCCGACCAGCAGGTTGACCTGGGCAATCGCGATGCGCAGCCTCATTTCGCTTCCTGCAGCCTTGCCGCCATCGCGCTGCCCATCTTCGCCGGAGTATCGACGATATGCACGCCGGCGGCCTGCAACGCGGCGAATTTGCCCTTGGCCGTGCCTTTGCCGCCGGTAACGATCGCGCCGGCATGACCCATGCGTTTTCCCGGCGGCGCGCTGCTTCCGGCGATATAGCCAACTACCGGTTTGCTGACATGCGCCTTGATATATTCGGCCGCCTCCTCCTCCGCCTGACCGCCGATTTCGCCGACCATGATGATGCCGCGCGTCTGCGGGTCGTCCTCGAAGCGGCTCAGCACATCGATAAAATCCAGTCCGTGTATCGGGTCGCCGCCGATGCCGACGCAGGTGCTTTGTCCCAGACCTGCCTGAGTGGTTTGATGCACGGCTTCGTAGGTCAGCGTGCCGGAGCGCGACACCACGCCGATGCAGCCCGGCTGATGGATAAAGCCGGGCATGATGCCGATCTTGCATTGTCCGGGCGTGATCACGCCCGGACAATTGGGACCGATCAGCACGCTGTCGTAAGACTTCAAAACCGCCTTCACGCGCAGCATCTGCAATATCGGTATGCCTTCGGTAATGCAAACGATGACCTTGACACCGGCATCGGCGGCCTCCACTATCGCGTCGGCAGCGAATGGCGGCGGCACGTAAATCATGCTGGCGGTCGCGGCGGTCGCGTCAACCGCGTCACGCACGGTGTTGAATACCGGCAAATCCAGATGCGTCTGCCCGCCGCGTCCCGGCGTTACGCCGCCTACCAGACACGTGCCGTAATCCAGGCATTGACGCGAATGGAAAGTGGCCTGTTTGCCGGTAAACCCTTGGCACAGCACGCGTGTACCGGCGTCTACAAGTATGCTCATGCCGCCACCTCCACCACTTTGCGCGCGGCTTCGTCCAAGCCTTCCGCCACCAGAATTTCCAGACCCGACGCCGCCAGCAATGTCCGGCCCTCCGGCGCATTGGTGCCTTCCAGCCGCACCACCACCGGCACGCGCACGCCCACTTCGCGCACCGCGGCGATAATGCCTTCCGCAATCAGATCGCAGCGCACGATACCGCCGAAAATATTGACCAGCACCGCGCGCACCGCTGCATCGGATAAAATCAGCTTGAACGCCTCGGCCACTTTTTCCTGGGTAGCGCCGCCGCCGACATCGAGAAAGTTGGCGGGTTCGCCGCCATAGAGCTTGATCAAATCCAGCGTCGCCATCGCCAGCCCTGCGCCGTTGACCATGCAGCCGATATTGCCGTCCAGGGTAATATAGCTGAGACCGTGCAGGCGCGCGGCATTCTCCCTGGCGTCTTCCTGCTGTTCGTCGCGCAGCGCGGCCAGATCGGGGTGAGCGAACAACGCGTTGTCGTCCAGATTGATCTTGGCGTCCAGCGCCAGCAATCTGCCGTCCACGGTCACAACGAGCGGATTGATTTCGACCTGGCTTGCATCTTTTTCGATCAACAGCCGGTAAACCCCGGACAGGATGCGTCCGAAACTTTCGATCTGCGCGCCGCTCAAACCGAGATCGTAACCCAGTTGCCGGCATTGCCAGCCTTGCACGCCCAGCACAGGGTTAATGCGTAGCGTGAGAATTTTTTCCGGCGCTTCTCGCGCAACTTCTTCGATATCCACGCCGCCCTCGGCGGACGCCATGAACAGCACGCTTTCGCTGCTGCGATCGACCAGACAGCCCAAATACAGTTCGCGCGCTATCGGATGCACGCTTTCAATCAGCACGGTGGAAACCGGCAGTCCCTGCGCGCCGGTCTGCGCCGTTGCCAGACGCGCGCCCAGCAATGCGGCGGCGAACGCTCCCGCCAGCTCAGTGTCGCTGACCAGTTTGACGCCGCCGGCCTTGCCGCGCCCGCCTGCATGGATCTGCGCTTTAATCACCCACTGCGCGCCGCCCAGGCTCCGCACGGAGGCAACGGCAGCTTCGGCGCTGTCGGCGGCCAGTCCGTCCGGGACCGGGATTTCATAGTTTGAAAACAGGCGTTTCGCCTGATACTCGTGTAGATTCATGGTCTATATCTTTTCCACGCTAGGCGCGGTATTTTTCGAGTTGTCTGAACTGTTCCAGCGCCGCTTTTACCTTGAGGGCATTGGCGTCGCCAAGTTCGGAATTCTTGTAGATTTTATCGAGCAAACCTTCCGCCACCAGCGCTTCCTTGATCCACTTTTTGGCAAAACGGTAATTGCCCGGTGCGGATACCGTTTCCCCGTCAACCGGGTTACGCAACAATACCGCTTTCTCCGCAGCCACGGTCGCCGCCGGGACCGGCTTCTTCGCCGCGACGGGAGATTCGACCGCCGCGCTTTGCTCGACAGGTTCCGGTTTCGCTGCCGGCGGCAACGCAACAGCGTCCGCTACGGTATTTTCAGCGTCCGGGCGCGTCGCAACGCGCGACAGGTGATACAACAAATAAGCAATAAAGGTGGCAACCAGCAGGCCTAAAACTCGGGTCATGACGTATTCTCCGTTTCGATATTATCGGCTGAAGAGGATGATACCAGACACGTTTAATCGATGTTTTGGAAAGTGTTGATTGGGATATTGAAAAACGCGGGCCGGTTCCGCAAATACCGAAACGATAGATGAAGCCGCCCGCATAGCATACCGGCTAAGTTTCAGGGTATGCAGAAAACAGCCGGTCTCGCCTGCCGACTGAACCTTTCGAATTTGTGCATAACATGAAGAAACGTGGAAAATCTTTACTGCATGCGCTATTGCAAACGCTTGTCTCCCAAGCCGCTGATATCCGTATTGAGCCTTAGCTGATTCGCAACACTGATGAACAGTGGTTCATCCCCATGGTGTGGGGAACACTCCAACAAAAAGTACCGCAACATCTTGCTGGACGGTTCATCCCCACTGGAGTGGGGAACGCGCGAGTATTTGACTGACGCCGCTGCTATCGCCCGGTTCATCCCCACTGGCGTGGGGAACGCGCCCGGAGGTGGTTAGAACTGCCATATTGGGCCGGTTCATCCCCACTGGCGTGGGGAACGCGGAATAGAGCACAGCATGACAGAGCTGCAAATCGCTTCATCCCCACTGGCGTGGGGAACGCATTCCGATTGTTGCCGATACAACAAAAGCAATTGGTTCATCCCCACTGGCGTGGGGAACGCAGAATATGCGGGTTGCGTCCGGCATGTTCTCCGGGTTCATCCCCACTGGCGTGGGGAACGCGCTGACCGCCGATATAGAGGGCGATAGTGCCGCGGTTCATCCCCACTGGCGTGGGGAACGCCCGTCATAGGGCGATTCTGGATCTGATGATAACGGTTCATCCCCACTGGCGTGGGGAACGCGGACGCTTGAGAGTCGAGAAACGCCTCTGCTGCGGTTCATCCCCACTGGCGTGGGGAACGCGCCGCTGGTAAGTTGCGCGACTCTCAAATATTCGGTTCATCCCCACTGGCGTGGGGAACGCTCACTTCCGGTAAGCCACTCGAACGCCACTGTCGGTTCATCCCCACTGGCGTGGGGAACGCGCGATCAGCGCCGCCGCTGAACCACCATCCAGCGGTTCATCCCCACTGGCGTGGGGAACGCACAACTAATCCAAGCAGCCCGCGTACCATTTGCGGTTCATCCCCACTGGCGTGGGGAACGCCGTGCAGCACTATTTTTTCGGCGTGTTTGTCGCGGTTCATCCCCACTGGCGTGGGGAACGCTGTATCGATTGCTGTTGTTTATCGTCATCATCCGGTTCATCCCCACTGGCGTGGGGAACGCCACAGTTGGCCAATTTTGCACGATTCCACGGGCGGTTCATCCCCACTGGCGTGGGGAACGCGTGCATACTTCCGTTAGCCGATGTTTCTACCTCGGTTCATCCCCACTGGCGTGGGGAACGCTCACCGGCCCCAGACCGCCGATGATTACCCGGCGGTTCATCCCCACTGGCATGGGGAACGCCTGATCCATGTAGGCGGCGATGATGGCGATGTCGGTTCATCCCCACTGGCGTGGGGAACGCATAAATAAAGCGCTGTTGCTACTGATTTGAAACGGTTCATCCCCACTGGCGTGGGGAACGCATCAACAGGCGCTTTGACAACTGCAGGTTCAGCGGTTCATCCCCACTGGCGTGGGGAACGCTGCAGCGTCGCACCCTTGGGCGGGAATGAAACCGGTTCATCCCCACTGGCGTGGGGAACGCTGCCCAACGGCGGCGCGGTCACCACCATCCGCCGGTTCATCCCCACTGGCGTGGGGAACGCGCAACCTCAACGGCCGACGCAGCGCCGAATTCTGGTTCATCCCCACTGGCGTGGGGAACGCCATCGCATTCTTCACGCGCATGGATGCGGAAGCGGTTCATCCCCACTGGCGTGGGGAACGCCATAGGCAGCAGCCATTCGCGCAGCCGATACCCGGTTCATCCCCACTGGCGTGGGGAACGCTTGATACTTCCGGTAGGGGCTATTTTCATAGCAGGTTCATCCCCACTGGCGTGGGGAACGCATATTTTTAAACTCTTGTATAATATGATTTTACGGTTCATCCCCACTGGCGTGGGGAACGCCGCTTATCTTTCTGTACGGTAGACCCTAACACCGGTTCATCCCCACTGGCGTGGGGAACGCTAAAGTTCTATTGTTTTCTCTTGCGGCAGTTGCGGTTCATCCCCACTGGCGTGGGGAACGCGCATAGCTGGACCACGAAAACGGGTAAGAACGCGGTTCATCCCCACTGGCGTGGGGAACGCGATAATCATGAGGTTTTTCATGCTGAACGGGCCGGTTCATCCCCACTGGCGTGGGGAACGCCCTGGCTTAGTCCTCACCGATACTCATCAAGTCGGTTCATCCCCACTGGCGTGGGGAACGCATCTGGAACAAGCGGTACAGCTTACAATCATACGGTTCATCCCCACTGGCGTGGGGAACGCCTTACCTTGACCCGTCTCAGGTTCCGGTTAGCCGGTTCATCCCCATTGGCGTGGGGAACGCTTCTGAACGGTCGCATAAAGTTTGTCGATGGTCGGTTCATCCCCACTGGCGTGGGGAACGCTTTACGTTGAGTTTCAGTAACCATGTTTTCTCCGGTTCATCCCCACTGGCGTGGGGAACGCTTGAGACAAAATATTTCTTACCGCATCTGTAGCGGTTCATCCCCACTGGCGTGGGGAACGCGAAGTAGAAGGACAGGGCGCTTGCTGCCCTGTCGGTTCATCCCCACTGGCGTGGGGAACGCTTTTGACATTGGGCATATGATTGTCTATACGTCGGTTCATCCCCACTGGCGTGGGGAACGCGCTGCACAACAGAGGAACGTAATGGCTGAACCCGGTTCATCCCCACTGGCGTGGGGAACGCTTGGCGGTGCAGTTCCGCAATCTGCTCGTCAACGGTTCATCCCCACTGGCGTGGGGAACGCGTTACCGCGAGTTCGAAACCCATATGCGCCGCTGGTTCATCCCCACTGGCGTGGGGAACGCGATATTCCAGAGATGCGCGAGATTTTTTCGGACGGTTCATCCCCACTGGCGTGGGGAACGCAGGAGCCGCAGTAGCAGCGATGGCGGACGCGTCGGTTCATCCCCACTGGCGTGGGGAACGCGCGTTGCACGCGATTGTGGACGAAACCATAACCGGTTCATCCCCACTGGCGTGGGGAACGCATCACCAAACCGGTGAACGCCGGGTGATCCGACGGTTCATCCCCACTGGCGTGGGGAACGCTACGAGCCATCGACGCTCTCCTTTTCCATGCTCGGTTCATCCCCACTGGCGTGGGGAACGCGCGCGTCCATCCCGTTTGAACATAGGGGGTTGCGGTTCATCCCCACTGGCGTGGGGAACGCGCGCGAACGCGATATGCCGAAACGGCGCTGCGCGGTTCATCCCCACTGGCGTGGGGAACGCGCGCGAACGCGATATGCCGAAACGGCGCTGCGCGGTTCATCCCCACTGGCGTGGGGAACGCGATTATTCAAGCGCCGCCGGGAAAAGATGATGCGGTTCATCCCCACTGGCGTGGGGAACGCTCCACCCATGGGAATATCGGGTAGCATGGTGGCGGTTCATCCCCACTGGCGTGGGGAACGCACCAATTGTCTGATTTGATCCTTGTTCTTACCCGGTTCATCCCCACTGGCGTGGGGAACGCTTCATCCGCGCAACCGTCGTCATGGGCGGATGCGGTTCATCCCCACTGGCGTGGGGAACGCGCTGACAAACCAGCGCGTGCAGCAAATCCAGTCGGTTCATCCCCACTGGCGTGGGGAACGCGATCTTCACGCCGCATGATCCTGCCTCCATGCCGGTTCATCCCCACTGGCGTGGGGAACGCGTTTTATTGATGCGCCCCGCATCAATAATGGCCGGTTCATCCCCACTGGCGTGGGGAACGCGGATCAATCGGGTGCCATGACGATTCATCCCAGCGGTTCATCCCCACTGGCGTGGGGAACGCCTGGACGATCCAGCGCGATGAAGAACGTGCGGCGGTTCATCCCCACTGGCGTGGGGAACGCCTGGGAAAACACGCCCACGGACTGGCGGACGCCGGTTCATCCCCACTGGCGTGGGGAACGCGTTAACCGACTCCGAACGGAGGGGTAGGATAACGGTTCATCCCCACTGGCGTGGGGAACGCGGGCGATCACTATTTAACGGGCGGTCATTATGGGGTTCATCCCCACTGGCGTGGGGAACGCCGGTCGATTCGTCCCGTTGCACCGTCAGTGTTCGGTTCATCCCCACTGGCGTGGGGAACGCGATTCGCGCATTAATGTGGATACTCGCGCAAGCGGTTCATCCCCACTGGCGTGGGGAACGCGGCCCGGAATTGCCCATGCGCCCGCCATAGACCGGTTCATCCCCACTGGCGTGGGGAACGCTCCAGCTGGTGTTGTCGCAATCCCATTCACAGCGGTTCATCCCCACTGGCGTGGGGAACGCATTCAGTTTAACAACAAAATCATAACCACACTCGGTTCATCCCCACTGGCGTGGGGAACGCTCCAGAGAATCCAACAGAAGAGGAAGCAATGGCGGTTCATCCCCACTGGCGTGGGGAACGCTTCATTTAGCCCGCGCCACAACTCTTTCAACTCGGTTCATCCCCACTGGCGTGGGGAACGCAGCGCCATAACTAGGTTTTAATCAAACGATGACGGTTCATCCCCACTGGCGTGGGGAACGCACAGGCTCATCTGTTGCTCCAGCAAGAGTCGCCGGTTCATCCCCACTGGCGTGGGGAACGCGACGGCTATACGATGCCGGTTGTGTGCTATTACGGTTCATCCCCACTGGCGTGGGGAACGCAGGTATCGCGGTCGTTGGTATAAATCGAGGTGCGGTTCATCCCCACTGGCGTGGGGAACGCTTGTTCGGTCATAGTTCACCCCGCGCCGTTTGCGGTTCATCCCCACTGGCGTGGGGAACGCTAACCTCTGCGTCTTCCGGCATGGCTGACAATCGGTTCATCCCCACTGGCGTGGGGAACGCGGCGTGGGGCCGTCGCAAGACGGGCCGGTTAGCGGTTCATCCCCACTGGCGTGGGGAACGCTGATAGGGTGCGTCATCCATGACCAATCCTCCCGGTTCATCCCCACTGGCGTGGGGAACGCGTTGGATCTGGATGCGGACAGAGCCGCTCGATCGGTTCATCCCCACTGGCGTGGGGAACGCCCGCCATCGGCATCGCCCACGCCCGGCATCGACGGTTCATCCCCACTGGCGTGGGGAACGCGGACAGCATTGATCTTGCCCAGGAACGGGAGGCGGTTCATCCCCACTGGCGTGGGGAACGCCGCCGCCATCAGCGCCTCCGCCGACAGCAATCCGGTTCATCCCCACTGGCGTGGGGAACGCAAGTTTTGATTGGACTGACGCTGCGTGGGAATCGGTTCATCCCCACTGGCGTGGGGAACGCCTGTATTAAATCGTGAGTTTTCATTGCGAATCCGGTTCATCCCCACTGGCGTGGGGAACGCTATATCTCGACCCGAATAAAACGCTTGAGGGGCGGTTCATCCCCACTGGCGTGGGGAACGCATCTGTTGATGCTGGGTTTATGTCGGATGCCACGGTTCATCCCCACTGGCGTGGGGAACGCCGCTCTTTCTCTGGTATTTCGCCAGCAATCAACGGTTCATCCCCACTGGCGTGGGGAACGCCTATGGGATGGACGCGAGAGCAGGCATCAGGTCGGTTCATCCCCACTGGCGTGGGGAACGCTTGATATTGAATGGTGGGCGACACGCGCATTTCGGTTCATCCCCACTGGCGTGGGGAACGCTTTTTCTATGGTCTCCTGCGGCTTTCCATGTGCGGTTCATCCCCACTGGCGTGGGGAACGCTCAAGCGTATTTTGAAACCATTCAATGGCATTCGGTTCATCCCCACTGGCGTGGGGAACGCTTTCGGGAGGCTATCATTATGATAGCCTCAACCGGTTCATCCCCACTGGCGTGGGGAACGCACATTAGATGATCTCACATGTAGAATTGATGACGGTTCATCCCCACTGGCGTGGGGAACGCTTCTGATGTGAATATCACCAGAAGTGTATGTTCGGTTCATCCCCACTGGCGTGGGGAACGCTGTGGATTAGTTCTATTAACCTCATACCCATACGGTTCATCCCCACTGGCGTGGGGAACGCCGGCATTCTATTCGTTTTCACCGGCTGCCAGCCGGTTCATCCCCACTGGCGTGGGGAACGCGAGAACGATAAGCTGCGGCATCCTCCTGGTTCTGGTTCATCCCCACTGGCGTGGGGAACGCCGTCATACGCCGCGCCGGCTTCGGGCCGACGACGGTTCATCCCCACTGGCGTGGGGAACGCTGAATTCGTTTCTCGTCTCTGGGATAAAGCCCCGGTTCATCCCCACTGGCGTGGGGAACGCGATGGCGCTGGCGAGCGGATACATCGACATGCCGGTTCATCCCCACTGGCGTGGGGAACGCTAGATTTGCCTTTTCCATTGAGTGTGGGATAACGGTTCATCCCCACTGGCGTGGGGAACGCCCTGCCGCGATAATCGCGTGTACCACGTCGGCCGGTTCATCCCCACTGGCGTGGGGAACGCGACTGTCGCCTTTTCCATTGAGTGTGGGATAACGGTTCATCCCCACTGGCGTGGGGAACGCTCCCGGCAGGTTTCACGAAAGATGGCGACACGCGGTTCATCCCCACTGGCGTGGGGAACGCTTTGGGGTAACAGCAACAAACGCCACACTAGCCGGTTCATCCCCACTGGCGTGGGGAACGCACTAATTGTAAACTATTGGCACAACTAAAAATTTTACGCTTTCAGATTTTACCGAATAAAACCCCATATTTCGCAAAAACAATAGCGCCATCAATCAATAACTTGCATTTTTTTAAAGAGCCGTTTATGCATTTTACCAAACGGTTTTTATTCATTTATCAGGTTTTAGGATTATCGGCCGGTTCGGGCGGATGGAACGATACCAATTTGATGCCGTCAAGCTCAACCGGCATGCGCCGGTTTTTACCCAGCGTGGCGAAATCGAAGCCTGACTCGGTGTTGGTGCTCCAGGTCATAACGGCGTTCCCATCTTCCAATCCTCCGGCAACTTGCGACCAAATCATTTCCCGCACTTTTTTCGACAAGTCGCCCACGTAAACACCGGCGCGGATTTCTATCAGCCAAACCGCAAGACGCCCGCGCAAACGCGGCGGCGCGTTTTCAACTACGATGACCAGCATCGCCCAGGCTCTCGGGGTTCGGAATGGCGGGCTCCACGGCGTCTTCCGGCGCTTGCGGCGGTTCGATTTCGCCTGCGGCCAGTATTTCCTCTATGCCGGGGATGATCTTTTTCAGCAAATGCGTCTCGCGGAATACGTCGCGACAGGCTAGACGCACCGCCCGCTCAGGGTTTTCCGGCTCGGCGGCAGCAATTTTGAAGGCAACCGGCACCACGGTGTCGAATTTATAAACATCGGCGATATCGTAAACGAAGGACAGCGGTTTGCCGGTATGAATAAAGCCCACCGCAGGTGCATAGCCCGCCGCCAAAACCGCCGCTTCGGTGATGCCGTATAAGCAGGACGTTGCCGAACTCAAACAGCGGTTCGGCAAATCGCCTGCGTCCCATTCCTGCACGTCGTAATTGCGATGTTTCCATTTCACACCGTAGCGTTTCGCCAGCAGCTCGTAGGTTTTGCGCACGCGCGCGCCTTCGATGCCGCGCAACTGCTCGACGCTACGGTGTTGCGGCGGCTCTTCGCCGAAGCGCAACGCGTACATTTTCCGCACGACTTTCAGGCGCAGGCCGTCATCCAGCGCCAGTTTGGCCTGATACAGCAGCCGGTCCGAGCGCGCTCCGCCGGGCTGTCCCGACGCATACAAGCGCACGCCCGCTTCGCCGACCCAGACCAGCAAGGTGCCGACGCGCGCCGCCAAAGCCGCCGCCTTATGCGAAACCCGCGTACCCGGCTCCAGCATCAGACAGGCGACGCTGCCCACCGGGATATGCGTGCGCACGCCGGTTTTGTCGATCACCACGAACGCGCCGTCCAGCACGTCGATTTCGCCGTATTCGATAAACAGCAGGGAGACGCGCTCTTTCATCGGGATGGGTTTCAGTGGCGGGAGCATTGCAATGGCCTTGGTAATCGATCAGTCGGCATCATATAGATAAGCCTACATCCTCTTGCATGGAAAGTATAGATTGTAGTAACGTAGCAACATTATTCACAAATACGAAGCGTGGTCATGACCATTACAACGCTATCAAGCCGCGAGTTTAATCAGGATACCGGCAGAGCCAAGAAAGCCGCACTGGTCGGCCCGGTATTTATCACTGATCGAGGTCAACCGGCGCATGTGCTGCTGACCTTTGACGAGTACAGGAAAATCACTGGCGGACGCACGAAGATTGCCGACCTGCTGGCACTGCCCGGCAGCGAAGACATTGAGCTTGAGATAGCGCCATTACGCGATCCCGCACAGGCGGCCGATCTCTCCTGATGTACGTGCTCGATACCAATGTCGTATCCGAACTGAGGAAAGTCCGGATGGGAAAAGCGGATGTTCACGTCGCCAATTGGGCCGACAGTGTAGATGCCAACGATTTGTATCTTTCCGCAATGAGCATTCAGGAGCTGGAGATTGGCATATTGCTGGCTGAGCGCCGCGACCCGTCGCAGGGAACGGTATTCAGGGCATGGCTGGATCACCATGTTTTGCCCGCCTTCGCCGGTCGCATACTGACTGTCGATAGCGCTGTCGCCCAACGTAGCGCCCGGCTCCATGTGCCTGACCCGCGCCCGCTTCGCGACGGGTTGATAGCCGCGACGGCGCTGGTACACGGCATGGTCGTGGTAACGCGTAACGTGGCGGATTTTGAGCCTACCGGCGTTCCGACGCTCAACCCTTGGGTCGGTGTTTGAGAACAGGAGTATTTCCCCGGAATGGGCGTTGAAGGCGGAAGCATGGCAATCAGGCTGCAATATCGGTAAATTCCGCTACTTTCACGGCCTGATGAGACAAACGCGCACTTTCGACAACCGTTTCCAACTGTTCGGCAGTCGCATCCTCAATCCATGCCTCCCCGCATAATGAACAAACCTGCGCGGGTACATGCCTTACTACCACGACGCCAAAACCGAGATCGACGGTAAACGAAGTAGTACCGGCTGCCTTTTTTCCTCCGCACAGCGGGCAGTCCAAATCCATCATTTCCGGCTCGCCCCGCTGGCGATAGCGCTATCCATTTCTTCCAGACTGAGCGATTTGTCCGGCGGCGGCGTCATGCCTTTCAGGCGAGTGATGGGCATTGTTACTGGTACCAAATGCACACAGCCGGCCTGGTCAATCACAAAATCGACCCGGTCTCCCGACTGAAGATGCAGCTGTCCCGCAACGGTTTGGGCAGGGTGTTGGCCTTTACTGGTGAGGATTGCCTGCATGAGATGGCTCCTGTTCAAGGTATCTGTCAATCGTATTAATCATGCGCGTCGAACCAGCATCAGTCCACAGCCAAAGGCTTTGGCGTGACCTAATCCGTTACATAGCGCCAGATGGAATAATTCAGAATCAGTCACAATCAGCTCGCCTGAAAAATCCACGGTACTAAAACGAATATTATGATCGCGCTTGCCTGCCTTGCTTTGTTCATAGGCATCCACTTGCAGTTTGCGTTGCGGTTCTTCTTCATCCGTTAGCGCGATTTCAAAGCCACTTCTTTTCGCTACCGCGTCGAGCCATTCGCCGCAATGCTTTTGTACCAACTCATATAGCAACGGCTTGTTGATCTCGTCCTCCCAGTCCGACCATCTCGCTTCTTTGCTGCATCCATGTTCTGCCAGCAACTGTTTTTTGGCTTGCATCACCACGTCATGACGGATTACCTTGCGCTTGATCTTACCGGCATGCTTTCCTGAATTCCGCTTCTTCGGCTGGCCCTCCTCGTCCAGAACCGGGTCGCCTGGGCGTTCAACAACCGGATTAGCGCGGAGCTGAAAAGACAAGCGTTGCCCTTCCTGCAATTGCGGATCGTAGACGCGGCTTTGTACCTGCCACGCTTCGCTAAATGCGGTGGGTGGACGTTGCGACACCACATAAAAACGCGGCATCTGGTCAAGCTCATGACGGCGAAAAATAAAATCGCGCTTCTTGTCTGCGCTGCCCGGAAAAAACTTCCATATCCATTGATGCACGGCATATTGATGCACGGCAGATTGCGCCAATTCATGCGCGGCTTGTCGCAACAAGCGTTCTTCTGGGGTTATAACACTAAAATACATGACGTTTATCCCTTCATCAGCAAAGCGATATGTTCGTTACGGTCTGCAAACTGCCAGCCTTGGCGCGTAATCACCTGGTCTTTACGGGTGATGCTAAAATTGCGCTGCACACCGATGACCGATAAGTCATCCGTTCCGAAATCATCGCTCCAGGCAATTTTCTGTACTGCCAAATGGTTTGGTTCAATATATTTCGGTAATTGCTGTCGCCACAAGTCAGCCAATTGTTGCAGGTACTCCGTAAATGCCGCGTTGATGGTCAGTGCGCTTAACACGCGCGGATAAACCGGCGCTGCAACCGGGCATGACTTGCGCCCCAGATACAGCACAAATTTGGGTTTCTTTAACGCCTCGGCTAACTGCGTTAATGAATAAGGCGCGTTTGCCACCGTTTGCACCGCCACCAATGCGGCGGCGTCCTGCCGATAATCTCGGCTCGACAAAATGGTGTTGAGATCTGTTTTAGGTAATGACAGTTCGTCTCGCCGCGTCGAGTGCGGTCGCTTTTTTAGATCGGAACGTCCGGGAACCTGTGCAGTATGGTAATCGCGCAACAACCGCCCCTGACTCAGTACCCCCACAGCTAGGCGATAGCCGGTACGCAATGAGGTTTGTGCCGCATCGTCGTCGCGCACTATGCCCAATGCGGCACCTAACAAGCCTTGTATCGCGGACTGGCTCGGATATTCTGCACTAGGGCGATATTCACCCACGGCCACGTCGCCCCACGAGGACAAGGGCGCTTGCAGTTGAAAAACCAGGGTTTCCATAGCGATTATTCCGCGATGAATTTGGCTATATCGCTCAGGCTTCCTTCGCCTGTTTCCACATTAAAGTATACGGCGGTATCGGCGCAATCGCCATAAACGGCATTGAAGTTGTCGCGCCGTTTTGTTAATTCTTTAATAGCGCGCGTCATCGTATCTTCGCCTTTTTCCGGATTGGGTTTTACCGGCTTGAGAAAAGCCTGCGCCAGACTGCGCGGCTGCTGATCGCCTTTTTCCGCCAACACAAAACCGGCATAGGCACGCGAAGCAAAACTGTTTTGCTTACCTGTGGGCGATACCTTGGCGACTGCCTGCACGAAGGCAGTCAAGGCTTTTTGGGTTAACTCTGCGTCGTCCCCCAGGTTTTTCTGTAACAGTTCACGGTCAATGCAGATATACAAATAAAACACGCCGGCGCCAAAACCCAGCTCGCCAATATGCGCTGCTCCCTTGTCCTCTTCGCCGCTATTGAGATCATCAACGGCAATAAAATAGTCATCTTCGACGGCGGCTTTATGTACGGTAATGGCATGCGCTACCTGTATGGCGGCTTCGGTATTAAAGGCCGGTGATG
Source organism: Candidatus Methylospira mobilis (assembly GCF_009498235.1). Classification (NCBI taxonomy): domain Bacteria; kingdom Pseudomonadati; phylum Pseudomonadota; class Gammaproteobacteria; order Methylococcales; family Methylococcaceae; genus Candidatus Methylospira; species Candidatus Methylospira mobilis. The sequence continues at coordinate 195,546 of NZ_CP044205.1, read as the reverse complement.
AAGCCAGCATACGGCCAAACATCGCAATATCCGCAGCGGTGTGCTGCTTGCGCAGCAGTTTCAAATCATCCTCGGTTGGCTCTGTCGCTGTCTCCACCAATCGGGTAACCAGATCGTCAATCGCTTTTTCTTCTTCAGGGCTGAAATGCACCAGTTGTTCAACGTGCAGGTCTTCGTTGTTTTCGGTCTTTTTATCGGACTTCAATTTGCCAAACCGGCCGGCAATCAGTTTCGCCCATTCACGCGCATTTTTCTCGCTGACGCCTTGTTTGATCAGGGATTGATAAACGCTGACACCCTTCTCTTTGGTGCGTGTGCCAATATGTCCTTTCAGCACGGATTCAAAAATATCGGAAGTACGCCAAGCCCGTTTCAGACTTTGCGAAGAAATGCGTAAACGGGTGCAGTCGCCAATCACCGCAGTTTTGGGGCGACCGGTATCATCGCGGTTCAGGTTTGATGGCGGGTAGCTGGTCAGAATATGTAATTGCACAAAACGGGACATGTTTTTCTCCTTGGGCATTATTTCGTAAAGGGCATGATTGTGAAATCAGGCGGACTGTTTAACAGGCCAACGATAGCTGTAGGCCCAGTCCTTTTTGATCTTGTCTCCCCAAAAATAGACGTCGTTAGCCAGCAGATAAATATTCGCTTTTTTGTCTATCAGCGGTAGCACACGGCGCAAACTATCAAACAACTCATCGGTGGTTTCAACTTTGAGCAGATCGCGGAAACGCAGTTCCGATACCAGAGGCCTGTCACCCGCCAGTTCAGACATTTTAATCGGCAGGCGTTGCGTGTCTTCGGTTTTAACATGCGCCAATAATCCGGCAATGGCCGCCAGCTTGTCCCTCTGCCGTTCACTGGCATTTTCAGGCCAGCCACAAGCCACCATATAACGATAAAAATGCTGGTAAGCGTCGCTTAACGTCACGGCATCCAGCGTCGCGCATCGACGCAACACCGCACGGCTGGCACGATCTTCGTCCAAACCTTGCCACCAATTAAATAACGGTTTGGCAAAAATAACTTCGATCGGCGTTGATTTTTTATCTTCCATTATTTTTCCTTCTACGGTGACGATTGAACTTGTTGCTTGGCGGTTGATTTAGCGTTCTTGTTTTTCTTTTCGCTCACAGGCAAACGCAGGATGATTTTTATTGCATCGCCCTTTAAATTTCTTTGCAACCCGTTATAGGCCTCGGCAATACGGCGCGGGTCTTGCTGATCGATAGGGCCTGCGCCGACAATATCCACATCAAACAATTTCGTCGCACATTGGGTCAGCACTTTGAGCCACGTTTCGCCTACGGCGATAATGAACTTGTCATCATCCAGATCAATGCCGGATTCAGTACGCGCCTGACTCATTAGGTGTTCTAGCTGTCGATAAAAATCAGGTTCCGTGCCATCCCAAAATGCTTTATCCACAAAACTTAAATCGCCACGCAGATCGCTCTCGCCAAACCATGCCTGCTTGACCGCTTGCCGCACATAAAAAACGGCTTGTTCTGCGGCTTCGATTCTATTGGCGATAAGATTTTGAATCTGGGTGGCTCGCTTGGCCTCTGCCAAGCCATACAAAGGAAAGGTGGTTTCGTACCAGCAACGGGGTTTCATATTGTCCATATCATAGCCAAACACCCAAAGCCTGAACTGACCTGACTTTTGATATTTTTTTCGCTCTTGCAAAAAATAATTAACGATACCGGCGGCTTGAACTGATTTCTTCCCTTGCTTTACCCCCAGCACCCACGCCAGCCAGTTTTTATAACTAAAGCCGCCCGGTTGAGGATGCATAGGTAACCAGTCGCCCTTGATTTCGTAATAGGGTGAAAACGGATGCCGCCATACGCCTTTGTAATTCAAGCCCTGTGGTTTGGTGACATAACGATGCACCAGTTGTGTCGAATCGCGTTTGCAGACGTCGCACTGCCCCGTTTGTACCTCTGTGAAATCAACACGAATGCGGCGCGGCATCGCCCAAAACACATGATGAGGATGCACTTGCAGCGGTTGCGTTTCACCGCCTGCGGGTTGTATCCGGTTGATGTCTGCCAACCACGGAAAGGTAAAGTGCTTTGCCGTTTTTTGCGCATCGCCACCCTGTTGCAGGAAATTTCGTTGCGGTTTGATATTGAGCCATAAATCCTGCCATAAGCAGTGTGATGGCGTAGCAACCAGCAGCGTAGTCAAAGGGCCGCCGCCGCGTAAACTGGTGCGATGTCCAGCGCCGCCTGCCGGCGCATTCGTTTGCAAGGTGAATAAAGCCGCCGCCACACAATGCGGACACATTGCCTTGATGGTGTCACGTTTGACAAAGTGGTCAGTGTTTTTATCGATCGCCGAACCACCGGCAGCGTCAATCAATAGCGCATCTATCGTGCATTCCGCACCTTCTGCTGCGGTCAAGCTAAAATCCTGCATAAATCGCGCACCTTCGCCATTCAGCAAAAACGCTTCGGCAGCAGGTTCAAACCATTTTTGCAGGACTTCAGTCGTAGGCGGTTTATCCAGAAAGCCGTCCCAAACATCTTCGTCATCAATCGGCGTGGTGGTTTGCAGCAAACCGATCATCAATTGCGCCAGTGCGCCGTTGAAGTCGGCCCGATTGGCTGCAAATGCCACAATATCCGGCTCGCTGATTTGATGCGGCGCGATCCAGTCCACTTGCCCTGAGCTGCGACGAACAGGCAACCATTTTTCTTCCAGTAAATTCATTCTTCCGCCTCTCCGTTTTGAGCTTCCGCCAGCCGCAAACCAAAATCCGTATCGTAAAGCCAGCTTAGAAGCTCCGGCTTTTTCTCCGATTTTTCCTTTCCGGCTGTCCACGCCTGACCTTCCCACACGCCATCCGCACGCTGCGTCAATGGCAGCAACACACACCATTTACCTTGGCTGGGCAAGGTCTGCTGCAAATGTAAATAAGCCGCTTTTTGCTTCTCATCGGCTGGAGGATCTACCTTTGCCAGCCATCGGGCAGCAACTTTTACCATGCTGTATGTCCACACGCCTTCCGCCCAAGGCTGCAACACGCCATCGGCCCATTTTGCCAGCATGACTTCCATCGTTTCTTCGCCCAGGCGGGAGGGTGTTTTGGCTTCGCTCCACCAGTCGTTAATTTCGCCGCGCTGGTAACCCCCGACGATTTTCAAAGTGTTGAGCTGCGCCAAACTGGCTTCGGACCTTTCTTGCCCTTCTGCTTTCAAGGCGCTTTTCGTGAGGGATACGGGCAGTATTTCTGTTTCCGAAAACACGGCCTCAATCAGATTTCGGGCATCAACCGGCATGGTGAAGCTGCCTTTCTGTAACGCCTTTGCCGTTAGCCACAGTTGCCCATGATGACCATAAACATATTGCGCTTTTTCGAATACGGCACTGTACCAGTCTGACTTTGGCTGTTCCGTCCAGACGGGAGCATAGACCCAAAGACAGGGGGCCGACCGCTCATCCCTGGCATCCGCTGCAATCAGCCGATTGCCTTGCACATCGCGTACATGACGCTGTAAACGTCCCGCCCGTTGCAGGATACGGTCTATCGGTGCAAGGTCGGTAATCAGCACATCGAAATCCACGTCCAGGGATTGCTCTGCAACCTGGGTGGCGATCATCAAGCGTCCTTGCCGATCCTGCTGTTGACTGTTTTCACCAAAAAACGAAAGCACTTGCTCTTCTTTGCCCAATCGATCCGCCAGCGCAAAACGTGCATGAAACAGCGTTATTTTTTCGGGCGAAATTGTTTGGGATAGGCGCTGGTAGGCGGTCATCGCATCGGCTACGGTATTGCGTATCCATCCCACGCATAGTCCTTGTTGCAATGCTGTAATGATGTGCGCAAAAACCTTTTTGTCATCGGCTTCGTAATGTACCTGCACTGTGCGGGAAACGCAGGAGCGGGATGCCAGGGCATCCTCCCGTAATAGGGTTTGCCCCTCATGCCAGCATGTCGCCAGCGGGTAGGCCGCTGACTGCAACGCAGGCGCGGAGACTTGATTGCGCCCTTTGGCATAGGCGTTGAGCAAGGCTTGTTTCATGCGACTGGGCAATGTGGCTGACAATAAAATCACCGGGCCGTTAGTGCGCGCATGGAACTCCAGCAATACTTCCAGCACGCCTTGCATATAGGCATCGCAGGCATGTACCTCATCGACTATCAGCACCTTGTTGAACAAGCCCAACAGGCGGAGTGACTGGTGTTTGCTGTGCAAAACAGCCAGCAGAGCCTGGTCGATGGTTCCTATTCCGGCTGATGCCAGCAATGCACGTTTGCTATGGTCAGCCAGCCACGCACTGCAACGTGCCGAAGCGGTTTCATCAAGCTGCGCACGATCCTGTTCGGGGGTATCAGGGGGTAAGATTGATGCGGCGAAGTCTTCCACCAGTTTTTTATGACCGTGCGCGAGCACTAAATGGGTTTTGTCGGCAAAGAGCTTTTGATAGACCTCGGCCACGCGCTTGTACATGGCATTGGCTGTCGCCATCGTCGGCAAGCCAATAAAAAAGCCTTCCGCGAAGCCTTGCTCCATCAACCGATAAGCCAGCATCATCGCGGCTTCGGTTTTCCCGGCTCCTGTCACATCTTCCAGCAAATAAATTTGCGGGGCTTGCGGAATTTCTACCGAGACTGCCCATTGCTGTAATGGCGATGCGTCTTGAATCTTCCGAAACAAATCATTGAGAGAACGCCCTTTTTCGATAGCGGAGGGTGAAACCCCGGCATGGGCCAATGCTTCAGTGGCCTGACCTTGCGCATATTTCCAGTATTGCTCCAAATCCGTTGGCTGGTTTCTATAGGGAAAAAACCGGATATTCGAACCGAGCCAGTCGGCCAGTACCGTGACTCCCGCAAACCACCACGACAGCATTTCGCCGGCTGTTTTAAAATTCTGACTGGAAGGAATACACCGTGCTTCTTTTGTGAGTAACAACTCCGCCATCGCTTGCACAAAGTCGGCTGCAGCTTGCTTGTCTTCCCTGCGAAAAAAACTGTCTGCATTGCCGCTTGGTTTCGGCGGCATACCATGATGCCCGGTTACCGCCAACAGCCAGCACTTAAGGCCGCGCTGAGTGCTACGCGTATCGTCAATGCCTATTTTCAGTAACACCTCATCAACAAGATACTCATCCCATAACCAAAAGCCCAGAGAATCGTGGCGCTCGCTGTATATTTTGCTCGGGTGCGGTTCTCGTTTTTGCAGTTCCAGAATCAAATCCGGCCGCTGAGCCTGAAACGCCTCGCTAAATTTGCCCAAGTCGTGCAAGGACAGGAAAAAGGCCGACCATGACCAAAATGCCGGTTCCGAACAGTTCAATAACTCACAGCAGGATTTAAGTAGAGAAGACTTCTCAAGATACGCCACGCCCACAGCAGCCACATCCAGGCAGTGATAGGCAAGTGGGTGCCATTTTTGTTCGAGCCGGCAAACTGGATCAGCCTTACCCCAGTAGTAAAAATACGCGCGGTCTTGATACGTCATTCCCTTTATCCATATTGTTGATCTCGGTCACTCAATCGTCTGCTGAGCGCTTAACCGGGTAAGGGTAATGCACTTCAAGCTGCCACGATACCTGTCAACTTTGACAGGTATACTTAAATTGGCCGGTCGCGGAGCGCGTCAGCGACACTCGATCAATCATAATTTGATTACCAGCACTAGACTCAGACTCAGCGCCAGAATCAACGCAAGCAGGCTCATTGCGAACAACCCGTATACGCCGTTATTGACAGTCACAGACTGAAACCAAGCAATGAGCCGCACAAATTTTTCCATAGATTCCGCCTCGCAGTGTGATGAGTGGCGACATCATAGCGGGGACTTAGGCTTAACGCAACACAATTAAAAGGGTTGATCTTCCAATGGGGATTCAATAATTGTCGAGACTCAATGCTCGATGTTATCATATAAAAGTTCCCCGTAACGGGGATGAACCAGGTTGCTCTTCCAATGGAGACTCAGCACTGACATGTTCCCCGCTTCAGCGGGGCTGACTGCGGGTACTCTTACCCGCAGTTTTCTTCGACTCTCGGCTTGAAGGATATACGCCATTGACGCATAATATATTCAGCTTAACTTTTATCGAACTGCCCTTTTTCAGCAAAGCACGCGAAATATATTTGTCCGATGACGCATTTCGCGAATTGCAACAAACGCTGATCAGTGCGCCGGAAACAGGCGACATCATTCCCGGAACGGGCGGCGCACGCAAACTGCGCTGGTCGCGCCCCGGCATGGGCAAACGCGGAGGCCTGCGCGTTATTTATTACTACGTTGACGTCATCGGACAAATCTGGTTACTGACCCTGTACAGCAAAAATGTCGCCGACAATATCCAGCCGCAAATACTCAAACGACTGACAGAGAGCATCCATGCCGAAATTAACCGGAAAAACCATTAAAGCCTGGGAAGCGGACAGGGATTTGAATGCCGAACTGGAGGCATCCATCGCAGACATAGAGCAAGGCAACGTAACAACCTATACAGTAACGACCTTGACCAGCGCGGCTCGCGCCCGCTTGAAAAGCGGATTATCCCAAACCGAATTCGCCGCGCTGTTGGGCGTCTCCAGACGCACGCTGGAACAGTGGGAACAAGGCCGACGCGAACCGTCCGGCGCAGCCAAAACGCTGATCAGAATCGCCGAACAATGTCCGCAGGCGCTCAAAGAGGTTGCCGAAACGCGTTAAACGACTTCGACTTTTAATCCTTCCTTTTCAGGAAGAAACATACCGGAATACCAGTCCCTTCTTTATCCCGTCATTCCGGGATAATCTTTCAAGGAAAACACCCAAGGAAACGCTGATTAAGTCCTACGCCAGCCTCAGGACGAACGGAATGCTTCTCGGTTTTAGACAGAAGTCAGCTTTAAGGATATGGTCATAAATAACTTCCCGTTCGTGGGCGTAGCGCCGCGAATGCGGCTGGAGAGCCCTTCGACAAGCTCAGGGCGAACGGGGGATGTTGTAAATTCGGGAAGTTATTTTCTGCCATGTCCTAAGCCGTAGCGGCCGATACACGCCTAAGCACCATCGCAGAGTAATCCGGCGATGCAATCAACGAAGAGGGCGGCTGTTTTGCTGGCTGCCACAGAACGTGCGGCGAACAAAGGCAAGTCTTCGCCTTCCTCGTAATCTGCGATGGCCTTGAGGTTGTAGGCTTGCGATAGAAAAACACGAAGATCGGAACGCCATCGCGTGTCGTCTTTTGTCAGACGTAAAAATTCCGATTGAACGCCGTGATGGGTCTTTAATACTTTGCCTATCTTTTTAAAGATCAGGGCTTGCGCCGCATGAAAACCGGCAAGGCAGGCCGCGCGCGCCCTGCATCCTCGTGGAGGTCAACGCCAAGCATGATGTCGGCACGATTCAGATGTTCCCGCGCTTTCCGAAGAAAGCGATCGGCTTCCGGTGTCAAAGATCAACCCCTTCCCGCCTGACCTCGTGCATTAGGGGGGTACGCTCTTGGTAAGCACCTTCACTGTAAGGCATGGCATGGATCAGGGCGCCCGTTTCATCGAAAATATCCATGGCAGCAAGAGCGATTTTGTCGGCTTCCTCCCATCGGTCGTTAAGGTCTTTCAGAAACACGGCCACATCGTAATCGGAATCGTCTTGCGCATCGCCTCGTGCCCGTGACCCATACAACACCACGCGCTCGACCCGATTGCCGTACAGACCGTCAAGCGCGGCGCGGAATTGAGTCAGAACGATAGGATTCGCTGTTGCCATATGAATTTTGACCACAGAATGCGTTGTTTCTTTAATGGAATACTACTCTTCGAAGTCGTTTTTGCCCATGCCTGTCCGTAAAAACTTCGGTTTTTAGGCGGCGGGCTTGGCCGTTTGCAGAACGTATTCGCCTCAAAGAACGATATTGGTCGCTGTTTTTCCGGGGATTCGGGCGGCAGCCATGAAGAGGCCTCTTTATGACTCCTGATTAGTAAACTGCTTCAGAAGGATTTTCCGTTCAGGGTTACACTCGACTTCCATGATAAAATCCTTCGCGCAGTAGGGACACGGCATGCCGTGTCCTTGATCGACAAGGCGATGTGCGTGGAGGTCATAGACGCTCCAGGCTTGCATCTTCATCCACTGAAAGGCGACAGGAATGGGCTTTGGGCGCTGACAGTTCAGGCCTACCGGCGCGTTGTTTTTCGTTTCGAAGCCGGAGACGCTTACGTTGTCGATTATCCGGACTACCATCAACGGAGGCGCGTCATGCGCATGAACAACCCGCCCCATCCAGGGGAAATCCTGCTTGAATTGTGGCTCACCCCTTTGAACCTGACAATTAAAGATGCCGCCGCGCAGTCGAAAGTTACACGCAAGACGGTTTCAGAACCGGTGAACGGTAAATCCGGCGTGAGCGCAGAAATGGCGCTACGTCTGGAGCTGGCATTCGGAAAAAGTGCGGAAAGCTGGCTCGCGCATCAGGCTGCTTACGACTTGCGGCGTTTGGAAAACCGCCGCGAGACCTTGAGCGTTCACCGCGTTGCGGCCTGACCAACCCGAAACTATTTCTATCCGATATCACCATGACTATCAAATGCGGCATCGACCTGGGCGGAACCAAGATTGAGTTACTGGCGCTGAACGGTGACGGCAACGCTTTGTTTCGCCGGCGCGTGGCTACGCCGCAGGGCGACTATCGCGCGACCTTGATTGCAATTCGCGATCTGATCGAAAACGCCGAACAAATCGTCGGCGCTATCCGGCAAGTCGGCATCGGCACGCCCGGCGCTTTTTCCAGGGTCAACGGCAGTCTGAAGAATTCCAATTCGACCTGTCTGAACGGTAAACCGATACATTATGATCTGGAAATGCTGCTTCATCGTCAGGTGCGCATCGCCAACGATGCCGATTGCTTTGCACTGTCCGAGGCGGTGGACGGCGCGGCAAGCGGGGCGGATACGGTGTTCGGCGTGATACTGGGGACCGGCGTCGGCGGCGGCATCATCGTCAACGGCAGACCGCTGAGCGGGCCGAACGCGATTGCAGGCGAGTGGGGACATAACCCGCTGCCGTGGCCGCGCGACGATGAGCGTCCGGGGCCGTCCTGCTACTGCGGCAGGTCTGGTTGCATCGAAACCTTTCTGTCCGGCCCCGGTCTGAGCCGCGCCTGTGCATCCGCTACCGGTTTCAATTTCGATGCCGCGGCCATCGCGGAAAACGCGCTTCAAGAAGACGCCGCCTGTGAAACTCTGCTGCAACAATACGAAGAGCGTCTGGCGCGCGCGCTGGCGCATGTAATCAATATCCTCGACCCCGACGTGATCGTGCTGGGCGGGGGACTGTCCAAACTGGCGCGGCTGTACCAGAATGTACCGCATTACTGGGGCGATTTTGTTTTTTCGGATCGCGTGGATACGCGGCTGGTCGCGCCGACGCACGGCGATTCCAGCGGCGTGCGAGGCGCGGCATGGTTATGGGAATGAGGCTGTATCATGAAAAAATTCATCAATAGCGTCGATACCTTGCTGGATGAGAGTCTGCGGGGCTTTGCACTGGCGCACGCCGATATCGTCCGGCTGAATCCGGCGCCGCGCTTCGTCTGCCGCACCGCGCCCGCGCAGCCCGGCAAGGTCGCGCTGATTTCCGGCGGCGGTTCGGGACACGAACCTTTGCACAGCGGTTTCGTCGGACACGGCATGCTCGACGCCGCCTGTCCCGGACAGATTTTTACCTCCCCGACCCCGGATCAAATGCTGGCGGCGGCGCAGGCGGTCGATCAGGGCGGCGGCATTCTGTTCATCGTCAAAAATTACGCCGGCGATGTAATGAACTTCGAGATGGCGGCGGAAATGCTGGATATCCCTAACGCCGGCATCCTGGTCGATGACGACGTTTCCATACCGGAACACAGCAGCAGCGGAAGGCGTGGCGTCGCCGGCACAACTATCGTCGAAAAAATTGTCGGCGCGGCTGCGGAATCGGGCATGACGCTTGAGGAGTGCCGAATGCTGGGCGAACGCGTAGTCAAGGCGACGGCATCGATGGGCGTGGCCCTGAAAAGCTGCACCGTTCCGGCGCTCGGCCGTCCCAGCTTCGAGCTGGCCGACGACGAGCTGGAGCTGGGCGTCGGCATCCATGGCGAAAAAGGGCGCGAGCGCATCGCGCTGACCACAGCCGGCAATATCGTCGAGCGCTTGGCAAGCACCATAGACGATGCACTGAAACCCGCCCAGGGCCAGCGAGCCTTGCTGCACATCAACGGCTTGGGAGCTACGCCGTTGCTGGAGCTGTACCTGATTTACGATCTCGCGCGCCTGTTCTGGGATCAGCGCGGCGTTTCCGTCACCCGCTCGCTGGTCGGCAACTTCACCACCTCGCTCGACATGAGCGGCTGTTCGATCACGCTGACGCTGCTGGATGATGAAATGACGCGGCTTTGGGATGCGCCGGTGCATACCGCCGCGTTACGCTGGAATTGCTGATTGTCCGGTACGCCGCTTGCGATAATGGACACGCATGCCCTCCAACACTGCCGTAGCGCCTGAGATATCTCCCGTTATGTACCCGTCATTGGACGAGGCGATGAAATCCGCAATGCAGTTGCATGTTGACGGAAAGCATGCGGATGCCGAGCAACGCTACCGGGCCATCATCGCCGCTCGCCCCGATGCAGCCGAACCCAGATATTACCTGGGCTTTTTATTGCAGCAGAGCGGCGATATCGTCGAAGCCACCGCATTGATCGCCGAATCGATCCGGCTGGACGCCACGCGCGCCGAATGGCACTTCAATTTCGGCATTGTATTGGTGAAGCAGCAAAAATACGCCGACGCGATTGCCGCATTTCAACAAGCTCTGACGCTTAATCCCCGCAATTATTACTGCTGGACCAACCTGGGCTCCGTTTTTGAAAAAACAGCCGAACCGGCGAAAGCCGAGCAGTGTTACCTGTCGGCAACGCAACTGAATCCGGCGTGCGCAGACGCCTATTATTTGCTGTCCGTGCTTTATCTCGGGCAGGAGCGGTTCGAGGAAGCCAATTATTTCAACTTTTGCGGACTGACCACAGAGCCGGTGGAGCCCGCCTCCAGAATCCGCTTAATCCATGCCTATCACGGACTTGGGCGCACTCAGGAAGCGGTCGTTCTGCTTCAAAACTGGCTGAAAGATGAGCCGGACAACCCGACAGCAGCTCATCTGCTGGCAACCCATGCGCTGCATCAAATTCCGGAGCGCTGTTCCGACCGGTATCTGGAAACTACTTTCGATGAGTTCGCGCCCAGCTTCGATTCGACCCTGGAAAGATTGAAATACAGCATTCCGCAACGGGTTCGGTCCGAACTGGCGCTGTTGAATTTTCCGGCAAACAGCAAGCGCTCACTGGATCTGGGTTGCGGTACCGGCTTGAATGGCGCCAGTTTGAAACCGGTTTCCAGCACGCTGGTAGGTGTCGATATCAGCCAGGGCATGCTGAGTCTGGCACGCGAAAAAAATCTTTACGGCCGGCTGCATCAATCGGAAATAAGTGACTTTCTGGAGCAGTCGAAAGATCAGTATGATTTAATTCTCTGTACCGACACCTTCGTTTACTTTGGCGGTCTCGAACCTGTTTTTTCGCTGATTTCCAGAAGTCTGCAAGCGGATGGCTGGTTTTTTTTCAGCACTGAAAAACTGGATGAAACATCCGGAGCGAAAACATATCAATTAAATACGAGCGGCAGATACAGCCATGGCCAAAGTTATTTGGCCTGTTTGTTAAACAAATACGGATTCGACACGCCAGAGTTCCACGATGTGGCAATCAGGATGGAATCCGGACGTCCGATAACGGGACAATTCGTCAAAGCCAAAAAAAAAACCTGACGGCATGACGCCTGCCCGCCATTTAATGGTTCGCGTTGTTGTCAACTGAGCCGGGCTCCCGTCTGTAAAGCAGACAGCGCGGCGCAAACCGCCGCGATTATCGCCTGACTGCTGCGGGCGCCCGGATCGAGATGTCCGCGCGAGCGCTCGCCCAGGAAAGCGGCGCGCCCGCGGCTCGCGATCATATCGCGCGTGGACTCGCAGCCTTTTTCCGCAGCCTGTTCGACGCGCTGGAGCGTTTCGGTCAAGCCGGCGGCTTCGCGCGCCGCTTCCTGCAAAACCGCCGCCACCGGAATCAGCACATCCAGCATGGTCTTGTCTCCCGCATCGGCTTTACCGCGCTTTCTGACCGCATCGACGCTCTGCTTGAAAGCCTCGGCAAAATGCTCCGCATTCATCTCCTTGCCGCGCAAGGCCTTGCTCATCGCTATAAACAAGGTAGCGAACAACGAACCCGATGCGCCGCCTACCGTGCTCATCAGGTTCATGCCGATTTTTTGCAGCGCATCGGACCAGTCCAGACCTTCCAGTTCATCGTCCAGCGTTTCCAGGGCCGCCAAGCCGCGCTGCAGATTGTAGACATGATCGCCGTCGCCTGTGGCCTGATCCAGCGCGGTAATTTCGTTTTCGTGGTCGCGGATACTTTTTGCAGCCGCCGCGATAAAAGTGTTAATCTGAGTCGCTGTAATAGGCATCGGTTATTCTCGCGCTCCTATGTTTGAAAAACTGTTTCCGCGTCAAGCACAGCGCATCATATATCATTCCGCTATCCGCAACATCTAGCCATGCCCACTCTATTCTGGACCGATGCCCTGTTTTTTCTGGTGCTGCTGATGCTCGGGGCGGCGGCATGGCGCATGCGCAGCCGCGAACATTTGCGCCGCCCCTGGCAAAAGGTGGCCAACAGCACCCCGGCGTTGATTTCCCTGGTAGTGCTGCTGTTTTTTTTATTTCTCGCGTTGCTCGATTCGATCCATTTTTACCCCACGGACGAACGGCAACCCTCCGGCAACACCCATGCGGGCGAAGCGTTGAGCGTGCTGGACTGGTGGACGACGCCGATGCGCACCCATGTCGAAAAGACTTATTCCGCTCCGTTTGCAACGCAAGCCTGGTCGCGCGAAAGCATACGCGACGCCGCCGGCGTTCCGCATCGCATCCACGCGCGGCTACAGTATGGCGGCGCGCACCTGGTCAACCCGGAGCAGGAGCTGGCGTCCGACCTGTTACGGTCCGGGTTCCGGGGGTTGCTCCAGGGTTTGGGGGTAGGTCTGCTGGCGCTCGCAGCATTAACCGGCCTGTTGCGCAAACGGCAGCCGACGGCGATTATCGGTACGCTGCTGCTGCTGTGCGCAGTCAGCGGCGTCATCGGCGAGCTGAGCGCTCACTATCATGTATTCGGCACCGACAAGGTCGGCGAGGATGTGCTCTATCAAAGCGTTAAAAGCATACGCACCGGTTTGCTGATCGGCACGCTGACCACGCTCGCCACGCTGCCGCTGGCGCTGCTGCTCGGCATCATGGCCGGATATTTTCGCGGCTGGGTGGACGACGTCATCCAGTATCTATACAGCACGCTCAATTCGATACCGGGCGTGCTGCTGATCGCGGCCTCCATGCTGTTGATGCAGTCCTACATGGCGCGCCATGAGGATGCGTTTACCAGTCTTGCCTTACGAGCGGATTTCCGCCTGCTGTTTCTGTGCCTGATTCTGGGCATGACCAGCTGGACCGGGCTCTGCCGCCTGCTGCGCGCCGAAACCCTGAAGCTGCGCGAGATGGAGTATGTGCAGGCGGCGCGCGTGCTCGGCGTCAGCCGGTCAGGCATCCTGTTCCGGCATATACTGCCGAACGTTTTTCATCTGGTGCTGATTTCCGTGGTGCTGGACTTCAGTTCGCTGGTTCTTGCGGAAGCCGTGCTGTCCTATGTCAGCATCGGCGTCGACCCCACCATGCAGAGCTGGGGCAATATGATCAACAGCGCGCGCCTTGAACTGGCGCGCGAACCGGTGGTCTGGTGGTCGCTGAGCGCGGCGCTGCTGTTTATGTTCGTACTGGTGCTGTCGGCCAATATTTTCGCCGACAGCGTGCGCGATGCGTTCGACCCGCGCAGAAGCGAATGACGCGGCAACCGGGGCCTTCATTCCAGAGCCATGCCGTCAAATTTAAAGATATTTGGTAACTATTCAATTACCGTTTCCTGTCTGTGTTAGGAGCGGGTTTTAGCCCGCGAATGGCAGACCGATCGCGGGCTAAAGCCCGCTCCTACAAACAAAATTTTTCCGCCGGAAACTCGCGCAGGTTCCATTAGCTGAATGGTTGCCAAAAACTGTTGACCTGGTTGACGCCGGTCGCCTTATTCCGCTTCCCTGGCAGTGTTGGCGACCACGTCGTCGGTCACTTTGGCATTGTCAGCGTTCAGCATCGCAGCAGCGCTCATTTGCTCGACCGCAGCGCAGGCTGAGCCTGCCGAAGAATTAAAACTGCCCCTCCCCTGACAAATACATAAAATAATAATAATCCATTCATATAATTCCATTTTTGAGCCCCAAATGGAACGAGTGGAATTAACTATGCGTTTTTCGGATCTGTCGATTAAAAAGCAGCTGCAGCTGGCCATAGGATTGTTACTGGTTTTACTGATCAGTGTCGGAGCCCTTGCTGTGTATTTACTGAACGACATCAACAGTCATGTTGCCGATCTGGCGGGACGCAGATTCCAGCAGTTCGAGAATATAAACAACCTGTTGATAAGTCTGGGAAACAACTCAAAATGCGTGCGTAGCGCCTTGCTGCTGAAGGATGAAACGCAGATCGCAAAGCAATATAACGATATTGCCGAATCACAGAAAATTATCGCGAACGCCACAGCCGAGCTGGACAAGTCGCTGTATACCGACGGTGGACGGCAGCTTTTCAATAATTTGACGGCAACTCAAACAAACTACACCGCGGCGCTGGAACACTTTATCGCCCTGGCAAAAAATCCGGCTAAAAAAGAGGACGCGCTGCAGTATCTGGCCGTGGATTTTCGCGCCATACAGCACGAATACGAGAAAAGCGCCGGAGCGCTCAAGCAGCATATCACTGATCACGTCAAACAAAGCATAGAGGATACCGACGCCTCTATTTCTGTAAACTCTTATGTTATCAGCACGCTGTCCGTGCTCGGATCGATAGTCGGTGCCTTCGTCGGCATCATGATTCTCCGCCTGCTGTTTCAACGGCTGGGGGGCGACCCTTATCATGCGACGGAAATTACCCGGCAAATCGCCAACGGCAACTTATCGACCACGATCGAATTAAAACCCGGAGACAACAGCAGCCTGCTCGCTTCGATAAAAACGGTGCAGGAAAAGCTCCAGGTCATATTCGACATACGCAACTATGTCGGGCAGGCGGTGCGGGGCGACTTCACGCAACAAATCGATTTGTCCGGAAAATACGGTTTCGAGCTGGAAATCAGCGAGTCGCTTAACCTGCTCAATGCCGGCCTGCTGGATAAAATCGGCGGCAATCCCGACGAAGCGGTGATGGCCGCATCGCGTATCGCCGCCGGCGACCTGGAATCGCATGTCCCGGTTCGCGCCGACGACAACGGCAGTATCCTGGCCGAAATGTCGGCGATGCGGAATAATTTGCAAATGATAATCGATGATGTGCGCAAAGTCGTAGAGGCCACGGTAATCGGCGACTTCAGCTCCCGCATTGATGAAACCGGCAGGCAAGGCTACGCCAAAACGCTGGCGGAGCTGTTGAATCGGCTGTGCCGGACCGCCGACGAAGGATTGAGCGATGTCGCGCGTCTTGCAGACGCGCTGGCGCAAGGCGATCTGACGCAACGCATCGACAAACACTATCCGGGGTTGTTCGGCAAAACCGCCAACAGCATCAACTCAACCCGCGATAACTTATCATCAATGATAAGCGATGTGAACGACTCCGTTAACACTATACACAATTCCGCCGTGGAAATTGCCACCGGCAACCTGGACTTGTCGCAACGCACCGAGCAGCACGCGGCCAGTCTGGAGCAGACCGCATCCAGCATGGAACAGCTGGCCTCGACTGTAAAGCAAAACGCCGACAATGCCAGACTGGCCAATCAGCTGGCGATGGAGACTTCCGCCGTTGCGCTCAAAGGCGGAGCAGTGGTGGGCGAAGTCGTAAGCACCATGAACTCGATCCAGGCAAGCTCGAACAAGGTGGTCGACATCATCGGCGTAATAGATAGTCTGGCGTTCCAGACCAATATATTGGCCTTGAACGCCGCAGTGGAAGCCGCACGCGCCGGCGAGCAAGGGCGCGGCTTTGCCGTAGTCGCCAGCGAAGTGCGCAGCCTCGCCCAGCGTTCCGCGGAAGCGGCGAAGGAAATCAAGCAGCTGATATCCGATTCGGTTGAAAAAGTGGAGAGCGGTCACCGGCAGGTGGAAGATGCCGGGCATACCATGAATGAAATCGTGACTTCGGTGCGCAGGGTTACCGATATCATGTCTGAAATTTCCGCAGCTTCCGCAGAGCAAAGCTCCGGTATCGACCAGATCAATCTGGCAATTTCGCAGATGGACGCGGTAACCCAGCAAAATGCGGCGCTGGTCGAAGAAGCCGCCGGAGCGGCCGAAACGCTGGAACATCAGGCGCGCAACTTGCGCAATCTGGTTTCCGTTTTCCAATTGAAATAAAACCCGGCGCGAGGGCCGCAATACGGATGAACCTCCGCATCATTGGCGGCGGCGTTCGACAACGGATACCGAACCGCGCCGTTTCCTTTACCGTGCAAGTCGCGAAGCGAACGCCTGCCCCGCCTCTCCTTCTGGGAGAGGCGGGGTGAGGGAAGCCGGTCATGGCAAACGGTTGCATGATAGGGGGTGGCATTTTCGTCATGACCGGTTAAACTGGTGCTTTTGCGAAGCATATAGTTGACACGATGTCCCTACTCAGTCTTTCTCCCGTCGACGGACGCTACGCCGCCAAGGTCGATGCGCTCAGGCCTCTGCTGAGCGAATTTGGTTTAATGCATTATCGGGTGCTGGTTGAAGTCCGCTGGCTGATTGCGCTGTCGGAAGAGCCGGGCATCCCCGAAGTTCCGGCATTCTCGGCGGAGGCCGGAGCGTTTCTTGACAAGATCGTCACCGGCTTTTCAGAAACGCACGCACAGCGCATCAAGACCATAGAAGCCACCACTAATCACGACGTCAAGGCCGTCGAGTATTTTCTGAAGGAACAAATCGCCGGGACGCCGGAACTGGCGGCGGTAGGCGAGTTTATCCATTTTGCCTGCACATCCGAGGACATCAACAACCTGTCGTACAGCCTGATGTTGCAATCGGCTCGCGACCGCGTGCTGCTGCCGGAAATGGCGAAGCTGATCGAAGCCGTCACCAGCCAGGCGCATGCTTATGCCGGTCAAGCGATGCTGTCGCGCACGCACGGCCAGCCCGCCACGCCGACCACGGTCGGCAAGGAGTTTGCCAACGTCGCCGCTCGCCTGCAACGGCAGCTTGAGCGTCTGGCCGCCGTGGAATTACCCGGCAAAATCAATGGTGCTGTCGGCAATTACAATGCGCACGCGGTTGCCTACCCGGATGTGGATTGGCCCGCTTTTGCGCAGCGTTTCGTGAAATCGCTCGGGCTGGTGTTCAATCCCTTTACCACCCAGATAGAACCGCACGACGGTTTGGCGGAGTTTTTTCATGCCTTGTCGCGTTTCAACACGGTGTTGCTGGATTTCGACCGAGATGTGTGGGGTTATATCTCGCTGGGCTTTTTCCGGCAAAAGACGGTGGCCGGAGAGGTCGGCTCGTCGACGATGCCGCACAAGGTCAACCCGATCGACTTCGAAAACTCGGAAGGCAATCTGGGCGTCGCCAATGCGCTGATGGGACATCTGGCGGCGAAACTGCCGCTTTCGCGCTGGCAGCGCGATTTGACCGATTCCACCGTGCTGCGCAATATCGGCGTCGGACTGGCGCATACGCTGATAGCGCTGCAGTCCACGCTGAAAGGCCTGTCGAAGCTGCAGATCAACAGCGCTGCGCTGGAGGCCGATCTCGACGCCAACTGGGAAGTGCTGGCGGAACCGATACAGACGGTGATGCGCCGCCACGGCATCGAGAAACCCTACGAAAAGCTCAAGGAGCTGACGCGCGGGCAACGTCTGGAACCGGAAGCGATGCGCCGTTTTATCGAAAACCTGGGGCTGCCGCCCGCGGCCAGGGATAGCCTGCTGGCCTTGACGCCGCGCACTTATACCGGCGTTGCCGAACGCTTGAGCAAGGATCTGAAATGAAAAAAAACCGTGTCATCGTATTAGCCGGTATTTTGGGGCTGTTGACCCATGCGGCATTAGCCGCTGACAATAAACAGCCGGATAACAAGGGACAGGCGCACAAGAGCGATACGTCCACGCATGCGGCATCAGCCGCAGCCAAAAAACCGGCAGATCACAAAGCGCAGCCTCAAATGCACGATGCGCCCCGACAGGCGTCGTCAGCCGGTCAGACGCCGGTAGACCGCCTGCATGCGTTTCTGGCGCGTGCAGGCAGTCTGCAGGCCGACTTTTCCCAGATCGTAATCAATGAAAAAGGCGATGAAGGCATGAAGTCTTCCGGGGTGTTTTACCTGCAAAGGCCCGGTAAATTTCGCTGGGACTATCAAACCCCTTACCGGCAGCAGATCGTATCCGGCGGCAACAAGGTCTGGTTCTACGACGAGGATCTGGCGCAGGTCACCGCGAAAAAGCTCAACTCCGCGATCGGCTCCACGCCGGCGTTGCTGCTCAGCGGCAATGTCGCGCTGGATAAAAACTTCACGATAGAAAGCCAGGGGCTGGAAGACGGCGTTTACTGGATCAAGCTGACGCCCAGGGATGAAGACAACGGTTTCAAGCAGGTATTGATCGGACTGGAAGACGATCAATTATCCGGCATGGAACTTAGCGACAATTTCGGCCAGCTGACGCGCATTTATTTCTCGCATCTGCAGCTGGGGCAGAAACTGAATCCGGCTCTGTTCGAATTCAAGCCGCCGGCGGGCGTGGACGTTTTCGATGACAAATGACAGGAGCGCTGCTCCCGGTATTTTTTCCGCAGAGCCGGCGGCGCCGCTGGCCGAAGCCTTGCGTCCGTCCGTACTGGACGAGGTGATCGGCCAGCGTCATCTGCTCGGCGCGGGCAAGCCGCTGAAACTGGCTTTCGATGCCGGCAAAGCGCACTCGATGATACTGTGGGGGCCGCCCGGAGTTGGGAAAACCACGCTGGCGCGCTTGATGGCGCAAAGCTTCAATACCGAGTTTATCGCGCTTTCGGCGGTTTTTTCCGGCGTCAAGGATATCCGCCAGTCCATGGAGCAGGCCAGACTGAACTTCGAGGAACAGGGCCGCTCCACGCTGCTGTTTATCGACGAGATACATCGTTTCAACAAAGCGCAGCAGGATGCGCTGCTGCCCTACGTGGAATCCGGGCGCGTGGTGTTTGTCGGCGCCACCACGGAAAATCCGTCGTTCGAAGTCAACGCGGCGCTGTTGTCGCGCGCCCAGGTTTATGTGCTGAAGCCGCTGGACGAATCCGATCTTAAAGCGCTGTTCGAACGCGCGCATCAATCCACGCTGGCGCACCTTGATTTTGACGAGGCGGCGCTCGACACGCTGATCGGCTATGCCGACGGCGACGCCAGACGCTTTTTAAATCTGCTGGAACAGGTGGAGGCCGCAGCCGAGGCCAGCGAAATCGACACCATCAATGCCGCCTTTCTCGACAATGCGCTGACCTTGAACAGCCGCCGCTTCGACAAGGGCGGCGATAATTTCTACGACCAGATTTCCGCTCTGCACAAATCGGTGCGCGGTTCGCACCCCGATGCCGCGCTATACTGGCTGACGCGCATGCTCGACGGCGGCGCCGATCCGCGCTACCTGGCGCGCCGCATCGTGCGCATGGCATGGGAAGATATCGGTTTGGCGGACCCCAGGGCGATGCAGATCGCCAACGACGCGGCGGCAACCTACGAGCGCCTGGGTTCTCCCGAAGGCGAACTGGCGCTGGCGCAGGCGACTATTTATCTGGCGGTGGCGGCGAAAAGCAATGCCGGTTACATGGCCTACAATCAGGCCTCGGCCTTCGTGAAACAGGATCGCTCGCGTCCGGTGCCGGTACATCTTCGAAATGCGCCCACGCGCTTGATGAAGGAATTGGGCTACGGGCACGCTTACCGTTATGCGCACGACGAGCCGAACGCCTATGCCGCGGGAGAAACCTATTTTCCGGACGACCTGGACGAACCCGGCTGGTATCAGCCCGTACCGCGCGGGCTGGAAAGCAAAATCGCCGACAAGCTGACGCAGTTGCGCGAGCTCGATAAACGCGCAACCGGTAAATAGTCGGTACAGGGCAGCTCCATGAAATCCGGCGCCTCTTTTTGTTTTAACGCCAACCATAAAACCCTGTTGCGGCATCTCGGCGACGGCCGATTCCATTCCGGCGAACAGCTGGCGAAAACCATGGCGGTTACGCGCTCCGCGATCTGGGCGCTGGCGCACGACCTGCGGGCGCTGGGGCTTGAAATCAACGCGCTTCCGCGCAAAGGCTACCGTTTGGCGCATCGCTTCGATTTGCTGGATGCGGACCAGGTTCGGGCGGCGCTGCAAGCGGATGCCCTTACGCTGCTATCGGCTATCGAGTGTCACGACGCGCTCGATTCCACCAATACCTATCTCGCGGCAAGCGCGCGCGCGGGAGCGGCGACGGGTACCGTCGCGACGGCGGAATTTCAGCGCGCCGGGCGGGGACGCATGGGGCGCTCGTGGCTGTCTTCGCCGGGCGGCAGTCTCTGTTTTTCCGTGCTGTGGCATTTTGCCGATCATGCCGCGCTAAGCGGTCTGAGTCTGGCGGTGGGCGTCGCCATTATCCGCGCATTGCGCGGATTAGGGGTGACGGATGCGGGACTCAAATGGCCGAACGACATTATCTGGCGGCGGCGCAAGCTGGGCGGCATCCTGCTGGATGTATCCGGCGAAGTGCATGGGCGGCAGGCGTGCGTAATCGGTATCGGTCTGAACTTGCAAATGGCGCAGGCACAAGGACATGAAATCGATCAACCCTGGGCGGATCTGGCCGAAATCACCGGCGGCGCTCAGCCGGATAGAAACCGTTTGCTCGCGGCGGCGCTGAATGAATTATTGCCGCTGCTGTGCGGGTACGGCGTATCCGGATTGCAGGGGTTGCGCGACGAATGGCAGGCGTACCACCATTACCACGGAGAAACCGTGCAGCTTTATCAGGGCGACCGCTCCATTTCCGGGCGAGTCGCCGGGATTTCAGCAGACGGTTTGCTGATTCTCGACTGCGGGGCGGACGGGCAGCGACACTTCGCCTCCGGCGAAGTGTCGCTGCGCATGAATGGACAACATGACGGCTGACCGGATACTGTTACTGGATGCGGGCAACAGCCGCATCAAATGGGGCTTTGCGCGGGAAGGGCAACAGATAGAAGCCGGCAAAGCAATACCCGCCCGATTGCCGTTCTCGCACGCACTGCTGGATCGTCATTGGGGCGAGCTGGCGCGTCCGTCGGCAGTCGCGCTGGCCAGTGTAGCCGCGAGACGGATAGATGACGCCGTCATCGCCTGGGTAGCGGAGCGCTGGCGGCTCGAAGTGCGCAGGATTAGCGCGTGCAAACAAATGTCGGGCGTTATCAACGGCTATGAAGACCCTTCCGCATTGGGCGTCGACCGCTGGCTGGGCCTGCTTGCGGCGCACCGTCTGTCACCGGCAAGTCCGGCATGCGTGGCCGATTGCGGAACCGCGATTACGCTGGATTGGCTGGATGCGGACGGAAAGCATCGAGGCGGAGTCATCGCACCCGGTCTGAACATGATGAGGACGGCGCTGGCCCAGGGCGCCGACAGACTGTCGATGGCGCATCATGGCAGCCATCAAGGGCCGGGCAAAACCACTGCCGACGCGATAGCCGCGGGGGTATCGGGAGCCGCTATAGGACTGATCGAGCATTTCATGCAACAATACGGACGTGACTGCGCGCTGTTTCTGACCGGAGGCGATGCGCCGCATATCGCTGCCGGATTGAACCTCCCGCATCGTCTGGAACCGAATCTGGTGTTGATGGGATTGTCGATAGCCGTATCGGATGCGACATGAGAGTAATTTTCTTTATATTGTTGACGGCCAATATTGCGTTCTACGTGTGGGAAGTGCGCTCGCAACACAGCGAAGACGGCGTCCGGCACATCGCGTTGGACCTGCCGAATGCGACCGAACATATCAAGCTGCTGTCGGAAGTACCGCCACCCCAGGCAGAACAGCCTCCGCTGCCGGCCGAACAACTCATGCCCGCGCCTGCTCCGATAACGCCGGCGAAAGGCGCAAAGCTGAAAATATCGTTGCAGCAACCCACACAGGCGGTAATCGCAGCGGCGAACGTGCAGCCGGCGCCGCCGGTGCATGCTCCGGGCTGCTGGCTGGTCGGACCCTTTGTTACGGATATGAACGCCCGGATAGCCCAGGAGGGTATTGCGCGCAAGGTTCCACAGACAACACTGGTGAACCGTTCAGTCGGCGTTGCAGACGGTTATTGGCTGCTTTACCCCAGAGCGGCGAATATCGAGGCGGGGCGCGACAATCGCAGATTATTGCAGGAGAAGGGGATACGCGACTTGTGGCTGTTCGACCGGGGCGAGCTGGCCGGTTACATATCTCTGGGCTTGTTTCAGACCAAAGAAGGCGTGGAGGACGCCCAAAAAAAATACTTCGAGCGCAATATCGCGACGGAAATCCGTCCGCGCGAAACGGCAATACAAGGATATTGGATAGAAATACCCTGGCAGGGCGGACGCAGCCAACTTGAGACGGTGCTCGGTGCGTTTGATAAGTCGGGTGTTTCGGTCAGTCTGCGTCCCTGTTGACGGCCGCCAGATCCTGCGGCGTATTGATGTTGCGCAGGCAGGAGGCCAGATCGCTGCAATCCACCATCTGGTAACGGTGCCGTTCTATCCATGCGATCACTTTATGTTGACCTTGCGCCAGATAGTTTTCCAGAGAATCCGCCAGATTGCGATTAACCCGCATGAAAACAGGATGCGTGCGCGAACCGTCATGCAGCGTGACGATTTCGGCATCCGCGGCAGCATCGCGCAGACGCGTCAGAACTTCAGCGCTGATAAACGGACAATCGCAGGGAATGGAAAGCACATAGGGGGTATCGGACGATTTCATCCCCGCCAGCAATCCGGCCAAAGGTCCCGCGTAACCCGTTACCGTATCGGAAACGACCGGATAACCAAAGACGGCGTAACGCGCCTGATTGCGATTGGCGCTGATGCATATCGAGCCGGTTATGGTTTCCATCGTTTTTAATGCGTGGCTTGCCAACGGCTGCCCCCGGTAGAGCAACAGGCCTTTGTCGATACCGCCCATACGCCTGGCCATGCCGCCCGCCAGAATAATGCCGGTAATTTCGTGTCTTGGGTCAGGCATCCTTGTTTTATTGCAATATTACTGTTATTAATCCGGTTTCTTTGCAGACCGAATGCGGTGGCCTTCCATGCCCAGGCAGGGTAACGTATTATATCAGTTTATAGTTTTATGCCAGGCCTTCGTGATCAACGGTTGCGCGCCGTACCCGTCCGCAGCGACGGCGCCGTCATGGTATCAGGCCGAGTCGTTCAAACCCTACGCGGACGTGCTCGCCGAGCTGGAGCTGGCAATTGCTGAGCATAATTACAGGATTACGGGCCACAATCATATCGGCAGCGTCATACGCACCCGCGAAGCCATCCCTTTTCCCGATTATGATACGCTGCAATTCTGTAATCTGACACAGGCCAGGGAAATGCTGGAGATATCCCCGGCAGCGGTGGCTTACATGCCGTGTAATGTTGCTGTGCGCTCGGAAAACGGCAAGGTGATGGTAACGACTCACTTACTGCCGACTGATACCGAGAATGAAAAGCTTAATGCGTTTTTCCGGGAGATAAACCGGCAATTGAAACAAATAGTCGACTTTGCGGTCGAAAAATGAATAGAGTAACCACTATTCAGTTACCCTTGCAAAATATTTCAGCCGAAGGCTCGTGCGCGGCTCAATAGAATGAGCAGATAACCATGCGCAAATTACGCCGACAGAATAGTTAATGAGAAAACCCGAAGCACCAAACATGTCGAGAAAACGCATTATGAAACGAATAGCCTTACTTGCCTCTGTACTCGCCGCCGTTTTTGCCGTATTGCCAGGTTGTAACCGGCAGCAGCAAGCGGTTACGGAGAAACCACTAAACGATTTTCCGACGCAGGCGCGCGTGGAATACGTTTTCGAGTGCATGAAGGATTTGGGTGAGCAGAATTATGACAATCTTTATCACTGTGTGTGCAGCATCGATAAAATTGCAAGCCTGATGCCTTATGAAGATTTTTCGCAAGCACAGACGTTTTCCCATTTCATGGGCATGGCCGGCGACAGAGGCGGCGAGTTCCGGGACCCGCCGCAGTCGGAAAAATTGCGTGCGCGCTTAAAGGAAGCCAAGACCGCTTCCGCCCAGGCGTGTTTTCCGGCAGCCGTCTCCACGCCTAAAAAAGGCATGTAACCGCTTCCGCGCCATCATGTAACAGCAGGTACCGCATTTTGCAAAACATGTACCCGGGGTGTATATGCCCGAATCCGTCCGCCAACATGGCTTGGCCCGCCATTCGTAGCAAGTCGCTTTATTGATAAGGGTACTCCAGTGAAAGTATTGTTCGGAACAATGAAGATTCCGCACCGTTTTGTCGTGCTGATATCCATCATTACACTGGGATTCGTAACGTATGGCGGCTGGTCTTTCATGACCCTGCACGAGTGGCAGGTGAACGGATCAAGGTATCAGCATATTGTACAGGGCAAGGATTTGATAGCAGATGTCTTGCCACCGCCGGAATACATCATCGAATCCTACCTGGTCAACCTGCAACTGCTGAGAGCCGAGGACAGAAAGGAACAGGAGCGCCTGATCGAGCGAGAGAAGAAATTAAAGGACGAATACGACGCGCGTCATGAATTCTGGGCCAAGCAGGGATTGAGCGGCGAATTGGCGCTGGCGCTGCTTCAGCAATCCTACCAATCCGCGCAGACATTCTACAACGTATCTTTAAACGAATTTATCCCGGCCGTAATAAAAGGCGACAAAGCCGCGGCCAATGCACTCATACCGCGCTTGAATCAGTCTTATGAAACGCACCGCGCGGCGATAGACAAGGTCACGGCGCTTGCCCGCCAACGCGTGCTGTCCGATGAAACAACGGCATCGAAAGATATCCTGGGCGCGAATGCGCTATCGTTGTTGATTTTGTTCGTTTCACTGCTGAGCGCGGCGGCGGCGGCGGTACTTATTTCGCGCAGCATTTTCTTCAACCTGGGGGGCGAGCCGGCTAATCTCGTAGAAATAACCGAACATATCGCGCTGGGAGACCTGTCGGTACCGATACATCTGCGTCCCGGCGATGACATCAGTCTGCTCCATGCGCTCAAGACCATGCGCAACGAGTTGCGCGGCATCGTACTTGAAGTGGAACTGGCGGTAAAAAATATGGGCAAGGGCGATTTCAGCCATGAAATTTATCTGACCGATCGCATCGGTTTCGACCGCACTATTTGCCGGGCCTTGAACGAATTGCGCGCCGGCTTGCTGCTGACCATAGGCGGTACGCCGCGCGAGGTCGTGTCTGTGGCTCAGGCTATCGCCATGGGGGATTTACGCGTCCATATCCCGCTGCAGCCAGGCGACAAGGATAGCATCCTCGCTGCAATGGCGGAAATGAAAGCCAGTCTGCTGGAGATGATCGACGAGGTACGTGAAGTCGTGCGCGCGTTTGCCAATGGCGATTTTTCCTACAATGTCGACGTAACCGCCCGGCACGGGTGTTCCAAAACCATGGCGGAAATGTTGAACGCCCTGGATCATATGGCCTTCCAGGGGTTGAGCGATATATCGCGCGTAGCGACTGCGGTGGCGCAGGGCGATTTAACGCAACAGGTCGAACTGGAGTATCCGGGCTTGTTCGGACAATCCGCGCAAAGCATCAATCTGACCTGCAAGCAATTGAAACTTATGATGGGCCGCATTGTCGATATTGCGAGGACGATCGATCATTCCGCAACCGAAATTGCGACCGTGAACCAGGAGCGGTCCCAGCGTTCGGAACAACAGGCGGACGGGCTGGAAAAAACGGCGTCGAGCATGAATGAACTGGCCGCAACGGTCAGACGCAATGCCGAAAGCGCGCAACAGGCAAGCCTGCTGGCCATTGAAACATCGGAAGTAGCAAGCAAAGGCGGCAAGGTTGTCGCCGAGGTCGTAAAAACCATGAACTCGATACAGGAAAGTTCGCGCAAGGTGTCGGATATCATCGCCGTTATCGACGGTCTGGCGTTCCAGACCAATATTCTGGCCTTGAATGCAGCTGTGGAAGCGGCCCGCGCGGGCGAGCAGGGCCGCGGTTTCGCGGTAGTCGCCAGCGAAGTGCGCACTCTGGCGCAACGCTCCGCCTCCGCCGCCAGGGAAATAAAACAGCTGATTTCCGATTCGGTGGAAAAGGTCGACAGCGGCAGCCTGCAGGTGAAGGATGCCGGACAGACCATGGATGAAATTGTCCTGTCGGTCAAGCGTGTAACAGAAATCGTGTCGGAAATTTCAGCCGCGTCGCTGGAACAAAGCTCCGGTATCGATCAGGTCAATAAGGCCGTTACCCAGATGGACGATATCGTCATGCAGAACTTTGCATTGGTGCAGGAAGCAGTGACTTCCGCCGGACATCTTAAAGAGCAGGCGGCGCAGTTGCAGGAAGCGATAGCCGTCTTTCAGTTGCAATAAGCCCGAGCCTTTACCGGGCTAAGTATAACAGGAGATATTTATGTCCGGTTTCAACCTGCTTGCAGCTACGCGTGTAATAGAAAGCGCAATGCCTTTTGTCCTGTACCGTCTGATGGCTTATCTGGGCATAGCGGTCGGATTTCTTTTTTCCGCATTGAGCGGCGCCGGCCTGTTGATAGCATTTGCCTCTCTCTCCGCCAAGCCGGCCGCATTTGCCGGTTTTGGCGCGGCTGTTGGTTGCGCCGGTTTTGCTTTTGCGCTGCACACACTGAAAAATTTTTTCTTTTTCGATGTCGAGGCCGGACAATTGGCTTTATTGGCCGCGCTGGCGGATGGCGTCAAACTCCCCGAAGGCAAGGCACAGATCGCCTTTGCCAAAACCGCCGCGACGAGCCGCTTCAACGCTACTGAATTTTTTGAAATCAAACGCATGCTAGGCAATGCGCTGACAGAAATGCCCGAGCATTATCTTCCTTGTCTTTCGAAGCCCGCCTCCCCGGTATTAAAACGAATGTCGATTCGTCTGGCCGGGTTGATTGCCGGCTCAGCCAGCCAGGCGATGCTGGCGCTGCATTTTCAGCGCGAGCAGGACAATCCCTGGCGCTCCGCTCAATCGGCCTTGCTGATGCAGGCAGCCGGTTTTCCGCAGTTGCTGCGGTACCGGCTGTATGCGTTAATTTTCGAATATGGCGGATTTGCCGTATTCTACGCGTTGATGCTGTACCCGGTTGATGCCGCTGCCGCCAGCCTGCCGGTCGATGTCGGTCTCTGGCGCACGGCATTCGCGTTGCTATTTGCCTGGGCTTTGAAAGCCGCTTTTTTAACGCCGATCGCAACGTCGGCGCTGGTTACGGTTTATCTGCAATGTTACGCCGAGCGGCAAGCCGATAGTCCGGATCTGTCGCAAGCCTTGGCGACGCATTCCTGTGCTTACAAAAAAATTGTGGATCGCGCAGGTTGAGTTCCTGCTACTTATTGATGCAGCAAGGGAAATATTTACAAAAATCCCTTGAAAGCCTTATAATTAGGGGTTTCGTTATAGGTGAGGTAAGCCATGCGCATAGTTCAGGACGCTCTGACGTTTGATGATGTTCTGCTGGTACCGGCGTACTCCAACATCCTGCCTCGCGATGTCTCGCTGACGACGCAGCTGACGCGCAAGATAGAACTCAAGATTCCGCTGATGTCGGCGGCAATGGATACCGTGACCGAAAGCCGTCTGGCCATTGCGATGGCGCAGGAAGGCGGCATCGGCATTATCCACAAAAACATGTCTGCTGAAAATCAGGCGCGCGAAGTCAGTTCGGTCAAGAAATTCGAAAGCGGCGTTATCAAGGACCCGATAACGGTGCCGCCGTCGATCAGCATACGCGAAGTGATGGCGCTGACGCGCGCGCGCAACATTTCCGGCGTGCCGGTGGTGGACAATGGGGAATTGGTCGGCATCGTCACCAGCCGCGACCTGCGCTTTGAAACGCGCCTGGACGAACCGGTGCATAAGGTCATGACCACCAAGGACCGGCTGGTGACGGTACGCGAGGGCGCCAGTCAGGCCGAAGCGATACATTTGCTGCACAAACACCGCATCGAAAAGGTTTTGGTCGTCAATGACCGTTTCGAATTACGCGGCCTGATCACCGTCAAGGATATTCAGAAAGCGAAAGACTACCCGCAGGCCAGCAAGGACGAACACGAACGTTTGCGCGTCGGTGCCGCAGTGGGCACGGGCGCCGGCACCGATGAGCGCGTCGCGGTACTGGCCGACGCGGGCGTGGATGTGCTGGTCGTCGATACCGCGCACGGCCATTCGCAGGGCGTGCTGGATCGCGTGCGCTGGGTCAAAAGCAATTTCCCGCACTTGCAGGTCATAGGCGGCAATATCGCTACCGCCGCCGCTGCACTGGCGCTGGTGGAAGCCGGGGCGGACGCCGTTAAGGTCGGTATCGGTCCCGGTTCTATCTGCACCACGCGTATTATTGCCGGCGTCGGCGTACCGCAGATCACCGCCATCGCCAACGTCGCCGACGCGCTCAGGGAATCCGGCGTTCCACTGATTGCCGACGGCGGAGTGCGCTATTCGGGCGATATCGCCAAGGCCCTGGCGGCAGGCGCCTATGCAGTCATGCTGGGCGGTCTGTTTGCCGGCACCGAGGAAGCGCCTGGTGAAGTAGAGCTCTACCAGGGACGCTCCTACAAATCCTACCGCGGCATGGGTTCGCTCGGCGCGATGTCGCAGCAGCAGGGTTCCAGCGACCGGTATTTCCAGGACAGCACCGAAGCTGAAAAACTGGTGCCGGAAGGCATCGAAGGCCGCGTACCCTATAAAGGCACGCTGCTCGCCATCGTGCACCAGCTGGTAGGCGGCATACGCGCGGCCATGGGGTATACCGGATGTGCGACAATAGAGGCCATGCGCTGCGATGCGCAGTTCGTACGCATCACCTCCGCCGGTATCCGCGAAAGCCATGTGCACGATGTAGCGATTACCAAGGAAGCGCCCAATTACCGTCTCGACTAAGGATGAACCATCATGACGGCCAACAGCACGACACAGAAAAAGAGCGGCGATATCCACGCGCATAAAATCCTGATACTGGATTTCGGTTCGCAATATACCCAATTAATCGCGCGACGCGTGCGCGAACTGGGCGTGTATTGCGAAATCCAGCCCTGGGACGTGGACGCTACGCGCCTGGCGGCTTTCAAACCGCAGGGCATCATTCTGTCCGGGGGACCGGAAACGGTTACCGCCGACAGCACGCCGCGCGCGCCTGCAGCCGTATTCGAACAGGGAGCGCCGGTGCTGGGAATCTGTTACGGCATGCAGGCCATGGCCGAACAATTGGGCGGCAAAGTCGAAAGTGCTTCGCACCGCGAGTTCGGTTACGCCAAAGTGCGCGCGCGCGGTCATTCCGCCTTGCTGCGCAATATCCAGGATTTCCGCTCGGAAGAAGGTTTCGGCATGCTCGACGTGTGGATGAGCCATGGCGATCAGGTTACCGTGTTGCCTCCCGGTTTCAAACTGATAGCAAGCACCGATAATGCTGAAATCGCCGGCATCGCCGACGAAGACCGGCGTTTCTACGGCTTGCAGTTTCACCCCGAAGTCACGCATACCTCCCAGGGCAAGCGTATTATCGAGCGTTTTGTGCGCGGCATATGCGATTGCAATACGCTGTGGACCTCACGCAACATTATCGAAGACAGCATTTCCAGCCTGCGCGAACGGGTCGGCAATGAGCAGGTGATACTCGGCCTTTCCGGGGGCGTCGATTCGTCGGTCGTGGCCGCGCTGCTGCACAAGGCCATAGGGAAACAGCTGATCTGCGTATTTGTCGATACCGGTCTGCTGCGCCTGCATGAAGGCGACCAGGTGATTGCGACCTTTGCCGAGCACATGGGAGTTCAGGTGATCCGGGTGAATGCCGCGGAGCGCTATTTCAGCGCGCTGGCCGGCGTCAGCGATCCTGAGCAGAAACGCAAGATCATCGGGGCGCTGTTTGTTGAAATTTTCGACGAAGAAGCCGCCAAACTGAGCGCCGTGCGCTGGCTTGCGCAAGGCACCATCTACCCCGACGTCATCGAATCCGCCGGCGTCAACGGCAAGGCGCAGGTTATAAAATCGCATCACAACGTCGGCGGCCTGCCGGAGAACATGAAGCTCAAACTGCTGGAGCCGCTGCGCGAGCTGTTCAAGGACGAAGTGCGCGCCATCGGCGTTGAGCTGGGGTTACCCGCCGAGATGGTGTACCGCCATCCGTTTCCGGGACCGGGCCTGGGCGTGCGCATCCTCGGCGAAGTCAAGGCCGAATATGCCGAACTGCTGCGCAAGGCCGATGCGATTTATATCGAGGAACTGTACCGCCACGGCCTGTACGACAAGACCAGTCAGGCGTTTGCGGTATTCCTGCCGGTGCGCTCGGTCGGCGTGATGGGCGACGGCCGCCGCTACGATTACGTCGTCGCATTGCGCGCGGTGGAAACCATCGACTTCATGACCGCGCACTGGGCGCGCCTGCCCTACGACTTCCTCGACGAAGTATCGCGCCGCATCATCAATGAAGTGCCGGGCATCTCGCGCGTCGTTTACGATATTTCCGGCAAGCCGCCTGCGACCATAGAGTGGGAGTGATGCGTTTCGCTTCACAGACGTTTGATTTCCAAGCAGGTTCGGAGTTTGAGAGCGAGTGGCGGTAAAGCCGGTCTCTCTTGGGAAAACACCGGTGGTCACCGACGCAGCATTGAAGAATCCCGAGCCCAAAGCTGCGTATTACAAAGTGACCGTCCCAGGCGGGATATACGACCGTCTAGCCAGCGGACACCATCTGACTTTGCAAAGCTACTCATAACACAAACCTGGGCCGCTGACTGACGAAACCTCACGGCTTGATCAATTAACCGATGTCTGTCGGCGTGGTCTTGATGAAGTTGCACGACTGATCGTTGGCGCGAAAACCAGGCCGAGCTGATGTCGGGGGTTTATCCGTAATTGCCATAAACGGGGTTTGAAGTCCAATGGTACAGAAACGTACGCTAACGGCCGTCAACTTTTTCCGTAGACTGGTTCAGCGGCCTTAGTTGCCCGTTCATCACCTGTTCTGCCGGTGTAAACGAGTAATCCCCCAGCACATTGACATGCCCATACCCGGTAGCAAATCTGCTGCCGGATCTGGGGTTGAACTCAAGCACCTCGGAATCGATCCGCCTGATCAAACAGGACGCGGTGCGTTTCGACGGCGAAAAAACCGCTTCCCCCAGACTGAAAGTGCAATGCTGCGGCCCTATGATCGTTCAGGCTGGCAAGCTCAAGATTGCCAAGGCAAGAGGAGCGCGCTGGGCTTAATCCTTCGACAAGCTTGAGGCGAGCGGCGTGTTACCAAGTTGATTTTTATTAATAAAGAATATAGCGCGATCAATCTCATCGATGACGTAGCAAAGCCGCTTACTCTATGAGGGCATATTCGTAAACAAGCCGCCAAAGTCGATCCCCCTGCCTTCGTGTTTTCTTTCGTCGTAAGGCGCTATCCAGGTATCGCGTATGCTTGCCTTGATTTTTTCTCTTAGCCAGCGATGCCCGGGATCAAATTGAGCATTGCGTTGCCATATCATGTACAGCGGCGCTCTGGCTACTTGCCATGGCATGGCATAACTGTTGATTTCGAAACGCCCCATCATCCTATGAACCAGTTGCTGCGTAGAGAACGCAAGAAGATCCGATTCGGCCACTATCAGCAACAATGTCATGAAGTTGGGAACTTTCAGCATAATGCGCTCATCAACGGCATCAAGCCAGCGATCAAGTTCAGGATGAGCAATATAGCCGTGCGGCATGGCATCATAAACTATGGCAAAACGCTCATTTAAGGCGTCTTCGCGTGTAAACGCATCTCTGATTCTCGGGTGGGCTTTTCTGGCAATAATAACAGGTTGGTGTTGATAGATTTGTTCGTGCGCCAAACCTTTGCCGGGAAACCGGCAATGATGCAGCAAGATATCCAGACTATTATCGCGTAACAGGGCAACCGCTTCTTTTTCCGGATCAATGCTGCGCATTGTCAAGCGCACATTGGGCGCTTCCGTGCTGATTATTTCATAGAGGGATTTACCGAGAATGGAACCGCCGCCGTAGCTGATAGAGATTGAAAACTCTCGGTGACTGCGTGACGGTTCAAACTCCAATTCGTCGGATAACCCGGTTCTGATCAGATCGAGCCCATGATGTATCTGATCATAAATTTCTTTGGCGCGCGGCGTCGGAATCAATGGCTGGCCGGGTTTACCGGTAAATAAAGCATCTTTGGTAATGTATTTGAGACGTGCCAGGGCATTGCTGACGGCGGGTTGCGTCATGCCAATGTGTTCCGCCGCTCGGGCCTGACTACCCTCTTCGTATACCGCCTCAAATACAGTGAGCAGGTTTAAGTCGATGCTTCGTAGATTCATCTCATCAGATCAGATATAGCAATCGGGCGATTTCCAGTGATTATCAACTAGGGTCAAGCTCAGTTTTTGATCACGGGAGGATGTTGAATGTTGGATGCCGGTACTTCTCCCATCAGGCAACGGATGCTGTAAGGAGAACCTTCGGTCAGGTGATAGTGGTAAATTCCCTGCGCGAACTCTCCCGTCTGCTCGGTATGTCCGTTGCATTCATCAAGTGGCGCGGGGTTCAATCCATCCTTCCCGTGAGGGCCATAGATGGGGAATCCGTCCAGGGCAACGCCGATGATCTTCGAATGCTCGCGGGGCTTGTCAATGGGATCGGTGATGCAATGAGGAACCCCGTGATAATGGTATGTCCCCACAGGAATGAATCCCGCAGGGGTCGCATGTCCGTTGCACGCATCGACGAACGATACGCCATCAAACGTAAAGTTGTGCTGGAGGGCGATTGTGTGATCGTCGGCTTCATAGGGGTTGAACAGTGCCGCGCCGCTCACCAGAATGCCAATGGGTCCGAGGCCGGTCGGGGTGGCGGCAGCCTTTTTCCGGGGATGGAGCGGAAGCGTAAACGCGTAATTTTGCGGCATGGTTGGGTCGTCGCCTACAAACAAGTCTGCCGCCAATTCCGGAACCACTACACCGGGTTTAGGGAGGAGATACCTGGTCGGGCGGGGGTGGTTTGGGATCCCATCGGAGAACAAGGCAAATGTGTCTGTGCCGAATGTAATCGTAACGTTCTTGCCCCATTGGGCAGACTTGATGCCGGCTGTCGTATCGATGACAGGTGCTGTTTCGGCGAAGACTGCACAGGGGGCAAAAATTACAGCGCTAATTGCTACGGCCAGTAGTTTTGGTATGTTTGAGTTCATATTTTCCTCAATCGCTTTATTCTTTACACATGGAATGTATTGGGTTGGCATCAGTTATTCAGGCGAGCGCCGGTTCAGTATATGTTCACTACCCCCTGATATGATGTATCCTTAATTATCGAGTTTTTTATATTTACAATACTTTGATCCAAATTAAATATATTACTGCCGCTTAAGGCCTGATTATGTATGAATGAGCTATTATCGATATCAACCATCGTTTCTTCGAGCTGCGAAGCCCGGCTGACAGCCAATACTCCTCCGGCATAATGCTCAGCCGAGTTGCCATCGAAAAGCGTGCCATTGAATTTTGCATGCGACCCATAATCGATATATACCGCGCCGCCATCTTTTTTTGCATGATTATTTATAAAAAAGCAGTTATTACAGTCAATTTTGTTACCCTCGCGATCCATAAGCGCACCGCCGTATATGGCGCTGTTGTTTTTGAAATAAGTATTGGTAATGACTAATTGCGCTTTGCCAAAAGCATAAATTGCGCCTCCTTCCTTCGCAAAATTATTGGCGAAGGTGCAATTGTGAATGGTCATGACAAAACCAGCAGCCTGATCATGCGGCCAGAAAGTTTTGCCGGCATGGTAGGCGAGCAATCCGCCGCCCTTGCCGTTATAGGTGAAACCGTCTGCATTTCCATCCTGAATGGTTAATCCGTCTAAAACAACATTATTTGCGCCGTATAGTACATGTTGAAAAACAAAGCCGGCTCTGCTTGATACGGCGCTGACTATCGTTGGATTTTCAGCAATGTTTCGCGCTTGCAATGAGGTTTCATTGCCACTGAAACCGCCATAAACCTCGATATTGTCGTATAGTATGAAGGCTGAAATAAGCGACTTATCCGCAGTAGAATAATACTTTCCTTTTTTAAGCCAAATCGGCGCGTGATTGACTGCCGCCATATTGATGGCCTGCTGTAAATCGGTTAGCGCATGTTGCCACGAGCTGCCGTCTTTCAAGGGGGAATTTGAGTCAGGAACCACATAAATGATTGAATTTTTCGAAGCCGGGTCAGTCATTACCGGCACCTGGTATGCGTCCCTATATTCTATAGCGCCGCCATTTTGAGCATAGAATTTTAGCAGGCTGTCAATCAAAGCGTTTTTTTGGATGGCGGCCCAGTCATATTTTTCCTGGTAACCGATTTTTGTGCGCGGCTGCAACAGTAAACGCTGGGAGGGTATTTGTGGTGACAGGTTGCTCATAAAAATAAATTTGCCCAGCGGAACCGCATGTTCTGCCGGTAATTCTGAATTTAATGTTGCGACCGTATCTTCATGCCAATTGTATATATTATCTATCCTGGAATTGATTGCTATTGGATTATTGTTGGCGCCGGTTCCCTGATAAAGTCCTGAGCCCATGCCGCTTGAAGCATGATTGTTTTTTATCGTAACATTCAGCAATAGCGGAGATGATCCCCCGTCATTACCTATGGCGCCGGCACTCGCTGCGCTATTCGATTCAAACAGGGAATTAACGATGATCGGCGATGAAGCAAAATCATTATAGAGGGCTCCGCCTTTGTCATCGCTGCGATTGTTTGTGAATTTTGAATTAATAAACTCCGGTGAAGCGCCTAAATCATTGCTTACCGCACCGCCTCGCATTAATGCGGAGTTTTTATCGAAAATGACATTAATAAACCGCGCCTGAGCAAGCTTTGCTTCCTGTACATTGTAAACTGCTCCGCCTTTTGCCGCGTGATTGTTTCTAAAAATACAATTCCTGACAGTCGGGCTTACCATGAAGTTGCGCATGCCTCCCCCATCATTCGCGTCATTTTTTCTGATTTCATCCGGGGTCAAGTGCATCTTTTTTGCTTCGGCGGTAGAATAGGCATCCTCAATAATAAATCCGTCCAATATTGCATTATTTTCGCCTTTAACAATAGTGATGGTATTTTTTGTTTTGTCGCCGCCGCCAATATTACCGCTAAGAATCGTCTTGTTTTTTCGATAATCACGTTCAGTCAGTTTGTTCTCATTCCCGGAAAACCCTCCGTAGACGGCTACGCCGCGTTTAAGATTAAACGATACTTTGCGATCGGTTTTATCTGGATGGTATGTTCCATGGGCTACCCATATTTCGTCGCCTGACTTTGCGTAACCAAGCGCAGTCTGCAAGGAATTAAATGCATTTTTCCAGTCAGTGCCGGTAGACGAAACATGAACATTGGCTGTAACGTGCCAAATTTGCCCGGCATTGCCGTCTGGAGCCCACGGGATTAGAAGAAAAGCCGCGATGATTCTGCAGCAGCCTATTTTAAAAGGTTCATTCATGATGGGTCTTTAAAAAAATAATCTAATTTATATTATTGAAATGCAATGAATATATTCGAAAACGAGGTCGAGTAAAGACCTTGGGTGGCGGGTGAAATATGCAATACGGATAAATAGCCAGTATTTTGCTATGCATTGTTTTGCTAAGCATTTATCCAAACAGTATGTGTTTTTACCTAACCCATCGACAAAGTGAATTAGGGAAACACAGACGGCTACTATTTACCTGGGAGCGCGCGTAGTCGCCGGTAGTTTTTGCTGAGTGAGGCGATAGCCCATGGCGTGCATGATGTCGTTCACGCTACCTAATTGCGGATTGCCGTTTTCAGACAGGGCTTTTTGTACGCCTTTCCGGCTTAGGCCGGACGCCTCCGCTATTCGGCTTACCCCTTTTACGCGGCTGACTACGCGCAGAGAGGATAACGGAACGGCGGTGTCGTCGTTTTCGGCGTATGCATCGAAGAAGATGTCGATGTAATCGTCTATTTCCTCCGGATGGTTGCGCAGGTATTCTTCTTCGACTTCGCTGATGGTTCTATAGTTGCTCATGGTTTAGATACTCCTTCCGAAGCTTTTGCCTGTTCAATGTCTTTGCTTTGGCTTCCTTTGTCTCCGCCACAAAGCAGGACGATGATCTGGTTATCTTGTTCACCGAGAGACACGGTAACCGGAACCGAAAAACAGGCGCAGTTCGCTGACGCCTTCTCGGGACAGGCTCACAATCGCCGTAGTTGCCTTGTTGCAGACGGGATACGCGGGCAAGAATCCGTTTTCGTCCCATGATATCCCTCAGGCCATAAAGCCACTCGGTAAAAGGTTCTTTCCCGTTATCCCCGGAATAGACGATAACCTGTTTTGGTGTTACTTCGTCTGTCAACGATCTGTCAACGATTTGATCTTATCAGTTGTCGCATTGCGAACCATAGTTCGCAATGGAGCTGAGTGCAAGCTGTTTTTTTAACTGCCAGTACCTATTCCGATCACTTTGGTGTGTCCCCGCGTACAATTCGTACGATGCGGTCAATCATGGTGCCCTTATCGTGACGATTTGCATAACGACTTTCTAATGGCAAGTTGATGTTGGGCAGGAGGCTGTCCGAAAAATAGACATTTTAAAAATCGACCACAGCATACACTGTTTTATCTTATATAATTAGAAAACAGATCGTGACTGGTTTCCAAGATTTGTCTTCTCGGACAGCCTCCGAGCCGCTTCTGCGGCGCCGGCAACCCTATCGTGTCGACCACTGTATTTCTCGTGACTCAACAGCCTTTATTAACCATAAACAATCTCGGCGTCGCATTCCGCCAGTCCGGCGAGGCAGTGGCGGCGGTACAAGGCCTCAGCCTGACCATCAACCGCGGCGAAACCTTTGCGCTGGTGGGCGAATCGGGTTCCGGCAAGTCGGTATCCGCATTGGCGGTGATGCGGCTGCTGCCCCGAGGTGGGCAGGTTGTTTCCGGCTCGGTGCAATTGAACGGCGAAGCGCTGTTCAAGCAGCCGGAATATCAATTCAATCGTATCCGCGGCCGCCGCATCGGCATTATTTTTCAGGACCCGCTTTCCGCATTGAATCCGGTAATGACGGTAGGCCGGCAGATCGGCGAAATGATCGACCAGCATTTCTCTTTCGATCGCGCGGCGCTGCGCGCCCGCACGCTGGCACTGCTCGAACAGGTCGGATTGCCGCGTCCGGAACAGCATTTGCGCCAGTATCCGCACCAGCTTTCCGGCGGCCAGCGCCAGCGTGTGATGATCGCGCTGGCACTGGCGGGCGAGCCGGAGCTGCTGATAGCCGACGAGCCTACCACCGCATTGGATGTGACCATACAGGCGCAGATTCTTACCCTGCTGAAAAAGATACAGCGGCAAACCGGGATGGCGCTATGGCTGATCACTCATGACCTAGGCATCGTGCACGATATAGCGGATCGAATTGCGGTGATGCGTTGCGGCGAAATTGTCGAAGAAAACGGCTGCGCGGCTTTTTTCGCCAAACCCACCCATGCTTATAGCCAACAATTGCTCAATGCGATGCCACGTATGCAAAGCTGCCGTGGTAGAGCATTGCCGGAAAAGCAGCAGACGCTGCTGGACGTTCAGGACTTTCGCGTCCATTACCCGGTGCGCAGCGGCATTTTTCAGCGCACCTCCGGTTATGTCAAGGCGGTGGACGGCGTATCGTTCAGCGTCGCTCGGGGCGAAAGCGTGGCGCTGGTGGGCGAATCCGGCTGCGGGAAAACCACGCTTGGCAAGGCCTTGCTGGGACTGATCAAGCACAGCGGCGGGCAATTTTCATTTGCCGGGCAACATCACGCCGCACATGCATTGCAGATTATTTTCCAGGACCCTTATGCGGCAATGGACCCGCGCATGCTGGTCGGCGATATCGTCGCCGAAGGCATGCGCGTGCAAGCACCCCAGGCGGATGCGGATACCCTCCGGGAGCAGATCGAACATTTGCTGGAAGCGGTCGGTTTGCCTGCAGCCTCGCGTTTGCGCTATCCGCACGAGTTTTCCGGCGGACAACGGCAGCGTATCTGCATAGCCAGAGCGCTGGCGGTTAATCCGGCATTGATTATCTGCGACGAGCCGACCAGCGCACTGGATGTTTCCGTGCAACGGCAGATTCTGGATTTACTGAAGACCTTGCGCAGTACGCAAAATCTAAGTTATCTTTTCATCAGCCATGATCTGGCGGTAGTCGCCGAACTGGCAGACCGCATTCTGGTCATGCATCGGGGCGTTATCGTCGAAAGCGGTCAGGCGGAACAGATATTGTTCGCGCCCCAACATCCCTATACCCGCCGCCTGCTGGCTTCGGTGCCGTCGCTGAGGATGCGCTAGCGGCCAATCAACAAGGACCAAAAGGAGAACCGGCCATGACTCCGCTCGAAAAGGTTGAAACGCTCTACGACGAACTGGTCAGACATTACGGCGAGGGCGAAGACCGCGAGATCCGGGCAGCCGCCAAGCTGTTGCTGGTCGCGCTGGCCAAATTCAGGGAGCATGGCGGTTCGCGCGGGATGGCTCTTGCGGATGAGTATCTGAACCTGATCAAAACCGACCCCGATAAATTCGAGCGCATCATAGACAGCAATCGCGGCAGGGGGCCTGATTCGCTGACGGCCTGAAGCTGACGGCCAACAGTTTCCCAGGCAGACGCCCTTCCGGGCGGAATCAAAGCAAATAGCCGCTATTGGCCTGATCCTTGAGAAAACCTGCAATGCGCGCCTTCAGGCGGTGCAAGCGGAACGGCCTGCTCAGGCTGGTTCTCGACAGTTTTTGAATCTGGGCGGAGTAATCGAAATATGCTCCGGCATTTGCTGTAGTCAACACGAACGGCGGCTGTCCGTCCTTCGCGAGGAAATAGCTCATCACCAGGGCGCCGGTACGGTCGTTACCCTCAATAAACAGCTGTGGTTCGCTCAGTATGCGGATATAAATACCCGCAGCGCAAAACCAGGCCGACTCATGACGGTGCAGAATATACCATTCGTACAGGCCTTGAATACCGCCGTCGGTACACTCGTAAAAACGCCTGATGTTGGCCATGATATGTTTTTTGTATTCGCGCCGATAGCGCTCGCCCGTTCCGCATAACACGCGGGTATTGAGTTCCAGCAGATAGGCCGAGTTGCCCAGCGCTAATAATTCGACCCTGGCTTCCAGCAGCTGACTGATTAGGGCATAACCCGAGATCATGTTCTCCACAACAGCGTCATCCATCGGTTCCCGGGAAAAATTCAACGCCTGGTTGATCCGCGGGAAGTCGCGTTGAACCCCTCTCAGCGACGCCTCAATCAACCGAAGATCAAGGCGCGGCCCTGGTTCGTATAACGATCTTTCCATACCTCTCTGGCGCGCGGATTATCGGATACTGTCCAATGCCTGACGCGACCGGGAAACGATATCGGCGGGCAATGGTATATAACCGAGCTCGTGGCTGTAACGCTGGCCTTCGGTCAGACCGAATGTCACAAACTGTTTAATCGCGGATGCCTTCTCCGTATCGGGATAACGCTGGTATAGCAGCAGCCAGCTCAAGGTCAATATCGGGTAGGCATCCGCGCCCTCGGGGTCGGGAATCATCAGACGCAGGTTATCCGGCATCTGCAGGGCGTTACCGGCCAGCGCTTCCACACCGGTCTGTTCGTTTGGCTCCTCGAAATGTCCGGCTTTGTTTTCCAGCCAGGCCATCGGCAATCCGAGACGTTTGGCAAAACCGTACTCCAGGTAGCCTATCGTTCCCTCGCTGACTTTGATGCGGGACGCCACGGCTTCATTGCCGTGAACCAGCATCGCGTTGCCCGGCCAGGCCACCGTCATCCCGGCTCCGGGGCCATTGTCGCGCCATTCCCGGCTGATCGCGCTCAGATGATTGGTAAAAGCATAAGTCGTTCCGCTGCCGTCCAGCCGGGCAACGAGAGTAATGCTCTGGTTGGGAAGGTTTAAATCGGGATTGGCCGCCTTGATTCTCGCATCGTTCCATCGGGATATTTTTCCGGAGAAAATGTCCCTGTAAACTTCCCGTGGAAGTTTCAACGGCCCGGTAAGACCTTTCACGTGATAGGCGAGCACGATGAGACCCGCCGTCGCCGGCACCAGTCGAACACCTCTTTTTACCTGGGCCATCTGCTCATCGTCAAGCGCTGCATCACTGCCGGCAAAGTCCAGCTTTTCGGCGAGAAAGCGCTGAACGCCTTCGCCGCTGCCCAGTTTCGCGTAGCCGATTCGGGACCAGGGATGCTGCCCGGCGTAAGCTTCTATCCAGCGCTGATAGAGCGGTGCGGGAAATGTCGCCCCGCCGCCGCGCAGCATCATGCTCTCGGACTGGGCTGCCGCGTCTCCCGCCATGACGGCAATACATGCTGAAGCGATTAGAATTAAGCCCCAAGGGCTTTTGCCGAAGCTGATTTTACTGTTCATCAGTATGACTCCGTCCGGCTAACTGAACTCGCCACGGATATATTCCTTGGTCAACTGTTCTTGCGGGTCTTCGAAGATTTGCCTGGTATCTCCAAATTCAACCAGATAACCGGTGCGCCCTCCCTTCGAGATTTCGACCGAGAAAAACGCCGTCTTGTCGGCAATGCGCATTGCCTGCTGCATATTATGAGTAACCAGCGCAATCGTATGCTTTTCCTTTAATTCGACCATCAGTTCCTCTATACGCCGGGTGGCGATGGGATCGAGCGCGGAGCACGGTTCATCCATTAAAACTACCGAAGGTTCGGTGGCGATAGCTCTCGCTATGCACAGCCGCTGTTGCTGGCCGCCCGACAGAGAAAGTCCGCTGGCTTTGAGCTTATCCTTGACTTCATCCCAGAGCGCGGCCTTCTTCAGGGCATTCTCCACACGCTCGGTTATGTTGCCCTTGTAGTGGTTCAAATGCAACCCGAATGCGACGTTATCGTAAATGCTCATCGCAAAGGGGTTGGGCTGCTGGAATACCATGCCGATATAGCGGCGCACCACCACCGGATCTACAGTGCTCTCATAGACATCCTGACCGTGGAAATGCACCTTGCCCTCGAAGCGAAACCCCTGCACCAGATCGTTCATTCGGTTGAGGCTGCGGAGAACCGTGCTCTTGCCGCAGCCCGAGGGACCGATAAAGCCGGTGATCCGGCCTTTCCGGATCGGAATATAACTGTCCCTTACAGCGAGAAAATCTCCGTAAAAAACCTTGTCCAGTCTGCAGTCGATGACTACATCGGATTGCGCTTCACTGCTCGCCATCTCATAGCCTCCCGCGGGTAAACCGCTTTCATTGCCGCTTTGCTCGAAACCTAGAATTTTTTGCGCCCCAACACCCTGGCAAGAATATTGAACAGCAGCACCAGCATCACCAGCACCAGCGAAGCGGTCCAGGCCAGTTCGATCTGATTATCGTAAGGCATGCCGGAAAAGTTGTAGATCAATACCGACAGCGAGGCGATGGGCGTCATCAGATCCGCTTTTCCGTTTTCCACGAACCAGTAGCTGCTGAACAGGGCGGTGAACAGCAAGGGCGCCGTTTCCCCGGCTGCGCGTGCAACCGCCAGCATTACTCCGGTCAGAATCCCCGGCAGCGCGGTTGGAAATACAATTTTCCAGACAACCTGACTGCGGGTACAGCCCATGCCGTAGGCGGCATTTTTCATATTGGAGGGTACCGTCCGCATCGCTTCTTCAGCAGTCAGCACCACAGTGGGCAGCATCAGCAGCGCCAGCGCAACCCCTGCCGCAGGCGCCGAGTAGGTGTGCGTCGTCATGACCACCACAGCATAAGCGAACACGCCTGCCAGAATCGAAGGCAATCCTGTCAGCGTCTTGGCGCTGAATCGCGCAACATGGGCCACTCGACTGTCCGGCTCCAGTTCTCCCAGAAAAATTGCGGCCAGAATGCCGAAAGGAATGCTGATGAGCGCACCGATGCCTACGGTCACCAGCGTTCCGACTATGGCGTTGCCGAAACCGCCGCCTTGCTCGAAACCTGCCGGCGGCAGTTCCGTCAAAACCTCCAGGCTCAGCCGGTGCCCTCCGCGAACGATCAATCCATACAGAACAGAAACCAGCGGAACGCTGGCGATAATAGCAGCCAGCCATGCCGCACCGCTCAATAGGGTGCTGAACAGGCCGCGAGGCTCCAACAACGAGCGTTTCAGGCTGGGTATCTCGCCCAAGGTCTGGTTGTTTGCCAAAAGAGGATCAGGCACATTCATTTGTCGGTTCTCATTTGCGAGGAAGTGAGCGTCATGATGGCGGTGCCGACCATATTCACAGCCAGTGTGATCAGCAGCAGCACCAGGGCGGCGTACATCAGCACCGGCACCTCATGCTCGCCCGCTTCGGGAAAATTCAGCGCCAGCAGCGCGGCAAGGGTATTGCCCGGAGAAAACAGGGACAGGCTGAGCTGGTTGGAGTTGCCGACCAGCATGGCCAGCGCCATGGTTTCCCCGAGCGCCCGGCCGAACCCCAGGACCAGGGCTCCGAAAATTCCGGTCGAAGCCGTAGGCAGTATCACGCGCAGGATCGCCTCCCAGCGCGTAGCGCCCAAGCCGAAAGCCGCCTCCTTGATGCGGTGAGGCACCTGTCTGATGGCGTCCTGCGACACGGCTGCGACGGTCGGCAGTATCATGATGGCCAGCACCAGCGCCGCCGGCAGCATACCCGGTCCGCTCAAGGTCGTGCCGAAAAACGGAATCCAGCCGAATTCGGCATTCAGCCAGTCGGCTATCGGACGGATGGCCGGAATCACCACAAAAATGCCCCAAAAGCCGTAGACGACGCTGGGTATGGCGGCCAGCAATTCGACGATGGTGCGGAAAACCAGAGCCAGCCGAGCCGGGAGAAAATCCTGAGTCAGAAAAATCGCCATGGTGACGCCAAAAAATCCGCCGATAATCAAGGCCAGGATCGAACTGTAAAGGGTGCCCCAGATTTCCGGTAAAATCCCGAAAGTCTGCTTATTGACATCCCAGGTAGTGCCCGTCAGAAAACCGAGATGATATTCGCTGATGGCGGGTACAGCCTTGACGCCGATGACGCCGAGGAGCAGTCCAACCACGATGAGCAGAAACCAGGCGCAAGCCGTGGCCAACCCGCGGAACAAGCGGTCCAACAGATAATCGGCCTGCGCAGGCGGCCGCGAGATTTGTGTGCTGGTTGCGTCCTCTTCAAATATTTTCATGGCGCTTACTCTATGGGTGCAGGAGAAGCAAACGGTGGAAAAATTACGGAGGATGCGTTCCGGCCGTCTCGAAGTCCAGCGCGGCCTCCGCTAACAGTTTTTTTCACTGAATTTTCCGGGCCGCAACGCGAACAGCCGATACGACATTCTCGGGAAGCGGGATATAGCCCATTTTGGTGCTCAATTTCTGTCCCTCGGTCAGCCCGTACTCGACCACATCGCGCAGGATTTTGGCCTTTGCGGGCGTGGCGTTCCGCTGGTAGAACAGCATCCAGGTAAAGGTGGCTATCGGATAGGATTTTTCACCATCCGGGTCCTGCACCCAGGCAATCAGATTTTCCGGAAGCTGCGCGGTGGCCAGCGTCGCCTGACCGCTTTCCGCGCCGGGCCGGATAAACCGGCCGGCTTTATTCTGCAGTTCGGCCATCTCGACCCTGGCGCCGACGGCATAAGCGTATTCGATGTAGCCTATCGCGCCGGGCGTCTGCTTGATAGTGGCGGTGACGCCGTCGTTCTTCGGCGCGGCAACGATTTTGTCGCTGCTCGGCCAGTTCACTGTGGTTCCGGCCCCCGGTCCCTGCCGCCACGACGGGCTTACTGCGCCGAGATGATGGGTAAACACAAAAGTCGTGCCGCTGCTGTCGGCCCGGCGCACTACGGTAATGGGCAGATCCGGCAGTTTCAGGCCGGCGTTCGCGCTCTGAATGCGCGCATCGTTCCATCGGGTGATTTTACCGAGAAAGATATCCGGATAGACGTCCCGAGACAGTTTTAAACCCTGCGGATTGCCGGGCAGATTATA
Source organism: Candidatus Methylospira mobilis (assembly GCF_009498235.1). Classification (NCBI taxonomy): domain Bacteria; kingdom Pseudomonadati; phylum Pseudomonadota; class Gammaproteobacteria; order Methylococcales; family Methylococcaceae; genus Candidatus Methylospira; species Candidatus Methylospira mobilis. The sequence continues at coordinate 151,286 of NZ_CP044205.1, read as the reverse complement.
AGAAATGACGATTTCTCCCGCAGTCATCGGCAACAGGACGGCCCCGCCCTCGACTTTGGCAATTTCGTCAGGGGTCATTGCCGCGTCGCTGGCGGCAAAATCAACCGTGCGGTTAATGAAATCCAGGACGCCTGCGCCGCTGCCTTTGGCCTGATAGTCAATGTTGGCGTCCTTGTGATCGCGGCTGTAGTTTTTGAACCAGGCGGAATACAGTGGGAAAGGAAAACTGGCTCCTGACCCCGTCAGCCTTAATTTTTCTTCCGCGGCCGCCGGATTGAAGGGAAACAGATTGAGAAAAACACCAAACAAGCATGACATAAAACAGAGCTTATTCATGGGATGACCCTCAGATTTGGGGGAGATGAAGAGGATGGACACCTAACATATAGATATCGCATATGAATACTTGATGACAAAAACTTAATAAATAAAAATATATTCAAATTGACGAAGAGTAGTGGTTTTCATCACCTTGTCATCGGCGCTCGTTAAAAGTGTCGTAACTATTCCACACGTATGTTGTGGAGTAGACTGTCAGGGTGGAAACCTCGCTATCGTCAGCCCATTTCCTGCCCCCGCCCCACATGCCTGACCAATCGTTAGCTCTGCCAAATACCAAGGAGACTTCCATGACCGTAAAAACGCCAAACGACAACCCGCTGCCGCAGGCCGAACATGAACATGTGCGAACCGGAACCAGTCCTCGCGCACTGAAAGCCGCTTTCCAGGACAATCTCAACCTGGTTGTCGGACGTCCGCTGGAAATTTCCACAGCCGAGGACCGCTATCACGCCGTCGCGCTTTCGGTGCGCGACCGCATCATGCAGCGCTGGATAAAACAGGTCGAACGATGGAATGGCGCCAATCTCAGACAGGTTTCCTACTTGTCGGCAGAGTTTTTGATGGGGCCGCATCTGGGCAAGGAAATGCTTAATCTTGGGATTACCGAGCATGCGCGCCAGGCGATGACCGAGCTGGGTCTCGATCTCGATCAATTCATCGGTCTGGAAGAAGAGCCCGGTTTGGGAAACGGCGGATTGGGCAGATTGGCAGCCTGCTATCTCGATTCGCTGGCGACCGTCGGCTACCCGGCCATCGGCTACGGCATACGCTACGAATTCGGCATCTTCGATCAGATCATCAAGGACGGCTGGCAGGTCGAGGTCACCGATAAATGGCTCCGCTTCGGCAACGTCTGGGAAATCGCGCGTCCGCACTTTGCCCAGGTGGTCAAACTGGGAGGAAATAGCGAGCATTACACCGACGAACACGGAGCGGATCGGATACGCTGGGTTCCGGGCCGGGTCGTGGTGGGCACACCTTATGACACGCCGATACTCGGACACGGCGTGGAAACCTGCGCCTTGCTGCGGTTATGGAGCGCGGAGGCGGCCCAATCCTTCGATTTTGCAGACTTCAACCGCGGCGATTATTACGGAGCGGTGCATGAGAAAGTCTATTCGGAAAATATCTCCAAAGTCCTCTATCCCAATGACGAGCAGATACAGGGCAAGCATTTGCGTCTCGAGCAGCAATATTTTTTCGTCGCCTGCTCGATCAAGGACATGATACGGCTCTGTCTGCGCAGGGGGCTGCCGATCGAACGTTTCAACGAGATGTATTGCATCCAGCTCAACGATACGCATCCGGCCATTGCCATCGCGGAATTGATGCGCCAGCTGGTAGACAAGTTCGCCCTGCCCTGGGAACAGGCCTGGGACATTACGCGCAAGTCTTTCTCCTACACCAATCATACCCTGCTGCCCGAGGCCCTTGAAAAATGGCCGCTGCCTTTATTCTCGTCCGTGCTGCCGCGCCACCTCGAAATCATCTACGAAATCAACCACCGCTTTCTCGATGAAATTCGCATCCGCTATCCGGGCGACGAAGGAAAAGTCGAACGCATGTCGATCATCGACGAGAGCGGTGAGAAATACGTGCGCATGGCCAACCTGGCGGTTATCGGCAGCCATGCCATTAACGGCGTAGCGGAACTGCATTCCGAACTGGTAAAGAGCCAGCTGTTTGCGGACTTCCACGAAATGGCGCCGGAAAGGTTTCATAACGTGACCAACGGCGTTACCCCGCGGCGCTTCATCGCTTTGAGCAATCCGGGACTGGCGCGGCTGATAGACGACAAGATCGGCGATGGCTGGCTGACCGATCTCGACCGTCTTAAGGGACTCGAAACCTACGCCAACGATACCGGGTTTCAGCAGGTCTGGGCCGATGTAAAACGCGACAACAAGATACGTCTTGCGAAAATCATCAAGCACCGCACCGGCATCGTAGTCGATCCGGCATCGCTGTTCGATATTCAGGTAAAACGTATTCATGAATACAAGCGCCAGCATCTGAACGTGCTGAATATCATCAGCCTGTATCAGCGCATAAAACACGACCCCAAATACGTCGGCACGCCCCGCACCTTTATTTTCGGCGGAAAGGCTGCGCCCGGTTATTTCATGGCCAAGCTGATCATCAAGCTGATTAATTCGGTGAGCGAGGTCATCAATCACGATCCGCAGGTACGGGATATGATCAAGGTCGTGTTTTTGCCGGATTATAACGTCAAGCATGCCCAGAACATTTATCCGGCCGCGGATTTATCCGAGCAGATATCGACCGCCGGCAAGGAAGCTTCCGGTACCGGCAACATGAAGTTTTCGATGAACGGCGCGTTGACCATAGGCACGCTGGACGGCGCCAACATCGAGATTCGCGAAGAGGTCGGAGAAGAAAATTTCTTCCTGTTCGGCTTGACCGCCGATCAGGTCGCCTCGCTGAAAACGGATGGCTACGCCCCCTACGATTATTATCACGGCGACATGGAGCTCAAGCAGGCTATCGACCTGATCAACTGCGGACTGTTTTCGCACGGCGACACCAGGCTTTTCCGTCCGCTTACCGATCACCTGCTGCATCATGACGAATACCTGTTGATGGCGGATTACCGGCCCTACGTGGACTGCCAGCAGGAGGTCGATCACGCTTATCGCGATCCCGCGCACTGGACTCATATGTCGATACTGAATGTCGCACGCATGGGTAAATTCTCGTCCGACAGAGCCATCCGCGAGTATGGAAAGAACATTTGGAACATAGAGCCCTTGCAATAAGCGTAACGGGTATTCGCCGAATGGAAATATCTTGCCGGTAATCCGGTCAGCGCCATGGATGGCCTTACGACTTTTACCGCCCGTAACTCAGGTGCCCGGACGCTCACGAAGCACCGAACGCAGATGGGATCGATCTCCCAGGCGAACGAGCAAGGGTCCGTGCGTGCCGAACTCGACCACAGCCACCGAGGCCACCAGCACGTTCACCCGGTCGCGGTAGCTCCCGACATCAATCCCCATCAGACTGCATAACAAAAGACGCAGTGTCGCCTTGTGGGAAATCACCAATACGTTGCCACTGGCATGTTCCGCCTGAATTTCGGCAAGCACGCCCAGTGCGCGCTGCGCCACGTCTATGCCGCGCTCACCGGCAGTAGGCGCATTCCACCCCGGGTCGGCCAGCCAATGCAGATAGTCATCGTGATATTCTCGCTCCACCTCTGCCGGCGACTTGCCTTCCCAACAGCCGTAATCCAGTTCGCGCAGGCCGTCGCGCAGGCGCATGTCGAGTCCTGTCAGCCGACAGATCGGCGCTGCGGTCGAGCGGGTTCGCAGCAGCGGACTGACATAGACGGCAGACCATGAGTGCTCCTGGTATGCTTCCGCGAAATCATGGGCCATCTCATGGCCTGCTTCCGTCAGGTCCGGGTCCAACCTGCCGCAATAGCCGCCGCTAAGGCTTGCTTCGGTTTCGCCATGTCTCAGCAAATATAAATTCAACGACATCGTTTTATCGCTCCTTCGCATGTACCTGTGCTTTCAGCGGTGCTGGACATTACCCGTAATTACGGGAAAAACCGTCAATCCGCCTCGCGCACCTGAATTACACTTTGTTCGATACGCACCGGAAATACGCCGATATTTTCGTAAACAGGCCCCAGTAAAGCTTTGCCGGTTTGCAGGCAAAAGCGTCCGCCGTGCCGCGAGCAGATGATTTCGCGGCCCTCAAGCATGCAATTCCGCGAAATAGCCGAGCGGTCGTGAGTACAAATATCTTCGATTGCGTAATATTCGTCGCCGATACGGAATACTGCCACAGCCGTGCCGTTGACGTCCACGACGACATGCTCGCCGGGAGCCAGATTACCTTCCGGGGCTACGTCAATCCAGTTAGCGTCTACCATATATCTCGTCTCGGCCGCTATTCCGTGGTCACCGATGCGACGTCCGCATCATCCTTCAGCGCCGCTTCCAGGGAATGCCAAGCCAGCGTGGCGCATTTGACGCGCGCCGGAAACGCGCGCACACCGGCCAGAACCGCCAGCTTGCCCAGACCTTCGAGATTGGCGTGATCGTCCTGCCCGGTGGTGATGCGATGAAACAGCTCGAACAATTCGTGCGCCTGCGCCTCGGTGTGTTCTTTGACGATTTCCGTCATCAGCGAGGCGGAAGCAGTGGAAATGGCGCAGCCCTGCCCCTGGAAGCTGACATCCTTGATCACATCGCCCTCCTGTTTGACGTACAGCGTGATGCGGTCGCCGCACAACGGGTTAAAGCCTTCTATGGTGCGCGTCGCATCCTCCATGACTCTGAAGTTGCGCGGGTTACGGTTATGGTCGAACACCACTTCCTGGTACAAATCGCGGATATGCTCCAACATTAGCGAAATACCTCTATCAGTTCTTCTATGCCGTCGATCAGTTTATCGACTTCTTCGCGGGTATTGTACAAGGCAAACGACGCGCGCGCGGTGGCCGGCACATGATAAAAATCCATGACCGGCATCGCGCAATGATGCCCGGCGCGTATCGCGATACCGACCTGATCCAGTATGGTGCCGATATCGTGCGGGTGGATGCGATCCAGCGTAAACGACAGAATCGCGCCTTTGTGCTTCGCGGTTCCGATCAGCGTCAGGCCGTCAACCTGCTCGGCCTTATGTGCCGCATACGCCAGCAGATCGGCTTCATGAGACGCGATGGCGTTGATGCCGATACCCTGCACGTAATCCAGCGCCGCGCCCAGCGCGATAGCGTCGGCGATATTGGGCGTACCGGCTTCGAAACGATAAGGCAAACCGGCATACTCGGAACGCTCGAAGCGAACCTGGCGGATCATGTCGCCGCCGCCCTGCCACGGCGGCATCGCCTTCAGCAAGGCTTCCTTGCCATAGAGCACGCCTATGCCGGATGGGGCATATATTTTGTGGCCGGAAAAGGCGTAAAAATCGCAACCCAGCTCCTGCACGTCCACCGCCAGATGCGGAACCGCCTGCGCGCCGTCCAGCAGCACTGGAATGTCGCGCGCATGCGCCAGCGCAATCATGTCCTTGACCGGGTTGAGCGTACCCAGCGCATTGGACATATGGGTCACCGCCACCAGGCGCGTCCGGCCGGACAGCAGACCGGCAAAGGCGTCCAGCAACAGCTCGCCCTGCTGCGACATTGGCGCGACCTTGAGTACAGATCCGGTCTGTTCGCACAGCATCTGCCAGGGTACGATATTGGAATGATGTTCCATCGCGGTGATCAGTATTTCGTCTCCCGTCTGCAAACGGGGACGGCCATAGCTCTGCGCCACCAGATTGATGGCTTCGGTAGTGCCGCGCACGAAAATAATTTCCTCGATTTTGCGCGCATTGATATAGGCGCGCACCTTGGCGCGCGCGCCTTCGAAAAGATCGGTGGCGCGCTGGCTCAAGGTATGCACGCCGCGATGCACGTTGGCGTAATCGTGCTCATAGACATGCGTGATCGCGTCGATTACCGCTTTCGGCTTCTGTGCGGAAGCGGCATTATCCAGATAAACCAGCGGATGCCCGTTGATATATTGATGCAGCGCCGGGAAATCCTGACGTAATCGCAGTACATCCAGCTCGTCAGGACGCATTGCATGTATCATAGCCAATCCCTCCGTATGTCGGTATGCGGAAAACTGTCAAGCAGGCGATCCTGCACGCGGCTGCGCAAGCTGGTTAAAGCTATCTGTTCCACGCGCTCATACGCAAATGCAAATATCAACATATTACGCGCGGTCGCAGCATCAATGCCTCTCGATGCCAGAAAAAACAGGGATTCGGGAGCTAGATCGCCAACACTGAACCCATGGGAACAACGCACGTCGTCGGCCAGTATTTCGAGTTGCGGCTTGGCATCGATTTCGGCATCGGGCGACAACAGCAGATTGCGGCTGTTCATCGCTGCCGAGGTCTGCTGCGCGCCGGGAGCCACCACGATGCGCCCCTGAAACACGCCGCGCGAACGATCCATCATCACGCCGCGGTATTCCTGCCGGCTCACGGCATGCGGCTCAGCATGCACGATGCGGGTATGGTTGTCGATATACTGCCGGTGCCGTCCCAGAAACAGGCCGCTCAACCGGCACTCCGCGCCCTGCCTGAGCTCCGAGGCAATATCATTGCGCACCCAGGATCCGCCCAGCGTAATATTGTGCTGTATCAATAGCGAAGACGGCGATTGATCCGCATGCAGCGATGCGAAATGAGCGGCCTGTTCCGATTCGGCCTGTATCTTGAAATGCTCCAGCCGCGCTGACGGCGCCAGACTCAACCCTGTCGACGCCGAAGTCATGCAGTTAACTCCGGGCGCCGAAACATAGGTCTCGATCAATTGCGCTGACGCGCCTTCTCCCAAAACCGCGAGGTTATGTGTAACAGCCAAACCTTCAGCCCGTGTCGATATATGCAGCAATTGCACCGGTCTGTTCAAAACCGCGCCTGACGGAATTTCCAGATACATACCGTCGGTGAATACCGCCGCATTAAAATAAAAAAGGCCGTGACGATATGAAGCATCGGCGCCCCGCGCTGTCTGGCTATGCAAGCGAACGCGCTCGGGAAACTCGCTCAACGCCCGGTTCAGACCGGTCAACACGACACGCGGGGCCAGACCGTCCAGACGGGACAAAGCAGGCGCAAAATAACCGTCGAGCAATACTATCACCCAGGCATCAGGCAAGAACCAATGCTCAAGCAAACGTGCAGCGCTTTCCGGCGGTTCCGGCAACAAGGTTGACGCAGGCATGAAGCTGCGTTTTAGCATCGGCAAAGGCGCCATGTATTTCCAGGCTTCGTCCCTGACCGTTGGGAAACCGGACGCGCTGAAACGATTACGCGCCTGTTCACGTTCAGCTTTCAGCCAGTCGGGCAGCCGCTCGTTCCGGCTGGCAATAGCATGGGAGACCTCGTCAAGATATTCGGCGACACTCATATCAATTACCCGTCACACCCTGATCGATCCAGCCATAACCGTGTTTTTCCAGCTCCAGCGCCAGACCGGCATCGCCTGAACGCACTATGCGCCCCTGCGCCAGTACATGCACGAAATCCGGTTTGATGTAATCAAGCAGGCGCTGATAATGCGTGACCAGAATAAAAGAACGCTTGGGATCGCGCAGACGATTGACGCCTTCCGACACGCATTTCAGCGCGTCGATATCCAGTCCCGAATCGGTTTCATCCAGTATGCACAGGCTGGGCTCCAGCACCGCCATTTGCAGAATCTCGTTGCGCTTCTTTTCGCCGCCGGAAAACCCCTGGTTGACCGCGCGGTACAGAAACTGCTCGTCCATATCGACCAGTTTGACCTTGTCCTTGATCATCGCAATAAAATCCATCGCATCAAGCTCGTTCAACCCGCGATGGCGGCGCATCGCATTCAGCGCGGCTTTGAGCAGGTAGATATTGCTGACCCCGGGAATCTCCACCGGATATTGAAACGCCAGAAATACCCCCTCTCGCGCGCGCTGCTCCGCCGGCATCGCCAGCAGATCGCGCCCCTGGTAGCTGATACTGCCTGCGGTGACTTCATAGCCCTCGCGTCCGGCCAGCACATGCGACAGTGTGCTTTTGCCGGAGCCGTTCGGCCCCATTATGGCATGCACTTCGCCCGCCTTGATCTCCAGATCTATACCCTTGAGTATCGGTTTGTCGCCTATGCGGACATGAAGGTTTTTTATTTCTAGCATGGTATGGTTTCTCTAATTAGCCGATGTTACATACTGTCCACGAAAGACACGAAAGACACGAAAGACACGAAAAACACGAAAACACTTCACAATCTTCTCCTTCCAACCGTCGTGGCTATCAAGCCCACCCATATTACCGCCGCCCCTAAAGAGTGAGGGTGATAATATATCTTTGTTTTCGCAGTGCGCCATACGTCTTCTCTGCCCCCTCATTCTTTTTTTCGTGCCTTTCGTGTCTTTCGTGGACAACGTCTTTTACTGCTTTACAGTACGCGCGTAACCCCAATTACTAACCTACACTGCCTTCCAGACTGATGCCCAGCAGCGCCTGCGCCTCCACCGCGAACTCCATCGGCAACTCCTTGAACACGTCCTTACAGAAGCCGTTGACGATCATCGAAACGGCATCCTCGGCGGACAGGCCGCGCTGGCGGCAGAAAAAAAGCTGATCCTCGCTGATACGCGATGTGGTCGCCTCATGCTCAACCTGGGCGGTAGGCTGTTTTACTTCTATATAGGGGAAGGTATGCGCGCCGCAGCGGTCGCCGATCAACAGCGAATCGCACTGAGTGTAATTACGCGCGTTCTCCGCGCTGTTCAGCACCTTGACCAGACCACGGTAAGTGTTCTGCGCGCGCCCGGCGGAAATGCCCTTGGAAATAATGGTGCTGCGCGTATTGCGTCCGATATGTATCATCTTGGTGCCGGTATCGGCCTGCTGCCGATGGTTGGTCAGCGCCACCGAATAAAATTCGCCGGCTGAATCGTCGCCGCGCAGTATGCAGCTGGGATATTTCCAGGTAATCGCGGAACCGGTTTCCACCTGCGTCCACGAAATGCGCGAACGCGCGCCGCGACACTCGCCACGCTTGGTCACAAAATTGTAAATTCCACCACGCCCTTCCTCGTCGCCGGGATACCAGTTCTGCACCGTCGAGTACTTGATTTCCGCGCCTTCCAGCGCTATCAATTCCACGACGGCGGCATGGAGCTGGTTTTCGTCGCGCATCGGAGCCGAACAACCCTCCAGATAAGACACATGGCTGTTGTCTTCGGCGATAATCAGCGTGCGTTCGAATTGGCCGGTTTTCGCGGCGTTGATGCGGAAATAGGTGGACAGCTCCATCGGGCAGCGCACGCCCTTGGGGATATAAACGAAAGAACCGTCGGTAAATACCGCTGCATTCAACGCGGCAAAGAAGTTGTCGGCAGCCGGCACCACCTGCCCCAGATACTGCCGCATCAGGTCGGGATGTTCGCGCACCGCCTCGGACAGCGAGCAGAAAATCACTCCGGCAGCCGCCAGCTTATCCTTGAATGTGGTCGCGACGGAAACGCTGTCGAAAACCGCATCGACGGCGACGCCGGCCAGCTTTTTCTGCTCATAAAGCGGAATGCCCAGTTTGCTATAGGTTTCCAGCAATTTCGGGTCGACTTCGTCCAGGCTTTTCGGCGTATTGCCTGACTTGGGCGCCGAGTAATAACTGATTGCATCGTAATCGATCGGCGGGTAGTTCAGATAAGGCCAGTGCGGCTCTTCCATGGCCAGCCAATGCCGGTATGCGTCCAGACGCCATGCGAGCAGCCATTCGGGCTCCTGCTTGCGCGCCGAAATAGTTCGTATCACCTGCTCGCTCAATCCCGGCGGCAGCGTATCGGATTCCATCTCTGTCACAAATCCCGGCTTGTAATCCTGGGCCATCATCTTTTCCAGGGTTTTTGCTGTCGCGGACATGATTTCCTCGTTCAATGTTAATGGGTATACAGATACTGCAGGAGCGGGCTTTAGCCGGCAATTTTGCTCATCTTTCGCGAGCTTGAAGCCCGCTTCTGCAACGAATTATCGATCTGCACCAGATAGTTTCTGCGAACAGGGGGTGTTACCGCCGCCATATCCGCAAGCGACACTGCCTCCAGCGCATTGCGCACCGCGCGATTGATTACTTCCCAGCTGGCCCTGGCCTGACAGAAACCCGATTGTTCGCATCCCTGCAGCAAGGTGCCGCAATCGGTCAATGCAATGGGACCCTCCATAATATGGATAACGGAAGCAATGCTGATTTCTGCCGGGGCGCTGCTCAGGCTATAACCGCCATGCGCGCCGCGTGTCGAACTGATAATGCCGCTTTTTGTCAGTTGCTTTAAAACCTTGCTGGCCGTCGTCGTTGCCAGCCGGACGGCTTCAGCCAGTTCCGAAGCCGCATACACTCTATCCGGCTCTCGCGCCATGAACTCCAAAACGATAATGGCGTAATCAGTCAGCTTACCGATCTTGAGCATGAACTCCGCCTCCTTCAGCTAGATAACACAATGGGTACCATTTTAGTACTATTTAAAGCATCAGGTAAAGCCCCTGAGCTCTTATGCGCGAAAAAACATACGTCATGTCAAATAACCCACCCTGGTCACATGTTTTTCATATTCCCCCGCTAGACTGCTCGTATAACGGATGTTTTCATGGGCGGTCAACCAGGAAAACATCGATCGTTCATTTTTTGTATACCATTGTTTATCCGGCGATTGATTATATAGATGCAAAATCCGCGAGCTTCGAATAATTCAGCGCCTCCCAAGCACCAGACATATGAAAACAAATGGCATTTTTTTTGCTTTCATTATTAACATCATCGCCAAGCTTGCGAAAACCGTTGGAACTTAATGCTTAGCCGGGGGAACATACATGAACGACAAGATATCGACCATCACCAGCACAGAAATGACGGCCCACCCCGCAACACAACCCGCCCTCAACAATCAACTGACGGCGCATCCATACCCCAGCGATACGGCACGCTGCAATAATAGTTCCTGGTACCTGCCCTTAACGCCCGGAGACCTGCTACAGAGACTGATCCTGTTATCCAGCCTGCAGGTGCCATGCATGATATACACGCCCAAAGCGGAGACCCCGCCGGACGCATGCAAAATCCACTCCATTACCGACGCTGAATCCACTGGCTTCCCGTGGCTTAATAACGACATCGCCTCTTCGCTTGCGCATGGCGATACGTACAGCATCTGGGTGGTAGGCACCAGCGCGGAAGATCGCGACGGCGATAGCGTGGTCATAGAGATATATAACTGCGCGCGCGCTTTGGTTGCGCGGCTTTTCAGCCTCCCGGACAGCCGGACGCAAGCCATCTGGCAGGATGTTTTTGGCAACCCTACACTGGCAGCCGCATAAGCGCCTTTCTCGCAGCCTGCTTCCGCCCGACACAGCCGGACGCGTAGCGGACCAAGACCGGGAATAGAGCTGGCGAGACCAATACCCCACCATCCGTACTTGCGGCGAATCGGCGATTTATATAAGCTGATGCTCACGTACGGAGACCGGATCATGCACATCGAGTCAGAAGCAGCCTGCCCACCCCGCCTGCCAGCCTTCATAGAAACAACAAGCCCGAAAGCGGACACGATGAAAGATGCCCGGCGCCCATGCGCTTCGCATCATAAGCCGTGAAGTGCGTCAAGCGCGTTGCGATAGGCATGACCGATACAAATCCATCGCTTTTCCTTAATTTCATAGGCAAAACGGCGGGCCTGGTCGCGGCCTTGCTGGGGCTGAGCGTATTATCCGGCTGGACATGGGAGAACCCGCTCCTCAAACACATGGTCATCGGGCAGGCGCCAATGAAACCCAATGTTGCGCTTGCCTTCATATTGACAGGGCTTGCTCTGAGCCTGACGCCCGCAGCCGCGAAGAACCCCGCACTACGCTTCCTGGTACGGCTCCTCGCGGGCTCAACACTGATGTTTATTCTGGCGACTCTCAGCCAATACCTTACCGGACAGGATCTCGGCATAGACCAAATGCTGTTTACGATGCCTGACGGCATCCCTTTCACCAACACTTCTCCCGGGCGCATCACCCCACAAGGAGGCATTTGTTTCATATTACTGAACGGTGCGATTTTGGCACTGCAGCAGCCCGGCAAACGCGGCGCGGCGCTGCTGATGGCGGCCCTCGCGACCGTCATCCCGACTATCACGCTCGGCAACTACCTGTTCTGCGCCCCGCTCACGCTTTACCCCAAACAGACCGGCCTGATGACCACCCATGGGACGCTGGGGCTCCTGGTGCTGTCAATCGGCGCGCTGGCTTACTGCACCTCAGCACAGACTTATGAACGCATACGCCTGCGACTGCCGGCAATACTTTTTACGGTAGCGCTGCTGTTAATGCTGCTGTCGGGAAGCGCATTACGCGTCAATTCTCATCAACTGCGCCTGACTTACGCTTCCGTTACCCAATCCATTGATATTTTGAGACTGCTCGAATCCGTCATGACCGAGGTGGAAATCATCTCGGCTACCAACCATGGCTTTCTACTGACGGGACAGATGGATTGCCTGCCTCTGTTGGCGCGCTCCAGGGAACGGCTCGTCGAAAACCTGAAGTTGCTGAGCCGGCATAGTCTGCGCGACGCCGCCCAGCAGCAGAAACTGAATACACTGCAAAAACAGACCGAAGAGCTGTTCCGTTTAACCGATCAAACCTCCGAACTCCGCAAACAAACCAGACTGGAAGACGTCGCCAAGGCGGTTACTTCCCAATACGACGGCCCGCTCATCAAGGAAATTCGCAAACTGGTTACCGAAATGGAACAAGTCGAGGAGGTGCGGCTGCAAGAACGGCAAAATCAGGCGTTAAGCAGCAATAACAGCACTTCACTGGCAACAGGGCTGACCGGTTTAACCGGCGTTTTCTTTATCATCATCGCTTTTCTACGTCTGCGCCAGCACCTGGCGGAAAAAATCCGCGCCGAACGCAGCGCCGCTCGCGAACAGACCCGCCTGAACACCATCCTTCGCGCAACCAGCGACGGAGTTCATATCTTCGACCATGAGGGCCGCCTGGTCATGGCCAATCAGGCTTTTCTCGATATGCTGGGCTATGACGAATCAGTCGTCGGACACATGCGGATTCCCGACTGGGATATCGACCATGACGAGATAAAATCGCTGCAGGCGATTAATATCATCCTTACCGCCGACACATTGACATGCTTCGAAACTCGCCATCAACACCGCGACGGTCACCTGATAGACGTGGAAATCACGGCGCGTCCATTTACCCTTGACGATTCGACTTTCATCTGCGCCGCATCGAGAGACATCACCCAGCAAAAGCAAAATGGAAAACGTCTCGCACGCGTCGGCATGCTCTATACAGCCATGCTGCACTGCAATGAAGCCATCATTCACTGCAGGAACGAGAATGCGCTGCTGGATACCATCTGTCGGATTACCATGGAAGACGGACAGATGTGCATGGTCTGGATAGGCGTAGCCGATTACAACAAGCGTAGCATAGTGCCGGTCGCCTGGTACGACGAGCAAGCCAAAACCTATCTGGACGGAATTGAAATATCGATGCAGGCGGACGGGCCCGAAGGATGCGGCCCAACCGGAACCGCCTTGCGCGAAAACAAGCCCATATTCAGCAATAATAACAGCAACCCCGGCCTGGAGCTTTGGAAAATAAAGTATTCCGGCTTCGACTGCCTATCCAGCGCAGCGATACCCATATCGAGAGGAGGACAAGTCTGGGGCGTGCTTTCGGTATACAGCCAGGAGCGCGGCGCGTTTGATGAACAAATAACCGGGCTGTTGCAAAACATGTGCAACAACATCAGCTTTGCCCTCAACGAGCTGGACAGCGCGCGAGCGCGCGCCGTAATAGAAGAAAAACTGACCTTGTCCGACCGGGTTTTCAATGAAACCCATGAAGGCATCATCATCACCGACGTGCATAATCTGATCATTGATGTCAATCCGGCCTTTTGCGCCATCACCGGCTATACGCGCGACGAGGCCATCGGACAAACGCCTCGTTTCCTGCGCTCCGGCAAGCAACCCCCCGAATTTTACACCACGCTGTGGTGCGCCTTAACCGAAACCGGACACTGGCAGGGCGAACTCTGGAACCGCAAGAAAAACGGCGATCTCTATGCCGAACGCCTGACCATTTCGGCCCTGCGCGACGATCATGGCATCGTGCTGCACTATGTCGCGCTGTTTTCCGATATCACCCAAACCAAGCAGCAGCAGCAGGCGCTCGAACTGATGGCCCACTACGATGCGCTGACCCAACTGCCCAACCGCGTGCTGTTCGCCAAGCACTTCAATCAGGCCATTTCTTACAGCCGGCGCGAGTCGGCGCTGCTCGCGGTGTGTTATCTCGACCTGGACGGCTTCAAGCAGGTGAACGACTCGCTCGGTCATGACGCCGGCGATCAACTGCTGATCGAGGTCGCCAACCGCATTCAGAGCAGTCTGCGCGGAGAGGATACGCTGTCGCGCCTCGGCGGCGACGAATTCGCGTTGCTGATTAACGATCTGCAGTCGTTCGACGAATGCGAACAGGTGCTGGTGCGTATCCACCAGGCCATCGCGCAACCGTATTTGATCGGCGGCCAGGCGGTCAATGTCGCCGCCAGCACCGGCGTAACGCTATACCCCCGCGACGACGCCGACCCCGATACCTTGCTGCGCCATGCCGATCAGGCCATGTATCTGGCCAAGACCTCCGGACGCAACCGCTATTGCCTGTTCGATAGCGAGCAGGCGCAACAGATGCAGCGCCAAAGCCGGCAACTGGAGCAGATCGAAGCCGCTTTTGTGCGCAAGGAGTTCTGCCTGTTCTATCAGCCCAAAGTCAACATGTCCAGCGGCGAGGTGGTCGGCATGGAAGCCTTGATACGATGGAATCATCCCGAGCGCGGCATCGTAGCGCCGGCGGCTTTTCTGCCGGCTGTGGAAGGCAGCGCGTTCGAGATTGTGCTCGGCAACTGGGTGATCGATACCGCATTGGCGCAGCTGGATAGCTGGCGCGGCATCGGCCTGGAAATCGAAGTCAGCGTCAATATTGCGCCGCGCCACCTGCAGGATCCGGATTTTTTTATCACGCTGCACGCGCTGCTGGCCCAGCACCCCGTCATCCCGGCGCGCCGGCTGCAGCTGGAAGTAGTGGAAAGCAGCGTGCTGAACGATCTGGGACGCGTCAGCGAAGTCATCGCGCTGTGCCGCAGGGAGCTGGGGGTCGGCTTCGCGCTGGACGATTTCGGCACCGGCTATTCGTCGCTGACTTACCTGCGCCGCCTGCCGGTAGACAGCGTCAAGATCGATCAGAGTTTCGTACGCGACATGATCGACGATCCTGAGGATCACGCCATCGTCAACGGCGTCATCGCATTGGCCCGGGCATTCAAGCGCGAAGTCGTCGCCGAAGGCGTGGAAACCTGCGAACATGGCACGGTATTGCTGAATATGGGCTGCGAGCTGGCCCAGGGTTATGGCATCGCGCGGCCGATGCCGGCTGAGGCAATTGCGTCATGGGTTAGTGATTACCGTACGCATGCGCGATGGCAACGTTATTCTGCAACAGCGCACCAGCCCTGCTCCGGCGTCGAAAACGAATAGTTACGATTCGATTTTACAGAGAAGAGAAATACCCAGTGATTTTCTGTACAATTTGGTTGGTACCTCGATGCTATATCCACGAGGTCTGGTCTATCCACTTTTAGCAACACACTAAATTCACGGAGATATCTGATGAGCGTTTTAGTTGGAAAAACAGCCCCTGATTTCACTGCAGCAGCAGTTTTAGGCGATGGCACCATCGTCGACAGCTACACCCTGTCCAAGGAAACCGGCGGCAAGTATGCGGCCATTGTGTTCTACCCGCTGGATTTCACCTTTGTCTGTCCCAGCGAACTGATCGCACTGGATCATCGCGTGGAAGAGTTCAAAAAGCGTGGCGTTGAAGTCATCGGCGTATCGGTCGACTCACAGTTCACTCACAATGCCTGGCGGAATACCCCGGTAGACAAAGGCGGCATCGGCCCGGTCAAATACACGCTGGTAGCGGATGTAAGTCATGAGATAGTCAAGGCTTACGATGTCGAGAAAGAGGGCGCTGCCGTTGCTTACCGCGGCAGCTTCCTGATCGACAAAAGCGGCCTGGTCCGCCACCAGGTTGTCAACGATCTGCCGCTGGGCCGCAATTTCGACGAACTGCTGCGCGTCGTCGATGCGCTTCAGTTTACCGAAGAGCACGGCGAAGTCTGCCCGGCAGGCTGGAGCAAGGGCCAGTCAGGCATGAAAGCAACGCCGGATGGCGTAGCGGCTTATTTGAGCTCGAATGCGGATAAGCTCTGAGCTAGTCTCTGTACGCCCGGACAAGCGCTCTACGGCGCTTGTCCGGGCGTACAGAACCCACTACTCTTCCCGCCTGGGGTCCGTCTTGAGCTTGTCAAGAACCGCGTACCAGACAAATACCGCAACGGTCACACCGACCAAAATACCTGAATGACTCACCAGCGTAGCGGAAAAGCCCGCGTTTTGCGTATGCAGGCTTTTCACCAGCGGCTTGGTCAACGTAAAAGTCCAAATCAGGTTGGGCAATAAATATGTAATGAAACCGACGCCCGCCCACTGCAATGCCGGTGCGGATTTGGCGTTCGCGGTACGATAAAACCAGAATGCAACGGCGATGGAAATCAAACCACTAAACATGCAACCCCCTTCTGTTATTGTTTTAGTTCTGAATCAAGCCAGTTGAGCATACAATACTAGACTATCCGTCAAAAACTGTCTTCTGTTTCAGGCATCATCGAGAACACATAAACGGCCCGGATGAACGGTTACTGACAGTACGATGCATGCATAACAGTACTGCCCTCTTGGCATTGGGTCCTATGCCGTTAGGTTTTTCCATTCGAGGCGTACGTTTCGACTATGCCCAGGAAACGCCTGCCGTACTGAAGGCAGACCACCATCAACGCCATAAGCTTTTCCACTCAACCCGAAATATTACGTCAGCGCTCTCTACGCGACATAAGGAACCGCCATATGAACATACCGCAACTCGCATGGATTACCCTGCTTAGCCTGCCTGTCCTTGAGGTTTATCTATTGATAAAAATCGGCTCATCAATCGGATTCATACCTACGATCATGCTGCTGGTTACCGCCGCAACCATAGGCACCGGCTTGCTGCGTACACAGGGATTGGCAATATGGCTACGCGTTCAACAAAGCCTGCTGAACGGCGAACTGCCGGCCGTTGAATTGATGGATGGTTTTGTGATTCTGGCCGGCGGTGTGCTGTTGCTGCTGCCCGGCTTCCTGTCCGATCTGGCCGGTCTGCTATGCCTGTTGCCGCAAACCCGCAAACTGATTACAGAGTGGTTATTGAAACGCCGCTTCGAACAACAGGCGTCATCAAATCCTGGCAATACCGCAACAAACAGCACCATCGAAGGCGAATATCGACGAGAGGAATAAAGCTGCGCACGATAGCGGTAGAAACCGTGTCGACCCGGCTCGCGGATTTATACGTGCGAACCGGATCAAGGATAGGCTTTTCCTGGCTGCAGTGACTATTTGTCTTCCGTATGCTTGCCCTGTTCTTCGCTGTGCGAACCGCCGCAGCAGCCTGGACCGGGAGGCGGTTCATTAGGGTCCACCGTACTCTTGCTCAACCCGGAATAAACGGGACACCAGCGTGTAAACCCGGACGCAGCCAACGCGCCGGCAACCAGCAGCAAGGGGATGTTACCCAGAAACGCAGACGCGACACCGGCTGCGGCCGCAACGCCGTAGCGTATCTTTTGCTCTTTCAAGCCGACATTGATTTCTTCTTTTTTTAACATTTTTTTATAGTCGAAGCTCATTTTACCCTCCTCTTAAGTAGGTCTGATGATTTTGCAGGCATAAGCCGATTTACGCAAGATAAACATGTAAAATAGACATATGGACATCACTTCTATCATAGAATCACTCAACGAAGCCCAACGCACGGCGGTTACCGCCCCGCCGCACGCGATGCTGGTGCTTGCCGGCGCCGGTAGCGGCAAAACCCGCGTGCTGGTGCACCGCATCGCCTGGCTGATGCGCGTTGAAAACGTTTCGCCCTACAGCATTCTGGCCGTGACCTTCACCAACAAGGCCGCGCGTGAAATGCGCGGACGCATAGAGCAACTGCTTTCCTTTCCGGCGGGCAACATGTGGATGGGTACCTTTCACGGCCTGGCGAACCGCCTGCTGCGCAGGC
Organism: Candidatus Methylospira mobilis; assembly: GCF_009498235.1. Lineage (NCBI taxonomy): Bacteria > Pseudomonadati > Pseudomonadota > Gammaproteobacteria > Methylococcales > Methylococcaceae > Candidatus Methylospira > Candidatus Methylospira mobilis. The sequence continues at coordinate 133,184 of NZ_CP044205.1, read as the reverse complement.
ATGCGCGCGAGGCAGGTCTGCCGGAAAGCTTTCAGATACTCGATTCCGACGATCAATACCGCCTGCTCCGCCGCATACTCAAACAACTCGAGCTGCAGGAAACCAGCTGGCCCCCGCGGCAGATTCAATGGTATATCAACGGTCACAAGGAAGAAGGCAGACGCGCATGCCATCTGCAGGAGTCCTACGACCCGGCTGAAAGGCAGTTACAGCGCATCTATCGCGAATACGAAACGCTATGCGAACAATCAGGCCTGGTCGATTTTGCCGAACTGCTGTTGCGAGCGCACGAATTTCTGCGCGATAGCCCTGCAGCGCTGGCGCATTATCAGCAGCGCTTCCGTCATGTGCTGGTCGATGAATTCCAGGATACCAACAGTATCCAATACGCCTGGCTCAATCTGCTGACAAGGGATAACGACAACCTGTGCGTAGTCGGCGACGACGACCAATCGATTTACGGCTGGCGCGGCGCAAAAATCGAAAACCTGCACAGCTTCCAGCGTGACTATCCGAATCACCAGATAATCCGGCTGGAGCAAAACTATCGCTCCACCGGCAACATTCTGAACGCCGCCAACGCGCTGATCGACCACAACGACGGCCGTTTGGGCAAAAACCTCTGGACCGACAGCGGCGCAGGAGACCCCATAGCGCTGTATGCGGCGTTCAACGAGCAGGACGAAGCCTATTTCGTCGTTGATCGCATCCGGCGCTGGATACAGGAAGGCGGCAGTCCGCTGGAGTGCGCAATACTTTATCGTTCCAACGCGCAATCGCGCCAGTTCGAAGAAAAACTGATCGCGATGGGCATTCCCTACCGGGTTTACGGCGGGCTGCGATTCTTCGAGCGCCAGGAAATCAAGGATGCCCTCGCCTATCTTTACCTGTTGACGCATCGCGACAACGATGCGGCCTTTGAGCGTATCATCAATACCCCGACACGCGGCATAGGCGCGAGAACCATCGACTATCTGCGCAATCTGGCCAGGGCGCAACAGCTGACTTTATGGAAAGCCGCGCTGCACGCCCGCACCGCAAACGATTTACCGGCGCGCGCGCAAACGCTGCTGGGCGGCTTCATCGACCTGATAAACGCCTTGTCCGAACGCATGGCGGACCGGCCTTTACACGAACAAATACGGCTAGCCATCGAAAATTCGGGACTGCTCGAATACTATCGCAAGGAAAAGGGCGAACAGGCGGAAACGCGCGTCGAAAACCTGGAGGAGCTGGTCACTGCGGCGCGCCAGTTCGAAGCGGAACCCCCCGGCGCGGAAGAAGACTTATCGGCCACGCCGCTGGAGCGCTTTCTGGCTCATGCCGCGCTTGAGGCCGGAGAAGCCCAGGGCGATCCGTATCAGGCCTGCGTGCAATTGATGAGTCTGCATTCGGCCAAGGGGCTGGAGTTCGAGCTGGTGTTCATCGTCGGACTGGAAGAAGGGCTTTTTCCCAGCATGCAGTCGCTGGAGCAACCCGGACGGCTGGAGGAAGAGCGCCGCCTTTGCTATGTCGGCCTCACCCGCGCGCAAAAACTGCTTTACCTGACTTATGCCGAATCGCGGCGGCTGTACGGCAAGGAGCATAGAGCCAGGCCCTCGCGCTTTCTGAACGAACTTCCCGCCGAAAACTGCCAGGAAGTGCGCGCCAGAGCCAATGTAAACCGCCCGGTTGCTTCGTACGAGGCAGCTGCGCGCTCCGGCTTCGAGGATGGCTCTGCGGCGGCCGGCGGAAGTTTCAGGCTGGGGCAATCCGTCTTTCACGCCAAATTCGGCGAAGGCGTTATTTTGCAGGCGGAAGGCAGCGGCGCTCAGGCGCGCGTGCAGGTCAAGTTTGCCGAATCGGGCGTCAAATGGCTGGTGCTGGCTTATGCGAATTTGCAAGGCAGGTAGTTAGCTGGTTCCAGACATCAAATAGGGTATGGCAACATAATGCTTTTGATCTTTCCCTCCATTGGCCGCGCTGAGCATCGCAGCTTTTGCCGGGAACAGCCCGCAGGGACGATTCAGGGCTGAGTTACTTATAAAGTATCACATAGAACAGAATTTGGAGGCTCCATGATTTCTGGACTAAAAATGTCACAAGAAACCTTTAACGGCGGATGTATCGAATGCAGTTGACTAAATGCTTCAATCAATTTTAAACGCACTGGAGGACGGCGTCTGTATTTTAGATTCCGGCGGACGCTTATTGACCGTCAATAGCGCCGCCCTGCGTATGCTCGGATTTCAGCAGGACGAAGACTTAAGTCAAACATTCGCGCCCGTCAAAATCCCGGCAACGGAATTCCTGGCCTCCACGCAAGATCACCAACAGCAAACCTCCGAACTCATGCGCAAGGATGGTTCCCCGCTCCTGATTTCCTGCACGCTGGACCGTATCCGGGTGGACCAGGAAACCGACCGGGTTTTGCTGCGCTGTCATCCCGCCCCGCCCGACTTCACCGAACGGAGACGCGCCGGGGCAACGTTGCAAACGCTCACACGCTCAGTCGAAAAAAGACTCAACGCGGTGCTGATAGCCGACGCCAACGGCGTAATCGAATATATCAACCCCAGTTACACGCGGCTGACAGGCTACAGTCTCGAAGACGTCGTAGGACAGGTACCGTCGGAATTATTTCCCGGCGTAATATTTACTCCTGCATGCGAGGTTTTGCTTGGCGGCAGCGAATGGCAGGGAGAAATCCAGGGCTGTAAAAAAACCGGTGAGCTGTATTGGGCTCTGCAAACCATCTCGCCGATCCGTAACGCTTCGGGAGAAATTTCGCAATATCTCGCCATTCTTCAGGATATCAGCGAAATCAAACGGGACAAGGAAGCGCTAAAGGAAAGCGAGGAACGTTTTCGCCAAGTCGCGGAAATGGTCGGGGAGTGGCTTTGGGAACAGGATTCCGGCGGGCATTATATTTATTGCAGCAGCGCGGTGCGTGAAATTCTGGGCTACGAACCGGCAGAAGTTCTCAACAAGAATTATCTCGACCTGCTTACGCCGGCGGACAAAGCGCGCTGGAACCACCTGGCGTCTCCCGTCAACCATCAGCCGTTCAGCCATTTATTGAACAGATACCGGCATCGGGACGGCCACGAAGTCATCACCGAATCCACAGGAAAACCGATTTTCGACGCCAAAGGAGGACTGTTGAAATGGCGTGGCGTCGATCATAACGTCACCGAACGCAAGCTTTATGAAGACGCGCTCAGGCTTTACGCGCAAGCGCTCGAAGCAGCCAGCGTCGGCATCGACATTTCTGATGCGCGTAGTCCGGGCTATCCTAAAATTTACATCAATCCCGCGCTATCGCGCATCACAGGCTATGGCCGCGAGGAACTGCTGGGGGACAACATGCTCCTGCTGAAAGGAACGGACACCGACCTTTCCGCGCTACAGACCATCGCCCAGGCCATGAGCGACGGACGCCACTGCGACGTGGTGCTTAAGTGTTACCGCAAGGACGGCTCTCCCTTCTGGAACGAGCTGCGCATTTCACCGGTGCGGGATGCGGAGGGATTATTGACTCACTTTATCGGGGTGCATACCGACGTAACGGAACTGCGGCGCGCATCCGAGGAGCGCCACGAACTGGAGATCGCCAAGCAAATCCAGATGTCGCTGCTGCCGAAACGTCCGTTAGATATTGACCGTGCAGCGATCGCTGGCGTTTGCCTGCCGGCAACCCATGTCGGCGGCGACTATTTCGACTATTTCCATACCGACAACATGCTCGATCTGGTCATAGCCGACGTATCCGGACACAGTGTCGGCGCGGCACTGATCATGACCGAAATGCGAAGCGCGCTGAGGGCGGAAACGCGATTGTCGCTTGCCGGCGGCGTCAAACACGGCCCCGCTCAAATTCTGTCGTTGCTAAACGAAGTTTTGTATGATGATCTGACCGGCTCGGAACTGTTTATCACCATGTTTTACCTGCGGCTCGATCTTACAACTCTCCGCTTGTCCTATGCCAATGCCGGACATAACTGCCCCTTGCTGTCCCGCGCAAACGCTACCGCCTGTGAACCGCTGGATTCGGATGGGCTGATCCTCGGCGTAAAAAGGAACGTTGTCTTCGAGGAAAAAACCCTGCAAATCGAAAGTGGCGACCGCTTGCTGTTGTATACTGACGGCGTTACCGAAGCGCTGAATGAACAAGGCGAGTTTTTCGATGTACCCCGTTTGTGCGAGCTGTTTTCCTCGTACCGGGGTGTTGCCCCGGAAAAGGTAATCCGGGGGCTGGTCGATGCCCTTCATTCTTTCCGCGGCGCGGCGCCTCTGGCGGACGACGTCAGCATGGCGGTGATGAATCTGAAGTGAGGGTGCGACGCTTGCGCCATGATGAGTTGGATTATGAAAGCTGATGCTGTTCCGTCATGGATAGACGGAACCCGGACGTTCGGTACGTCTTGTGAATTAACGTTCCACTCGGCTACTTGGCGCAAAAGCCGCTCAGGACAGGTCTTGCCCCGCTGGCTACCGGCGTGAGCCCATGCCGGTATGACGTGCCGATCGGTTACTTCGCGGAATTCTCCAGTTAAAGGTTTAAGCATGAATATTACGGCGGAAGACAGGAACGGCAAAACCCTGCTGTTCGTAAGGGAAGAGAGGCTTGACGCCAATAACTCCGGCGATCTGAAGGAATACTTGAAACGGCTGCTGGAAGCCGAAGCCAAAGCGGTGATTATAGACCTGTCGATGGTTAGCTTCATCGATAGTTCGGGGTTGGGCGCCCTGCTTTCCGGCTACAAGAATGCCAACCTGCATCAGGGCAGTCTGGTGCTGCACGGCCTTCAGCCGCGAGTACAATCGATGTTCGAATTGACCCGTTTACAGCGGGTATTCGACATTTATCTCAGCCAGCAAGAAGCGCTGGATCATATCGAAGGGGGGAAACACTCATGAACGAGACCGATATTGATTTGCAAATCGCGGTTCCGCCTAATACCCGTTACCTGAGCCTGGTCGGTAATCTTGCGGAAGTGTTGATGCATGAAATCAAGGAATATAACGGAGACAGAGATCTGCTGGGCTATCACCTGAATCTGGTGCTGACGGAAGCCATGGCTAACGCCATTGAGCACACGCCCCCGCCTGACAAGTGCGACAAGTTGCGGGTGCACATCCACATCGACGGCGATTACTTATGCATCAAGGTTTACGACCATGGCGAAGGTTTCGACTTGAAACAGGTGCAATCGCCCGATTTCGAGGCCCTTGATGAAGGCGGGCGGGGGATCTTCGTAATCAAACAACTGATGGATACGGTGGATTACTACAAATGCACTGATGGCAACGTGCTTGAGATGCGCAAAAAACTCACGCCTCCGATATCGGTTGCCGAATAATTGCCAATAATTTTCAATATATACAGGCAAGGCGCCTACCCGCCCGGAAACCAACGGATACATTTACTGGCTTGCCTTAACCCGGCTGCTTCGGTCATTGCTCATCGTCACTTACCGAATAATTACCCGGATTTTTTAGATTGAAATTATTCCAATGCGCACATTATGTTTGGCGCGGCGCATGGGGCCGGATGGTCCGCCAGGACCATGCGCCTTGCGCTTTGATTTCGAGCGCATTATCGTAGTATTGCGACAGTTTATCGCCTTCCTCGCGCCCCTCCGGTCCGAAAGTCAGATAAGTGATTCCATGTTCGGTCAGCGCGCGCAACCGTTCGAACGCAATCTCGGCGTCGCAGTCCTTGAAGGGGTCGTAAATCACCGCGAAACGAGGCGCGTCAAGCAGGATGCGAGCGAACGACACGCTACGCTGTTCGTTCAACGAAAGCACCGTATCCCAGTCATGATGTTGAACGTCCATTCCCTCCACGCGCACCACAATATCAGCTATCCCCAAGGTACGCAGAACGGCTTCGATACTTTCATCGGTGTGCGCGGAAGCGCTGCCTACATTGACCAAAGCCTGACGCAGTGTTCCGGGAGGAAGATATGGCCGTTCTGGCAGAAACAGGATACGATCCATAAACGGCCGGCGCACCAATCCGCTTCCCGCGTCATATACCCCGGCGGTTGCTTTGAACAGCGCGTCCTTGACACTGGCATCGGTGCCGGAAACGATGACTCGGGTTCCGACGGGAATGGAGATGTTGAGATCTTTAACCAGCACATGGCCGTCGGTAGCTGAAAACAAGGTCAGATTTTCGTAAGCGACATGATCGTCGTCTTCTTTGCCATCCAGGGTGGAAACCGTTTCGGTCTGCGTCATTTCCATCACGTACCACAGATTTATCAGCCGTTCGACAACCGCCACGTACGAGGAAAGCGATTGAAACTGGGTTACCACGATCGAGAAGGCGGACACCAGCGTTGAAAACGCCATCGCGGATTGGGTTATCACGCCAAAGTCGGTTTTTCCCTGCATATAAAGCGGCGCCACCAGCAGGATCGGAATGATTTGTATCAGGTAATTGTAACCTGATGTAAAAAATCCCATGTTACGGTTTACCGAAATGATTTTCCTGAAATTGCCGGCCAGATCCGCGAATTGACCCAGCGAACGAGGCAACAGCCTGCTCTCGCAATGCAGCAAGGCCACCGATTCGGCCCGCTCGCGCACATGAACCAAGCCGGAGCGGAAAGCCGCTTCCTTATCCAGTTGCGCATAATTGAGATCGATCAGCGGACGGCCCAGCAGGATGATGCATAAGGTGCCGATCATGGCATAGGCCAACGCCGCGCCAAACAACCATGGGTCGATGGATAACAGCACGCCGGAAAATGCCAGTATGGTAAACGCACTGTTAAGTGACAGCAGCACGAATGACAGGGTCACCGTGGTAAACGTCTTTACGTCATCCGCTATGCGCTGATCGGGATGTCCCATACCGCTCTTGCGTATGACCCGGTCATTCATCCGGTAATAGGTCGGATAGCGAAGATAGATCTGAACGAGGCGGGGCGTCATGAACTCACGCCACAGCAAACCCAGCAATTCTTCAAAATAACGCTGAAAAACGCCCACTACGGTAGACGCCACAAAAACGCCGATGTAAAACAGCGCCAGACGGATATAGTCCGACTGCTCACGGTCAGCGACAGCAGTCATAAAATCCCGCCCTACGTAGCTGTTCAGTACGTTCAGGCCGTTAAACGCCAGCAGAAAAAGGATAAGCCCGATAAACAGCAACTTGGCCCGCACACCGGCTTCGGAGCAGGATAGATCGCGTATCATCTTGACGAAAAGCTGACCTGCCTGTTCTAGGTTCGGGATGTGCAGCATGGTGAGTTCCTGTAATCGGTCGCAACAGAAGAAGGCTGTTACAAGTAAAACCGTACGCCATTACCGGCAGAGCTAATAGCCCAGTTTTGAATAAAGTCGCTTTCTATTGTAATACACTTCAATATAATAGAAGCCATGTTGTTTGCATCGTCCCTGGCCAGGAATCGCTCTCCGTGTATAGCCTCGACTTTAAGGCTGTGATTCCAACGCTCCAAATCGGCATTATTATAGCAGCCACCTTTCTTGCCCATACTGCAAATCGGTTGCTGTTTTGCCGGCAAAACCTGATAGGCGTTTGGACTATGCTGACTAGCTCGATCTCAATGGACGATAATCCCTGAAGGTAAACGCCGCCTATACAAGGCCATCATTAATACATCGCAGACCGGTGTAGCAGTCATGCGTACAGCCATGGTCCGGCTCAGGACTTTGCGCGAAAACAACTCAAGCACAACCGCCAAACAAAGCCAGCCTTCGTTAGGCTAGATATCATTAAGATGTTTGGTGATTCCGATCGAACCCGTTCCCCCTTTTCATCGTCTAAAACACGCTTTACCTCGTCCGCCGGAGCCTTACGCGCTTGCTGAAGCAGCAAAAATGGGCATTTTCTCCATTGCTAACACCCACTGCAAGATACCGACAAAAAGTACGCCGCTGCCTTTTTTAGAAAGGATAGCTCATCCTCCATGGGGGCAACCTTCCGTTTCAGTCGGGCCAATGCCGCCTGCTGAAGTTTCTGATCTTCAGAAAGGGTGAGCTGTTTTCCGGCTTTTTGTTTGCCCGTTATAGAGCATTGCAGCAGCAATGCCGAGGTCTTCGGCTGCCTAGGGGACGCCATCACGTTTTGCCCGTTTTAGCGCCTGCTCTTTGAACTGCGGCAAATACTTGTTGCGCCTGGATTTGGATAAGTTCGTTTCCTGCTTTGGAGTTTTCATGAAACTTCTCAGGTGTGGAGATCATTCTCCTAGCTGAGTGTCTGAGCAGTTTGGACAGGACCAGAAGTTTTTAGGCGCAACGATTCTTCATCGCGCTATTCGAAACTGCTACTGAGTGATCAGCACAGTTGCCGCGACGGTTTGATCCCGATTATACATGTCCGTTCCTGATGAACTGGCGCCATGCCAATACGTTACTATGTCGACAATTCCTGAAGCGCCTGCGTTTTCTACTTCTTCAAGACGTATGCCTAACTCAAAAGTGCCCGGCAAATACAAACCCAGCTTGAAGGGGGTTGATTTATCCTCTTTTAAGTCCGCTATTCTGTATCTTAAACGGATGGACTGGAGTTTATACTCATCATCCTTATCGGCGGGATTAACGTCAGGCAAAGCCGCGGACGCCAGTACGCCTTCAGGCGCGATATTTAATTTATCCTGGGGAGTAATACGATTTTTTCTCAAAACGAGATTACTGGATAACATGTTGCGCTCAAATGTGGACTCAATTAGAACGCAACCCACTTGTGCTGCGAAATTTTCTTTTTCCCACGGATTAAGGTTTAACTGACTGGCCGAGTGTGGTACAAACCCTCGATAGTCGGAGGAATTGAAAAAAGCTAATAAATCATTGTAGGTGATATGTAAGCTATTCGCGAGAATTTCATGTTTCGCGGATACCTTATCCGGTTTTAGATTTTGAGCTACAGCGCCTAATTCTATAAGTTCATTGAGCAGAAGAGCCTGACCATAACACCTTCCCGAACCCTTGCACAGCAGCAGCCTTTCGCCTTCCGGTTTCCAAACCGCTGTGGCAGTATGATATTCAATAGTATTTATAAAACTGTACTGGGCATCCGACAGTTTATTTACAATCGATTTGATCGGCTCTGCATTTTTAATTTTTTTTAGCCTCACTTCCCCAACGGTTTGCTGCTGGCCTATTTTGGGTATCGCCATCGCGTTGGCTTCCAACTGAATTTTCTCCATGACCTTTGTTGTTATTTGTCGATACCAGATATTGGTTTCCTGAGTTTTCATTCGGACGAATTTGGGACTGGGACTATTCGATTCTGTATCAACATTCCGCCAAAGCGAGCTTAACTTAACTGCGCAGTTGTAGGGCTTCCATTTCAGATCTTGTTTTGGAAGGCGCTGAAGACACTTTGCCTAAACCCGTTTTAATATCAATCGCCTTGCTAAAGCCGCTTGTTCTGTCGTTTATTCCCTCATGAAAAATATTGCAAGCTGAATTGTCATCATCCGCCTTAAGTAATTTCGCACATATCAGACAGCTTTTTTTATTTATTAGTGAACCGGTGTGAGATTTACATCTATCGAATACGATTTTAATTTCCTTTTCTAAGTTCGAAGTAATTGATATAGATATCCTTCCCGAGTTTGTTAGAGAAACGCTGATTTAATCGGTTTTTGCGCGTACATTTAAAGCAACTATTTGATTTTACCTGTCCGCAATAAGCCAATTTGTACCGATCCGTGCTTCCTTAGTGAAACACTGCGCAACATATGAACACAAGACAATAGTATGTTTTTGGAGTTTTCAACAGCCAGCTAATGTTGTGATTTGATTGAGTACTTATTTAATTAACCCATATAACGCGATAGCTCCGGGCATCTTTTCGAATTTTGGCAATGCGGGATCCATCACATCCCAAAAAGGAGCATGGCTAATGAACAAGTCGACTTTTGGATCGTACCTGGAAAGGTCATCCAGCGTACCAGCTCTGACGGCGATTAAACCAGGCAATGCTTCTATTTTTGCGAACATCTGAGAGCCGCAATTTGGGCAGAAGCCGCGGTGCATCATCCTTCCGCTTCCGCCTGGCGATGAATAGTATTTCAAATCTCCATTGACGATTAGCTTATCTTCGGGAAAAAACATCATTGGGGCGTAAGCGGCGCCCGATATTCTCTTGCAATCCACGCAGTGGCAATTCCCGGACATCTGGTAGTTTACTTCGGATAAATAAGAAACGGCGCCGCAAAGGCATTTGCCGGATATAGACATAATTACCTCACAATAAATTCTAACAATATACTGCTTTTTAAACAAACACCATTATCAAGCATGGCGCTACCGGCGACAGCGATACTCCTGGGGATCTCCGGTCGATTTTCAGAAAAGCGCTTCATTTACTTTGGACTTAACATATCGAAAATTGTAAAACATCGGAAACGGCACATAACCAGATATTTTCTAGGCATACAATATTTCAGCAAGCCCCTGTATTTTGGCGATATAATTCTCCGGTTTCAAGCTGTAATCCTTAAAAAGGGCTTGTACGATTTCGTTGGTTTTACCTGTGTAATCATGCAATGCGTAGGCTTTTTGTTCTACATCCGCGGCATTCGGATCCGCAGCATCTTTTAACTTTACATTCCCTCTATTATTACGTTTCAGCGCCTGGCGGGTAAATTGCCGATTACCTCCTGCGTAAGTGAAGTCTCTTTCGATACATTCGATAATTTGCTCCGCCCTACCCTGATGGCCTATCCAATTGAAAACAAAATCATACCCCTTGCCATGCTGGCTTTCCTTGAAAGCGTTGTAAAACATTTCGACATTGCCAAAAGCATCGAGATGGTCTTCAAAACCCAGCACGGAGGCAACCAGTTTGCTACTCTGCTTGTCATTAAGAATTGGCCTCTTATTTTCATCCTGCATTGGATTTCTATCGCATTCAATTATACGATCATATATTTTTCCGAATGTATCTGTTATCTGTTTATGTCTAATGAACAGGCCTGATCCGTGCCTGTTGATCAAAGCAACATACAAAAACCTTTCAAGAATCGTTTTAAGGTGCGTGCGCGAGCCGCAATTAGCCAGCGCGCTATAAACAACAAGCAATGCTCTGCCTTTCGTATTGCTTTTTTTCGCGCCGCCTGAGTCGGAAGCGGCAATGGGTCTTAAAATATATTGCAGGCATTTAATCTCTTTTGCAAGAAAGGTTTTACCGGAATCGTTAAGGCTTTCTAAGCCAAGCGAAACCTCAACCCGATCCGGCTGCTGTGCGCCGCCGGCCTGTGCATATGCATTTTCCAACCGAAACAAATCGTTCGACATATCGTTTAGATTTATGCCGTAATACGGCGCCCACTCCACGCTAATTCCATCTGCGCCGGATATGATATTATTAAAGACATTGCTCTGCGCACGATTAATAGCCAGTTTATTATCAAGGTCATTTAAAAGGCTTTTAATAGCCTTTGGCGAAAAGAAATCCCTGATGCAACTTTCCCATAAGATTTCATCATGGTTCAATTGCAATACCTTACTATCGCTCGAACTGCTTATAATTTCCGATATCATCATATACAGGGATCCCATATCCATATATACGCCGTACATCAATCTTAACTTCCCTTTCTCATTAATCCTGGATAGATCGGCCGAGCATATCTTTTTTACATCGCCATATTTTATAGCGTCATTGAGCTCGTTTAATTTTTCCTGGAACTCTGCAGCCAAATCGGGAAAATCGATCCTGTCGATGATTCCCGATTCGGAAAAGCGGTTTAGCAAGGACTCCCAAAACGTACGCCCCCTCGCTTTATTTCCATAAAAAGGATTGTATCTTGGCGTGCTCACTCGATATTCGTTCCAAATCCTGTTCAAGCCACCAAAGTCGATTAACCTGGCATCATTATTTACTATCATGATGTTGCCGGGTTTCACATCGCTATGATAGAATCCCCTGCCATGAAACGATTTAAGCTGTTCGTATATCCGGCCGGCAAATTGCACATTCTGCTTTACCGTATAATCTTTAATTTTCCACTCTTTACCGCTGATTTTTTCCATATACACGCAGTATCGATATGCAGAGTCGCATGGATTGCCGTATTGATCCATATTGGAGAAGAAAACAGTCGTTTCATATTGACCGAGCACTATCATTTGAGATATAACATCCTGCAATGTTGCTGCAATAAAACGGTCCATATTATATTTATTTTCATTTTCCTTGATATTTTCCTTTTCCTTGATATGTAACTTTGCCAAAACATATTCGGAATCCAGGCTTTTGAAATGCGCAGGAGGTTCGCCTTCTATCATATATACCGTCTTGTAACTGCCTTTGCCAAGTTGCTTTTTAAACGGCGCCGGCGATTTATTATTCCCGGCCATTTCCGACATAGCTGCCAGCTTTGTTAATTGATGCGTATGCGCCGCCCTTTTCGCATCGAAAACGCTACCGCCGGCATTCATTGGATGAGCGTTATCAATTCTGATAGTGCATGCTCGATAGTTTTTCATGTATATATCTCCAGCTTTCAATACTCACAAAATGATTGATGGTCAGCATCGCAGTTCACACCACCCAATCTGCATCCGTGTTAATTCCAGAGCTTAGCTGATCTGGCATATTCGCTCATCTCAACTCAGGAACTTCCCGGTACCAACTGAAATTGCTGCAAGACAGTAACCACTATTCCGCCATCTTATAAAAATGGCGGCTCGTAAACGTCTCTGCTGCTTGACGGCCCGGCTACGGAAACATAGCTGCTTCGCGCGGTTCCGGAACATGGCCGTTGCTTTCCGCCTGGGCTACCCAGCCGCCGCCCATGGCGCGGTAGAGCTTGATCGCTGCGGCAATATTCGAACTTTTCACATTCGCCAGCTCGATCTGGGCGTCGAACGACTGCCTTAACGAATCGAGCACGGTTATATAGTCGGTGTAGCCTTCGTCATATTGCAGTTTCGACAAGCGAAAATACTTTTCCGCCGATTTGACGCGAGCGCTCTGCAGTTCGCGTTGCTCCCGAGTCTTGGTATGTCCGACAAGCGCGTCCTCGAACTCCTTAAAAGCCGTTAAAATCGAAAGCTGATAATTCGCCACGGCGCTACGCTGCACGGCTTCCGCCGATTGCACATGGCCGGCGATCTTGCCCGCTGTTAATATAGGCAGCAGCAGGCTCGATCCCGCCGACCAGAAGTTCGCGCCGGGAGTAAAAAGCATTGACAGTTGCGACGTCGTTTGCCCCACATCTCCGGTCAGAAGAATCTTTGGAAAATACTCGCCGCGAGCGACGCCGATAAGGGCGTTGGAAGCTACCAGTTCCTGTTCGGCCTGCAGGATATCCGGCCGTCTTGCCAGCACATCGGAAGGCAGACCGGCCGGCACGGTCAGCGGATGAAGCTCGTCGAGCGTGCGTCCGCGAGGGACCGGGCCGGGATTTTCTCCCAGCAGGATTTTCAGGGCATGCTCGGTTTCAGCAATGGATTGTTCGTACTGCGGTATATAGGCGGCGCGCCGGATGTATTCTGATTCGACCTGGTTCACTTCCAATTCCGAACTGTAGCCTTCCCTGAAGCGGGAACGCGCTATCCGCAGCTCGCTTTCCAGCGTTTTCATGATGTTTCGAGTGATTTCCAGATCGCAATCCAGCTCCCGCAACGTCACGTAGGTAATGGCGACCTGACTGACGACAGTCAGCAGCACAGTCCGCCGGTAGGCTTCCTGAGCGAGCAGGTCGGCGCGGGCCGCCTCCCTGGCGCGGCGCAGCTGGCCCCACAGGTCGATTTCCCACTCCATGGTCGCTCCCAGGCGGGCATAATTGATGTCGCCGCTACTCGACGAGAGGCCGCCCGGCAGATTCCCCCCAAGCTGGTTCATGCCATTATTAAGGCGGGAATAACTAGCCGTTCCATAAATCTGCGGGAACAGATTGGCGCGGGTCGAGCCGTACGCGCCCATGAATTTCTCGACAGCGGCGATGGCTTTCTGAAGATCGAGATTGTTGCGGACCGCGCGTTCGATCAAGCGATCGAGCATCGGATCATTGAATTCCTTCCACCAAAGCGTATTGACCGTTTCCCGCGCTTCGCTGTCGCTGAAGCGCCATTTGGACGGCATGGCGACCTTGGGCTGCTCGTAATCCGGCCCGACCATGGCGCAGCCGGTAATCAGTAATCCGGCCAGCACTGCGACGAATACGCTTTTACTCATGTGCATTCTCTTCGGTCTTCGGCGCCGTTACGGCGCTGCGGCGTATCAGATTTTCGGCGACATAGAAGGTAACCGGCACCAGGCAAATGGCAATGAACGACGACGCCAGCATGCCGCCTATCAATACGAAGCCGGTGACCTGGCGCGCCAGCGAACCGGCTCCGCTGGCCGTAGCAAGCGGCACGAAACCGAGTATCGCCGCAAAACTGGTCATCAGTATCGGGCGCAGACGCAGTTTTGCGGCGTCGAGCGCCGCGTCCGTCGCGGTTTTTCCCTCTTCCATACCGGCTTTGGCGAATTCAACGATGAGGATGGCGTTCTTGGCCGACAGGCCGATCAACATCACCAGCGCTATCTGCGCATAAACATTATATTCAAACCCGCCGGCCTTCAGACCTGCAAAAGCGCCGAACACCGCTACCGGCGTACTCAGCAGCACGCCGAACGGCAGACTCCAGCTTTCGTATTGCGCGGCCAGAATCAGAAACACGCACAGCAGCGACATGCCGAAAATAACCGTTGACGAAACGCCTTGCTGAGCTTTTTTTTCCTGATAGCTCATACCCATATAGTCGAAGCCCATCTCGGTCGACATGGTTTCGGCGAATACCTGCTCCATGGCCGCCATGGCCTGGGTGGAACTGTAACCAGGGCCGGGAAGGGCATTGATCTGCGCGCTGCGGAACAGGTTGTGGCGCATGGTGAATTCCGGTCCGACGACGTTTTTCACCTTGATCAACGAAGCCAGCGGAACCATTTTGCCGTCGGAGTTCAGGACATAAAACTGGCTGAGCTGTTCGGTGCCGGTCCGGTATTCCCCCTCGGCCTGCACATAGAGCTGCCATTGCCGGCCGAAACGGTTGAAGTAATTGACGAAACCGCTGCCCATGAAAGTCTGCAGCGTCTTGTACACGTCGGACAGGCTTACCCCTTGGCGAAGCACCTTATCGCGGTCAACTTCGATGAAGTACTGCGGCACAATCGGCAGAAAGGTAGTGCTGACGCTTGCCAGTTCCGGACGCTTACCGGCGGCGTCTATAAATTTTTGTACGTTCCGAGCAAGGAATTCAATGTCTTTACCGGCGCGATCTTCCAGCAGGAAAGTCACGCCGCCGGAAGTTCCGATACCCGGGATGGCCGGCGGCGAAAAAGCGAAACCTATCGCTGACCTGAGTTTCGCCAGCTCCTGATTCAGATGCCCGACGATGGCCTGATACTGCTCTTCGGGTTTGGTGCGCTCCCCCCAATCCTTAAGGGTAATGAAGAAAAAGGCGCTGTAGGTGTTGGTTACCTGGCTCAACATATTGAAACCGACGACCGGGGAATAGGATTCGACGCCCGGCGTGTTAGCCAGTATGTCTTCCACTTCCCTGGCGGCATCGCCGGTACGCTGCAGGGAAGATGCATCGGGCAGCTGTATGACGGCGAATAGGTAGCCCTGATCCTCCTCGGGTAAAAATCCGCTGGGCGAACGGCTCCCGAGCAGGCCCGCCAGCGCCGCAGCGCATACCAGAAAAATCATGCCGATCAGGCTTTTCCGGATCAATGTGCCGCAAAATCCGACATAACCGTCGGTAACCCGGCCGAATAGGCGGTTGAAAGCGTCGAAGAACTTCTGCACAGGGCTGTTTCCGCGCTGCCGGGGTCTTAACAGCAGCGCCGCGAGCGCCGGGCTCAAGGTCAGCGCGTTGAAAGCGGAAATAACCACCGACACGCCGACGGTAATCGAAAACTGCTTGTAGAGCTGCCCGGTGATGCCGGGAATAAACGCCGTGGGCAGAAAAACCGCCACCAGCACCAGCGCAATCGCGATAACCGGCCCCGATACTTCCGACATGGCTTTCAGCGTCGCCTCCTTCGGCGGCAATCCTTTCTCGATATGCTGCTCCACCGCTTCCACGACCACGATGGCGTCGTCCACCACCAGACCGATGGCGAGCACCAGGCCGAACAGGGACAGGGTATTAAGCGAAAAACCAAGCAGTGGAAACATCACGAAGGTGCCGACCAGCGAAACCGGAACCGCCAGCAGCGGAATCAAAGTGGCGCGCCAGCCCTGCAGGAACAGGAATACCACCAGGATCACCAATGTCAGCGCTTCGAACAGCGTCTTGACGACTTCCTTCATGCCTTCGCTGACCGCCAGCGTGGTGTCCAGCGCCACGACGTATTCCAGATCGGACGGAAAACGCTGTTTCAGCTCCTGCATGAGTTTTTTTGCGCCATCCGCGGCATTCATCGCATTGGAGCCGGGCAGTTGGTACAGGGCGACCATGGCGGCGGGTTTGCCGTTGAAGCTTCCGATCTGGTCGTAAGTCTGAGCGCCGAGCTCAATGCGCCCGACATCTTTTATGCGCACCAGCGACCCGTTGGCATTGGCGCGCAACACGATGTTGCCGAACTCCTCCTCGCTCAGCAACCGGCCCTGGGCGCGGATGGCGTAAGTGTATTCCTGGCCGGCCGGCACCGGTTCTCCACCGACCTTGCCCGCGGGATTGACGGTATTCTGCGCGGTGATGGCGGCGGTGATCTCGGGTATGGTGATGCCGAGTTTGGCCAGTTGATCCGGCTTGACCCAGATACGCATCGCGTATTTGCCGGCGCCGAACACCTGAGTGCGGGCGATGCCCGGCACGCGTTTCATCTGGTCGGTAATATTAATATAGGCGTAATTCGCCAGGAAAGTGCTGTCATAGGAGCCGTTGGGCGAATACAGCGCGAACATGATCAACGGCGTGGACGCAGTTTCCTGCACGGTCACGCCGGAGTTTTGCACGTCCGTGGGTAGTTGCGCCGCAACCTGGGTTTCACGCATTTGCGTCAGCATCAGATCGGTATTGGAATCGGTGTCGACGTCGAAATTGACGGTCAGCGTCATATCGCCGTTGTTGGCGTTGACGGAGTACATGTAATTCATGTGCGAAACGCCGACCATCTGTTGTTCGATCGGCGTGGCTACGGATTGCTCCAATGTGAGGGAGTCCGCGCCGGTATAAGTGGCGGACACCTGAATTTCCCGCGGAACGATGTCCGGATACTGGGCGACCGGCAATTGAATCAGCGCCACCACGCCCATCAGCACCAGAAGAATGGAAATCACTATGGCCACTATCGGCCGGTTGACGAAAAAGCTGGACATTGTGGACGGCCTATTGCTGCGGTGTGCTGACGTTGTTGTCGGCCGTTTCGGCCTTCGGCAATTCCTCTGAGAAATGATAGGGCGCAGGCGTCACGACCATGCCTTCGCGGACTTTCTGCACACCTTGAACCACGACCCGATCCTCCGGCTCTATCCCTTTGTCGATCACCCACAACGAGCCGATCCGTTCTCCTGCTGTGACGTTACGCATGGCAATTTTGCTGTCCGGATTGACAATTGCGACCTGATAGCGATCCTGGATCTGCAATACCGCACGCTGAGGCACGAGCAACGCATTGTTTTTCATACCGAGCTTGGCGCGTAGGCGGCCGAATTGGCCGGGCCGCAGAATCTGTTGCGGGTTCGGGAATAACGCTGCCACCTGGATGCTGCCGGTTTTGGCGTCTACTTGCCGGTCGGCGAAATAGAAGGTTCCCCGGTGTTCGTAGGTCGACCCGTCCGCCAGAATCAGCTCGACCTGCGGCGGCTCCCTCGCGCCGTTGCGGAGCTGCTCACGGGCAAAATAAAGGTATTCCTGCTCGCTCAGCGAGTTATAGGCGCGAATGGGATCGACCTGGGAAACGATGGTCAGCGCAGTGCTGGAGCTGGTGGGTCCCACCAGATCGCCTATCTGGGCTTTGGATATGCCGACGATGCCGTTAATCGGCGATTTGATCCGGGTAAACTCCAGGTCGAGTTCGGCCTGAACCACCGTCGCCTTGGCCGCCCACACTTCCGCCGTTGCGCTGGCCTCCCGGCCGGCGGCGGTGTCGCGGTCTCTGACGCTGACTGCGTTTTCAGGGAGCAGGCGCTCGATCCGCCGGATTTCTATGCTGGCGGTTTTCAGAACGGCCTCCTGCTTCGCCAGGGTTGCTCTGTCTTTATTCAGCGTCGCCTGAAAGGTTCTGGGGTCGATTTCATACAGCAACTGACCTTTCCTGACCAAATCTCCTTCCTTGAAGTGCTGCTTGACAAGATAGCCGGTCACCTGGGCGCTGATTTGGGCATTGACCATGCCATCCAGCGTACTGACCCATTCTTTGTAAACGGGTACGTCTTGCCGGATCGCCTGCATGACCTCCACTGAGGGAGGCACGGCCGGCGATGTCGCCGGAGCGCGTTCGCAAGCACTGAGAAACAGCAGCAAGGCGATTCCGAGCGCCTGGCGATACGCTTCCGCTGAACATTTGCCGAAAAAAACTTTCCTACCCACTTTTCACCCGTTTGCATTAAGTTCAGTTTAGTAAATTGATCCTGCCCGGATTCAGCAGACATTGTACTAAAGGACATTTTTTATAACTAATGAACTCTCGGAGTTGGCGTCACTGACTCAGAGTGTAAAGAGACCGCTGTATCCAGCCGTTGAGGCTCGTCTGTGCCGCTCCACAGCGGGCTACCTCTCTGGACGACGGACTCTCGCAAGCGGCGAGCCTGTCTACCGACGCTTCGAACAGGCTCTGTGCGCAGAAGTAAGCGCCTGTATGCCGGCTACCGCGCAGAAGGTATAACTAATTACCTGATTAGCGGAATTCGTCAACAAAAACAGCACGTTTGTCATGCCTGCCGGGAAGCGGGTATCCAGAGCCATGGACGGCAAACGCCGAATCTTGCATGAGGCCTGGAGGCCGCCGCCCCCTGTCGGAATGACGATTACGACCATGCGATGCGATTTGGCTGAAGAATCCTGCTAATCAGGACTAATCAAGCCTTTGTATCTGTGCCTTCCGGTAATTTTAGACGAATAAAAACGCCCCGTATTTGCCGAAACAGACATATATTTTGAATTCGTGGCCGACGTTACAGGCCTCACGGAAGCCGTTGCTCATGAGATAAAGAAAAACAATGGATGGCTGCTAACGACGCAGTCATGCCGATGGGCAAGGAAGAAAAAATCGAGCCGACATGGATACTCTTGCAAGCGCGTTGCAGACCGTGAATCTTCATGAATACATTGCATCTCAAGTTTTATGCCGCCGTTTTTGTCCGCCCGGCGCGATGAGCTTGTTATCTCCGCCAGGAATCAGCCAGAACAAGCCGGCCAGCAGGCCTGAACCAGCTATGGCAAGGGTCATGGGATAAGCCGTGCCGTTTTGCCCGGCTGCGACCAGACTACTGACCAGAAAAGCGCAGCCGAATTGCAGAACGCCGATCAGCGCCGATCCGCTGCCCAAATGCTGACCGCATGCCGTCATGACGATCGCCGTCGCATTGGCGCCGATGAAGCCAAGCGAGGCGATGGCGAACCAGAGCGGGATCAGTAAGAAGACCGGAACGCCGCTGCCGGCGGCTATAACCGTCCCTAGTCCCGCGACGATATTAAGAATCAATGCTGCGCCGAGCAAAGTTGCCGGACTCCAGTGTTTAAGAGCGAAGCGATTGCATTGGGCCGCGATGATAAGACCAACGCTGATCGAACCGAACAGCCAGCCGTAGAGCTGCTCGCTGACGCCGAACAGATTCATGAACACAAAAGGAGAGCCGGTGATAAATGCGAACATGCAGGCTTGAGCAAGCCCGCCGACCAGAGTGGGGATGATGAAGGCGCGTGTACGCAAAAGCCGCCAAAAAACGCGCGCAATACTGGACAGGTTATCGGCCCTTCTCTTCCCCGGCGGTAGCGACTCAGGCAGGCCAAACCAGACGAGCAGCGCGCCGACCATACCGAAAGCCAGCATAACGGCAAAGATCATCCGCCAGCCGGACACAGCCAGAATAAATCCGCCCAGCACTGGCGCCACGATAGGCGCCAGAGTCATCATCACCATCATCAGCGAAAGAACCCGCGCGCTTTCAAACTCGTCGAACAAGTCCCTGACTACCGCGCGGCCTATGATCATTCCGGCGCAACCGCCAACCGCCTGCAGCAGGCGCAGACCGGTAAAAAGCGCTATATCCGAGGTCACAAGACACAGCAGCGACGACAGCACGTAGATGCCAATGCCGATCAGCAACGGAATTCTGCGTCCGTAGCGATCGATCAGCGGCCCATAAACAGCCTGACCCAACGCGAGACCGATAAAGAAAATCGACAGCGTTGCTTGAATAGCCCCGTCGCCGACTCCGAAGGCTTGCGCCATCTGGGGAAAGGCAGGCAGATACATATCCGTAGCCAGCGGCGGAAAGGCGCAGAGCAGTCCGAGAATCGCAATTGCTTGTTGTGGGGCAACGGCAGCTCGATGCAACGGCCGTTCCAGACGCGACCGTCCGACTTTTTGAGACTGTTTCAGTCCGCTTCGTCCTGCTCTCTTGTATTTACGCATCAGCAGCTAAAATTCCGGATATACACAACAATACCTCTATCGCATACCAACCGCCATGGCCATTATGCATTGCAGATAAAATGCGCCACAACAGGATTTAACTCAACAGAAGCACCCGCGTTTTCAATTATTAATCAGTGCCATGGATAACCTGATTAAAATTCCTGCCCAACGCGCGACACAGCGAAGAAAGCATGCCATCTATTTTCGCCGTAATTACCTTATAATCATCCTCGTTCACCTTACAGGTATACGGCAGCTTTCGATTTGCCACAGATTCCAATGGATAATCATCGAGATCGATGATCACAAAATGCCCATTTTCAATGTCAAACAGCAGGTTTTGATTGTGCAACTCGTTCCAACCATACCCGCCCATCATTGCTCTTTCCGGTTTTTGCGCATCTGTCATGCCGTCTGGAACGCGTTTCAATCCGATAGTCAGCAATATTTTAAAATCCTCAAGAACGGTGTCATACGCCTTGGCAAGGACATCATTATTAATTTTTTTCGAATATACGGACAACTCCTGTCCGTCCTTCAACTTTTCAAGCAGAGCCGCTATACTGCTATGTTTATGGTACGGCATAAACCCTTTATCTGTGTCCAGCATAATCACCGGGCATATTCTATCCAAAAATCCGTTGTACCTATCTTCTCTTTGTCTCGCAAGCGCATAGGAAAACAGCCGTTCCATCAAAACAAATGACTTCCGTAATCCAGCGCTGTCAACCGGATCATTAAAAAATTTTTTTACATAAAAACCGCTTTTCTGTGTTTTAATATCGGCAGTACTGCCTTTACCCAGAAGCAGCGTGGTCTGCTTTTTCTCCCCCCCTGTTTTTTCGCTTAACTTGGGAAATACCCAGCTATTGGAATGCCGGTCCGAAAAACAGAAATACCGATAACCGTACAACTCGATCTGACTAATTCTTTTGGAGTACTCTCCAAGCCCCGGATAATCCTTGTATTTCCTGACCTCAGCAAGCTCCGCAGCATGCAGTTTACGCCACCTCAATGCAAGTTTGACCTCCTCCGTTATCTCATGAAACGGCTCCTGTTCTTCATCACTCCTTATCAAGGCCGGAGCATGGGAAACAGCCATGAGGGCAGGAACCTCTTCATTCAGTATTTTTCCATACTTATCCTTCGCGGATTTTTGCTTGTTTGCGTTCTTGCGAATAAAACTCAATCCGGGGTCTTTATCAATTGCCGCCGCCGAATAAGCTTTCGAATCAATTATATACTTGCAAAAAACGGCCTGTAAAGCCATAGGTATTGTGGCTTTCGAGCCGGATGCATTTTTTGCGAGCGCATAAAAACTCACTTTAACCGCATGCGCGTCATGCCCGGAAAGTTCGATAACGCGCGGTATGTTACTTATCAGATTATCTATGTATTCATTAAAAGAGACAATCTCCGCATCAACAGACGGCCCAAAAATCCTGGTTCGAGCAATCTTGATCCTGCCGACCCGGGACAATATATTGCTTATTACATCATTACGTCCAAGACGCTTCAGTACCTGCAAGAAGCGATGCGCAACCCGGACTGCATCGGTCTTGGTTGTCTGTTGCAGACATTGCTCGTACTGCTCAACTGATTTATTCTTCGGCATGCTTTTCCTCCTGGTCGATAATTTTTCCGCCGGTATCATGGCTATTAATTATATACGCTCTTTATTATTTTTATACCAAGCTTTATCTTGCTTGCCGACGCAGAGCCAAATTTACCCTTAACCATATTCTCCCTGAATTCATCCAAAAGACGTATAAACCTGTACCTGTAACCACCATACTTTTCATGTAATAGCAAACTGATATTTTCATTATAGATCATCTCGGTATCCTCGCTGCTTTCGCCTGCGACGGGAGTCGGCATGGTTACGAACTGGTATAAGTTGTTTGCGAGAATAAAACCGAAAGAGTCGGCCTTATCGTTAACAGGATCTCCGGAAAAGGATTCGCTTCCGACCTTCCGGTACTTTACCAGGCCTAAAAACAGACTATCAAGACCGGCTAAAATTGAATCGGCATCAGTTCTATTATCCGCGCTTAGAATACCCCTGAACATTACAATGCGCTTGTACCCATCGCTTTTCTTGTCGCGCTTATTGTTCAAATACCGGTCGCATGCGCCCAATACAATATTATTTTTTAGCGTGGAAGCAAAAACCTTGATTGTCACGTCATTATTCACGTTACCGGCAAGGAATTCACCATCATTTTCAACCATCATCACCCTATCAAGATTGCTAATTAATCCGGCGTAATTGGCGGCAGGTTCCGATTTAATAACATACTGTCGCCATGAAAACCTGGGCAGACCGTATATCTTTCTTTCATCATTAAATTTGCCAGTAATTTGAAGATCAGAAACACCCAATCTTTTTATGGTTTGACTATCAAAATAGGCGGCAGGATCGTTTCTATTCAGCTTATGGCCAACAGCGTCATTTATTTTAAACGGAAATTTTGCGTAATGTGCCGCAAGAATAAACACCATACAGGATGTTACAAAATCCACTTGATAATGATTGGCGGTGAATTCCTTAATAAAAACCTTGTTTTCTCTTTCCCGCAGCGAAAGCTTGTCCAAATAGTCGGCAATATTGGTTACTTGAACATGGCTATATTTATTGAATATAAAAGGATTGATTTGCGGTGCGAATTTCCTGCCAACAGGCAACGGGCACATCTGATTAAAGCAGAGTGTTTTGTCCTTGGCCCGATATGCGGCCAATGCGACAACGCATCGCACTATCTTATTACACTCTGATAAATCATATGCATTTTTATGCATGGAGGGTATTGTCTTATAATCGACCAGGTTGCCGGCAACAGGCTCGACAGCGGCAATATGTATCGAAAAGTCAAGTTCCCTGGGCTTTATAGCCTGTAACACGCTGGTTTTATGCAGCAGTTTAGCCAGCAAGAAAGTCATTACTGCGCCGCGGGAAAATCCGGTTAGATACAGGTTAACCCTGGATAAATCCTCCAGTAGCGGCAGTTCGTTTTCGAGATTGAACTCAAGTTTTCCTTTATCGTTGATAAGCTTTCTAAATATAAAACACCCCTGATCTGACAGGCTTTGCGCGCCGAACAACCTGGGTATAAATGTTTTTTCAAGCCAAGGAGACGCCGAAGTAAATAGCCCCCCCAAGTCATGCGGTTTAACTCCCTCAACAAGAACAAAATAATCCATATTTGTCATTAAGTCGCATTGCCTGTACAGCAGCTCGCTTTTTGCCCTGAAAGTTGCATTCTCATCCTCAATTGACTTTTTAATCTGTTTTCTTAAGTTATTATTGGGCAAGGCAGAAAGACCATCCTTTTGATCGGATGACAGCGAACGACTTACCTGATCACTCGTACCCAGAAACAACACATAGATATTCATTTACATTTACCGTTCAAATATATAAACAACCGGGTAACCATTCAGACACCCCTCGGTTTTCAGGATTTTCCGTTCGTCGTGGGCCTGTCGAACGATGAACGGAAAATCCTGACAGATTGATTGCCAGTCCGTTCATGGTTCTACAGGCTCTCCAGCCGCATTCGCGGCGCCACGTCCACGAACGGACTAAGCCAGGCATTTGGAAATAGAGTCCAAGGGGGTATCTGTACGGTTACAACAACCGAAGTTTTACTGCCTTGTAACCATTCAGCGTCCTTTGACTTTTGTCCGGCGCCGCGCCTATTATTCAGGCAGCCTGGCCAGATAATTGGCTAATCTTCTGGACTCGTTTTCGCTTACGTTAGGCAGTTTCAGTGTCTTCTTGTCCAGGTTCATATGTATATGATGACTTTTAAAATAATCAACAAGTTGAACGCCATCCGGCATTTTCAGAATTGCATCGCACAGGTAAAGCCCCAATACTCCGGTATGTCTTACACAATCGACGGCAGCCGGTGATTGCAGGTTGGAGGTTAAAATAGGAATATCGTAATCCCTTCCCAAGGGGTTTTGAGCGCTGAAGAAGGTTCCGATCCTGGACTTAGGGTCTACAAAAAAAACCTGGTTATGGATTTTTACCAGCAGCATGGCGTGATCGACAAATTTATTGAACTGGAACTTCTGCTCATCCCTTTGCGTTCCAACTGCGCTCACCACAAAAGAAGACTGTAGAAATTCCCGGCTGGCGATTATCGAACGTATCGAGTTTGCGAATTGGAGTTGACCTGAATTGCTTGTAATGTGTACAACGCTGCGCGGAATAACGGCATTGGTGTAGGTATCGAAAAACACGTCCGGCAGGGAAGCGTTTGTATTTTCTTCTCGCGTAAGATTCGGCTGCAGGCATTTTAGTCCTTTTTCGATGATACCCCTGGCGCTGTTAAAACTCGCAGTATCCTTGTTGTTTAACTGCGCTTGTTTTGCGTCATTATGCAACTGAGACATGGTTTTTTTTGTCTGTATCCCCGAAACCTGCAACATGTCGCCTATATGACCACCGGAACGGATTCTTGTTTCAGCAACAAATGAACCTTCATCCGCAGGATTATAACCGTCTTCGATGAGCGCGCCGGATGGTTGCCTAACCGGGAGCTGCTTTTGCATACCCAGTAAATTAACGTCGACTCGCACCTTTCCCGCTCTATGCGCCTCGGCGGCAAAAAAGTCGTCATCATCGGACAAATAATCGTTTCTGCTGTTTTCTACCTGGGCCATTACTTCCATATTGGGCATGCCCATGACAGAGTCTTTTATACCTCCACCGCCGGCAAGCGATGGGCCTGCTATTTCCTTAACGCCCGGTTGCACGAGCAGTATATTACTGCTGAAAATATCGTCGCGCCAATCCTTGCGCTCTTCCTTGCTTGCGTCATTCTCTTTCGATATGAACGTTATAAAGTCCTTTTTTATATTCTGCTGTTGTTCTGAATTAAATCCGTTCAGAAACAGTGCGTTGAGTTTCAGCGACTCCAGAACCAAACCGCTCTTTGCGGTGCCGTTGAACTTTATTAAATGAGTATTAATGGTTTTGTGATGATCGGTCGTATTTTTCTGAAAAATTCGACTTTTATTTTTAATGAAGTTAAATATATCATCCACCTGTATATCGCAATCGCTTACCGCATGAACCAGGCCGTCGAATGCGCATTCCTTTGCTTCATGATATTTACCCTTGTTTTTAAAGCGGTTAGGCGAAACATGCTGCATGAACTTAACCTGGTTCATGGCTATGGCTATATCGACAAAGCGCCGGGCATCGGTTGATTTTAATGCAAGCAAACTCGTTTGCACCGCATCCTTTAGTTTTATTTCCAATTGCGATTTGCTGGCGGTTTGCGTCGTTTTGTTGACATTTTTCCGGTCTAATTTTTCCTTGTATTCCTGGCGGTACGACATTAAATAGCTCCCTATGATTTTGTATTAGTTCGAGTTATATCCAGCCGTTCGGCTCATTATACATAACCATTTAGATACACTTCAGCCTTTTTGCCATTAACTTTTGAGTTAGTCCGTTCGTGGGAGTAGCGCCGCGAATGTGGCTGGAGAGCTTGTCGAACCATGAACGGACTACTATCAATATGATACGATTTTCCATTCATCCTTCGACAGGCTCTGGACGAACGGAAAGCCGGGGCGCTGAATTGTTACAACATATTTACAAATAATAACCTGCATTTAAAACGTCACTTGGCGTTGGGAAAAGCGAAAATATCCATATGCATTATGTTTATAATTTCAAAACAATGTACATGCTCGAAACTTCAAAGCGCTTATACTATGGGTTCTTCTCAAGTTTAGAAAGTCTGGCTTCCAGTTGATTAATAGTATTTCGCATGACTTGTTGATCGTCTGACTGCCTTTTTGCTTCATGATCAATTGAAGTGGTTTTATCAGAGATGCCCTTTTCTTTGATATCTGCTATTTTGCCGAAAGCACCAAGCTTATAGGCCAGAAGTTGCAGAGTTTCGGCAACCGCTTTATTGATATCAGACTGCAAGGTCGCCGAGCCTGTGCCTGAAGCAGATGCTATCACTCCTAGCTGCAGGGCTTTTAAGTTACTCACCAGTTCTTCATTTATTTCTTTTTCTGCGCTCTGGAGGTCTGACAAGTTATAGGCGCTAGCTAACGTTGTTTTTTTTATTTTAAGTTTTGCATTGCTGGCATTAACAAAGTTTTTAATTTTAACTTCTTTACCATCAATATAATCCTGTAATTCCTTGGGGCCTTGCCTGGAATTAATACCTTTACCAGCCAACTCAAATTCACTTTGCATTCGAGAAAGATAACTGTCATTTACAGCATTATGCCCGCCTATTAGTTGAAGCCCTTCACTTATATATTGTTCGCATTTAAATTTACTCTCATTCATCAAATCTGAGTAAAGGTCTTTAAATCTGTTGCCTATACATTTAATTAGGTCTTTACTATCTTGTTTAGGTTTTTTTCCTGTGGCCATCATGCCGTAAAGATCCTCATCAGTAATATCCACCGCCCCGATGATATTATTATCAAGCTTCATATACTTTACAAAACTAAATTTTTCTAAATTCTCTTTTTTTATTTGTTCCACAATATGATCATTTTCTATTTTTTGTTTAATATCACTCACTTTGAGTTGCGCTATATCGCCTTTGTCAATTTTTACAAGCGCCTCGAGTGCTTGATCTACTTTGCTATCAAAATTGCCGCCAGCCTCAGCGATCTTCTTAACTTGCATATGTTTCGAAATGATAATTGCGCCGATAGCCATTCCTACCTTTTTCCAGTAGACATCCACATCAAAGTAAGCCTTTATATAAGGCAGCTCGGCAATTTTATTAAATACATTGGCTTCCCACATATCACCAGTAAATGTAAGTTGAGAGCTACGCCCCAGCATTCCCACCCCTGTATATGCCTGGGACGTAACCCATGCCTGAGTTGCAAGCGCATCTATAAGCGCATTGTGGACTTTTACATCCAATGCATTGTTGAAACCAAAACCGCCAAGACTTGCAAGATTATAAGTGCCAAGATGCTTTATTAGCACGGCATGGAAGGCATACATTCCAAGCGCAAAATCCTTTCTATGCTCGCTGGAATTTGCAAAGCCTAATACTTTTATTGTTTGTGTTTTATTGTTAAAATCCTTGGTAAAGACCGAAGGTAAAATATTGCTTACTGCATCAATGACATGTTTAGCAAACATATCGCCGAATGACAATTTCAAGGATTCGATATACTCAGGTGCATGAGAGATAATCCTCGCCTTTTCAATGAGAATTTCATTTCTCGTTACGCGTTCATCTCCGTTTGCAAACCATTTATCATACAAACTATTATTTCCGAATTTAGCAAACTGTTTAGCGAAACTTGTTTTTTTATCTAATATATCGATCTCACTCTTCAAATCCTTTACATCAGCACTGACCGACTTCTGAATTACTCCTGTATTTATCAGCGACTTATGCCGCCCACCTATGTCTTTTTCGTCTAATAATAAATATAATGCCAACGGAATCAATTTTTGTTTTTCTTGTGAAAAAGCAAGCTTATCTGTCATTTTGCTGTATGCTTGAATGGCTACTTTCACAGATACGCTGGCCGCATATTTACTCAGTTGTTCAACCACACCTCCCGGATTGTCTTTAAGGCGATTCATAACCTCCTGTCTATAATCTCTACTTTGCAGACCAGGGAATAGTAAGCCGAATGAAAATCCGGAGGCCTGCATATCTTCGCCTTGTGCTGAAAAAGAATACTCGGCAGCTTTTAGTGCGTTATTTGCAATGTGTTCTAGCACACCCAATGCATTCGACTTTCTTGACGGATCGAGGGAGCTCATGACGTTCTTTCCCACAGCCAATGTTGCGCCTACCGCAGCCACGATAATTGGCGACAATATACCTGCCGATCCTAAAAACACAACGGGCAATAGGAGCGCGCCGCTAGCACTTGCAATACCGGTGTAGGCAAGCTTTCTTTTTGCAAGCCTTTTATTCTTATCGAAGCTCATGAAACCGGCGCATTGTTTGTATGTGCTTTCAACTTCCAGCTGGAATTTATCGTTGCAAACCGCATATTCCGTTTTAAATTCTTCCACGAGTTGCAGAATTTCACGGTTTATCTGGTTATGGTTGCTAGCTTTCTTGTATGAAATATACGTCATTTTTCACCTCTTTAGTTACACGTATAACTGTTGCTTGTCTTTACCGTCGTACCGGAGGCGGCTATTCGGGCTGTGATTTCGAGAACATGCCAAACAGGTCATTTACCTTGCAAAACAAACAATCTTCGACGATTTTTATTTGATTATCCGCGCCGATGGAAACGCTGTATTTATTCTTCAGCGGGGTGGATAACTGTTTTTTCCACTGTGTTCCTGGTTCGTTGAACAGAAAATACAGGGCGAGATCGCCTTGCGCAGGCGGATGCACGCTGAATTGCCGCCTTTCGCCCGGCGTCATTGAAAACACGCCCAGCACGCTGGCGTCGGCCGGCGAGGCGAAAACCTTTGCAGCCACATCCTGATAGTTGTCCAGCAGGAACTGTTTTTCGTTGACTGCTCGCGCCAGAAAATAAAACAGGTGACCGCCGTTCGCCTGATATTCCGCGCTGACATCGAGCGTAAACGGCGGCGGAGGCGTCGGCGAGCCGGCGCCGGCGCAAGCGGCCAGCAGCACGATTGCGCATAATTGCGCCGTCCATTTTAAATTTGATTTTTTGAGCATTTAACTACCTGCCAGATTGGTAAATAATTTCCAGGGATCCGCCTGAAAGGTAAAATCCAGATTTAATTTCTGCTGCGGATAGTCGGGGTGATCCAGGAACCAGCGATAGCGATTGCTGCCCATCGTTTGCCCCCGCTGCAGCAATTTGAAAAAGCTCCAGCTCTCTCCGCCCACAGTGATGTCGGCGTAGATGCGCTCGGGGCTATTTTCCTTGCGTAATTCAATGCCCGCCGATGCCGGGGGCGCGTTCCACCATTCCAGCGCAAATTTTTGCCACGCGGCTTGCTGGTTGAAGCCGAGCGCCGATTCGCCGCCGCTGCGCAGGTAGTTCAGCGCCGGCTGCGCCGCGCCGGGAAACTGATTTTTGTCCAGCGTAGGCAGCAGTTCCGGCCTGACGCTGAATTGCAGCGCTTTCGGGCTGCCCTGCGCGTCCCATAAATTCGAGGTTAGCTGCTGCACGCTGTTAAGCCGGGACAGCATATTGGACGGCAGCAGGGCTTTAACGTCGGTCAATTCATGCTGTTTTATCCACACGCCGTTACTATAACTGCACAGCGGCGCGAGGTATTGATTAAAGCTGACCCAGAATGCGCCTTGTTTGGGATGCAGCGACTTGATCAAATCGTCCATAGTCAATTCAACCGCCGAGGTAGGCATAAACGGGTATTGGCTCAGCATCGGCGCAATGTTCGAATTCCATATGTCGGCCCAGATACCGTCGGCGCTATGCGCGATTTCAATCGCGCCCAGTTCCTGGACTTTCTGCACCGGCGCAAGGAACGGTTGCTGCCATGCACTGGCGATGCCGGCGCTTTGCAGCCAGGCTTTGACCAGCTTCAAATAGGAACTTTCATCGTTGAGCAGCATAGCCCAGGCCAGTCGCCCCGCAGGCGACAACGCCGATTTGAGTCCCGCAGCGTCGTCGCCGGTCTTCTTTGGCGTATAGGGTTCGCCTGACTCCAGTTCGGCCTGCATTTGCTGCATCATAAGCTGGTATTTGGCCAATTCCGGATAATTGCCGTTCTGTTCAACCATCAAGCGCTGAATAGGCGTGAATGCCGTCAGCTTTTGTGCAAAGGCGGTGAAAGCCGGCGTGGACGGCAAGCTGAGCGCAGTGTTCTGCTTGATATTGAGCAAGGCGGTCATCAACGGCGAACCGGGCATTTGCAGTTGCGCCAGTTCGTATTGCAGCGACCATACAGAATCGATTTCTATGCGGAATTGGCGTAGATAGTTCAGATACGCATTGACGTAGCGTTCGGAATAGGCGTTTAAATTGCGTAGCACAAAGTCGCTGAAGCGTTTTTGCTCCGCCTTGTCGACCGGTAGTTTGCTAACTGTGTCAGCCAACGCCAGCACCGTCGGTTTGACTTGCTGCTCGAACGCGTCATGACTTAAACGCCCGTCGATATGGCCCGTTGCTGCCGGCAGCAAGCGGTTCTCGGCGGCTGACGCCAGTTCGATATCGGCATAAGACGAAGGGGTATCGAAAAAGGCCCACCCATCCGCGCTCCGGTGCGACTTGACAATGTTGCGCAGCATCAGCGTGATGCGGCTGCGCAACATGAGATCGCTCCATTGCCCGCTGTCGAAAGAGAAATCCTCGCCTTCGAGGGAGAAACGCATGGTCGCGGGCTCCTCGTCGGATTTGATTGCCGCGACCGCCTGAATCTGGAGCAGGCATTGAGCAATCGACATCGCCGGCTGGCAGGCGTCGGTATCGCTCATCGTCAGGTGTTTGACCAAATCCAGAAACTTCAGTATTCCTTCCTGCTTTAGTTTCGACTGCGCGATATATTGCGTTTGCAGGCTTCTTCTAAGCCGGGTATTTTCCTGCAGCCAACTGACGATCATGTCCTGGTCGCGATATACATAGGACCGATGGGCAATGGCGATGAAATCCGAGGCCTTGCGTTTTATGTCGGAAAATTCCAACTCCTCGATATAAGGTTTTGCCTGCGCCACCTGCAAATCGCGAAAGAATATGATCCATGGCGTAATGTCTTCCACGAGTTGCTGCGATTGATCGGCATAATTTAAGCCATTAAGCGTATCGTTCATCTCTTCCGTGTGGGAATTATGATTGATATAGTCCCGGAACAGCGTTTTATATTTAATCATTTCTTCAGACGGATCGGTATCTATCCGGTAAAGAAACACTCTTCCCACGTCGTTGCCTGGAGTGGCGTAAAGGAGCGCCAGCAGGTTATTGGTTTTAAACGGGGCATCCTGGTCGAATTGCGCTTCCTTGAGCATTGGAATCAAGTAATTCTTTCTAATAGCTCGAATGAGTTTCAGGTTTATCAGACCGTTGGTCTTGTCGAAGTATTTGGGTATCAAGGGAGACAGCAGCGTGTCTTTGTTCAGGTCGTAGCTATAATCAAGAAATAATGGACTGATTTTCTGCGCATACTCGGTGACCGGCGTCGTATTGACGATATCCGCGCGTTTAATGATATCGGTTATTATGTCCTGCTGGTAACGATAGCTGCCGGCAAGGTAAACCAGCCCGGCCGCGGCGAGCGCAAACGCAGCCTTGGCGTGGACGGTTAAAATTTCAGGGGCGGGGCCTTCGCCGCTGCCGGGCAGCGGTAAAAACGGATGGCATCCGAAGCTATCGGTCTGTTCGGACAGCAGGCACAGGCGCATCACCGGATTCGACGATGCGCCTTGAGCCAGCCTTTCCTGACGCAAAAAATCGCGCAGCACCTTCAACAGGCCTGGCGCTTGCCGTAGAAAGCCGACTATTTTCAGGTAGTCTTGCGCGGACTGCGTCAACAATGCCCGATCAAGATGTTTGCTGTACGCATCCAGACAGGATTCCAAAGCGCTGATTCCGTCGCCGCTGGGAAACTCAATCTGCAGCGGAATCCCCGCTTTTTGCAAAAAAGCGCAAAACTCGGAAAAACCGGACACTTTGTCCATGTGGCTCAGCGCCAGGACGAGCGGTATAGGCGCTTTTCCCAGTTCCTTGAATACTTCCAGCTTTCCGAACAAGGCCCGTCCCGACTGTCTCAAACGCTCCGGCTGCGGCTCCAGCAACATCCCGGCGTCGATGACCACGGCAATTTGAGGCGTAGCGGGAAAATGCCGCCATAATTTGCCAAGGGCGCGATGAACCGCCGGGTTGGTGTTGTAAAGCAGCGATGCGGCAAGCTCGACCGCCACTACCTTTGCGCCCAGATATATCTGGAGCATGGGATCTTCGGTCATGCTGGGATAAAAACGGAAATTCTGCCCTTTCCACCCGGCATGGTTATCGATCAGCGTGGTTTTTCCCGAACCGGCATCGCCTATAACGAGGAACAACGGTACGTTCAGCGCTTTGTTTCTCATCGAACGGGGTATTTTGCTTACGAATTGCCGCCATGTCGCCACGAGCCTGCCGGCCGGCATTTGCGCCCCCTTGGAAACGCTGACCACCGCGCTGAAGACGCCCTCCGCGCGCTTGCGACGCCAGACCAGGAATATCAACCCTCCCACCAGTACCACCAATACCAGTACAATGATCAAAACCAGCCAATATGGCCAGGTTATGAACGAAAGCATTGAATTCATCGAGCCACTCCCATCATTAGTACCGCCCCTGCCCCATCAAAGCATGCTCGGGCCGCCGCTTTGCGCCGGATCGGATTTCGCGCCGCCGCCCGCCTGCGCGTCGGTGTGGAACGTCAGCTCATCGTCGGCTACGGCGACGCTCACCCGCTGACCGTCGGTGATCGCGCCGCTTAACAGCAGTTCCGCCAGCGGGTCCTGCAGCCTGGATTGAATGACGCGTTTTAACGGGCGCGCGCCGTAAAGCGGGTTGAATCCCCAACGCGCCAGTGATGCCGCCGCCTCGTCGCTGATTTCAAGCCGGATGTCGCGCTCCGACAAACGCTTGATCAGGCGGTTCAATTGAATATCTGCGATAGGACGCATCGTTTCCAGCGTGAGTTGACGGAAAATCAGGATATCGTCGAGACGGTTGAGGAATTCCGGGCGGAAGTGCCCGCGCACGCTTTCCATGATCAGCGATTGCATGGCGCGATGTTCCTCTTCGGTTTCAACCGGTTCGATATGTTCGGCGCCCAGGTTGGATGTCAGCAGAATCAAGGCGTTGGAAAAATTGACCTGCTGCCCTTGACTGTCAGTCAGCCGCCCTTCATCCAGCACCTGCAGGAAAAGGTTAAACACGTCCTGATGCGCCTTTTCAACCTCGTCGAACAGAACTACCGTGTAAGGCTTACTGCGCAACTGGTTGGTCAGCACGCCGCCTTCCTCGTATCCGACATAACCCGGAGGCGCTCCGGTGAGGCGGGCGATGGAGTGTTTTTCCATGAATTCGCTCATGTCGATGCGCACCATGGCCGCCTCGTCGTTAAACAGAAACTGTGCCAGCGTTTTCGCCAACTCTGTTTTTCCCACCCCGGTCGGCCCCAGCATCAGGAAAGAACCCAACGGCCGGTTTGCATCCTGGATCTGGGTTCGCGCGCGGCGTATTGCCTTGGATACCGCGGCGACGGCCTCTTCCTGCCCAACCACCCGCTCGCGTAAATGGCTCTCCAGGTTCAGCAAACGCTGCTGCTCGGAATCCAGCATCTTCGAAACCGGTATCCCTGTCAGACGAGCGACGGTAGCAGCAACGTCTTCCTCGTTTATCGAATTTTTTACCGCGCCGCCTTCCGGCGATGTGTCGAGGTCGGCATATTCGGCGAGGACTTTTTCCGCCTGCGGTATGATTTTATGCTGCAGCTCGGCCACGCTTACAAAGTCTTCCTCGCGAATTTTCTGCTCCATTTCCCGGCGAGCGCTTTCCAGCGCTTTGCGCGCGTTTTGAACTTCGGTTACCGCGCGCTTTTCGCGCTCCCAGCGTTCGGTCATTGCCACGCTCTGCGCACGCAGTTCGGCCACTTCGATCTGGAGCTGCTGTTTACGCGCTTCGGCGGCTTCGTGCGCCAGGGACTGGAGTTCGATTTCCAGGGCGACCAGCCGGCGGTCGAGCTCCTCCAATGCCGGCGGCTTCGCCGACAAGCCGATACGCACGGTGGCGGCGGTCTGATCGATAAGATCGATCGCCTTGTCCGGCAGGAAACGATCGGCGATGTAACGGCGCGAAAGCCGGATCGCCGCGCTCAAAGCCGCTTCGGAAATATGCACGCCGTGATGCATTTCGTATTTTTCCTTGATCCCTCTCAGAATCAGCATCGTACCCTCGTCGTCCTGCTCCTCCACCTTGACAACCTGGAAGCGGCGGATCAGCGCGGTGTCCTTTTCGAAATACTTGCGATATTCCTCTATCGTCGTTGCGCCGACGCAACGAAGTTCGCCTCGCGCCAGCGCCGGTTTAAGGAGATTGGCGGCGTCCATGGACCCTTCCGCCTTACCGGCGCCTACCAGGGTATGGATTTCGTCGATAAAAGTGAGAATGTTGCCCGCGTCGGTTATTTCCTGTATCAGCCGTTTGAAACGTTCTTCGAATTCTCCGCGGTATTTCGCGCCAGCAATTAATAAGCCCATATCGACGGCCAGCACGGAACAACCCTGCAGATCCTTCGGTACGTCGCCGGCGATTATGCGTTGCGCCAGCCCTTCGACTATCGCGGTTTTACCGACGCCCGGCTCGCCGATGATGATCGGATTGTTTTTTATTCTTCGACAGAGCACCTGTATCGCCAGACTGATTTCTTCATTCCGGCCTATCACCGGATCAAGCTCGCCCTGCCGCGCCATTTCGGTTAAATCTCTGGCGTATTTGTGCAGGTATTCGAATTCCCCCGAGTCTGCGTCTGTTTTACTGTAGCCGCCCGGCGCTTTCTGTTCCAGCTGACTGCGGCTTGTTTCTTTGTTGCCGCCTGCTTCGCTCAATACCGCGGCAACATCCTCCAGCTCCCACATCGCCAGCAATATGTGGTTAATGCCGATATATTTTTCCGCAAGACGCGCCGATGCCTGTTCCGCAAGGATGAACAGACGTTCGAGTTCGCGATTGATGGGCGTTTGCTGGTTGTTTTTCAATGCCTTGGGCAGAACAAGCAGCTGCGAGTCCAGTTTGACGCCCAACTGAGTCAAATCAATTTTTGCCTGCTCGAGATAGCGTCGTCCAATAGCGTTTTTCTGTTCAGCCAGCGCGAACAAAAGATGCCAGGGAGTTACGAAGCCATGGTCTTTTTCCACCGCCAGCCGGCAGGCGCGCTCAATGGCTTCTTGCGCTTTGAGATTGAATTTTTCGATGATCATTGAATGCTCCCAGTTATTCTCGTAAGATTTTGTATTTAATTTTCGAATCGCTCAATGTGACGCCCTGTCAATATCGTTTGCTTTAGCTCCGAAAATCCGCGGTATAACGGCTTGCGCTGGCGTCTATAAAGCTCTCCGCTCAAGTAGTGATACCTGCACCAGTCCTGATCAGCCTTGCCTTGCTCGTCGAGTTTGGGAACTAACGGCAAAAACTCGAAAACATCCGGCATAAATTCGCAGCCCATTTCCTTTTGGATAACGGCGCGAAGTTCCGCCTCGGTTTTTCCTGAGCCAAAAATCAGCAGCGCATAGCGGATGTCTCCTTCGCCGCTCACGTCCGGCGCTTCAATCAGCGCCATATAGGGCGCCAGCCCGTTCAATGCCTCCATGACCTCCTCGAAAGGATAGGTACGGCCGGACCTGCCCGAAGGGAAGAAGCCGAGATATTGCCACCCGCCGCGAAAAGGCGAAAGAATATGAGGCGTAGGCGCCCAAACCGTTTCACCCTCGATTTCTTTCCCGAAAGTCAAACATCCGTTTCCGGTCACGCTGGGCAATTCCGGGGCGGCGATCGCGCCCAGTCGCCAGTCGACGCCTGCGGCTGGGATAACGCCGTAATGAGGCGTTCCCCGGCATCGCGCTGAAAAAACAATCGCCCCCCCCGATGCGGCATTCCAGATCGCGTTACCGGAATAGGCTTTTTCCATGCGCAGGCGGGCGACAAGGTCCTGCCATAAAAACAGGTCGTTGGATTCGGACGGGCTACGAAACCAGTGACGCCAGCGCCTCTCGGCGGATGGCAACTGCGCCGCCGCCAGCAGGTCGCGCAATTCCCGGCAAATGCCCAATATGTCAATCGGTTGTTCGAACAGACGACCAGGCATTTTTTTCAGGTCGGCAAGCTCGATATCGACCCATCCGCCTCCGCTCATTAAAGCCGCCAGAACCAGCGATGGCTGGCTTTCCAGAATATGCCAGCCGGGAGCTGCGCAGAATTGCCCCGGTCTGACGCCCAAGGCTAAAACCCCATCCCGCAACGCGCCCAAATACAGCGTATCGGCATCCACTGCGCGCGGTATATCCGGCGTAGGGCTGGTGGGGTCAAAACAGAGCGCAACCGTGGCGGATGCCGGGTAGCGATAAGGGAGCCCGGCCGGCTGGGAATATCCGCCGCCGGCCGCCGGCAACATCAGGGCACGCCACCGTTCCGGGAGCTGGTGGAAACATAGCGGTTCAGCCGCAATCCATTGCGGCTCCAGCTTTTGCAGTCTTCGCATTAAAAATCCGGAACCTTGCTGCGGCAATAGCGATACCACCATGCCAAGCCGCAACCCAGCCAGTAAGGCGGGCAGCCATTCCTGCAGCCGTTGATGCAGAATCGCAACCGTCTCTCCGGCGCCGGCGCCTGCGTTTTCCCAGGTTGCGGCAAGTCTGTCCGCTGCCAGCATCAGCTCGGCAACGGAATACTCGCGCCAGGCCCCCCCGTCCAGCCAGATCAACGCCAATCCGGCCCGCTCCTTTTGGCGCGCGAGCAGGTCGTGGTAAAAGTCGTAACTTTTGAAAGGCATGCTTTTCGATAGACCCGCCTGGCGGCAGGCCCAGTAAGCATGTAATGCTTTCCAAAAGGCCTCACTATCGAGCCGGCTTTGTTCCAGCCATCCCAAATCCATAACCGCCTCCGGCGTTCCTCGCCACAAGGCCTGTTCAATCGACGGGAAATCGAAATCGTATGTTGGCGTCATATCAAGGGTTGCTCCCGGCATGCCCCGACCTCCCGGCACATGGACACATCATCATGCGAAACTGACCTTGCTCTGACCGGCTGATTTAATACTGATACAACCGCCCCAACAGCACGTCAGCTTACTTTTATTGTCCAGCGCGGCCAGATTGCCGATTAATACCGTGGAGACGCCGGGCGTCCAGGGCGCTACGGTAGCGGGAACGCACGGCATCGGCGTCAGAACGCCCAGCGCGGCCGCGGTCGCAGCGGCCACAACCGGATTTGCCGGGCTGCGGCACAGACCGAACGAAGGAATATTAAGCAACGTTGTCTGGTTTGTGATATTTGCGGCATAAGCGTCCACTTGCACCTTGTTCGTCGGCGCCACCATATAAATGGCCGATGCGGCGCCGAACGTGCATTTGAGAACGGCGTTTCCAGTGACTAAAAAACTCATGGCAACCCACCCACCGTATTAATTTGCAAAGCCGTCTATATCGACCCGAAGCCAATCCTGCATGGCTTGCCATTCCGGACTTTCTTTGTGCTCCATGTAATCGGCCAGTTCCGAAAAATTAACTGCTTGCAATTTAATGAATTCCTCAAACACCTTCGGGAAATATAAACGAGGATCGAAATCCGCTATCGCCTGGTTGATTTCGTCGGCAACCAGGGCCGCCTTGAAAAAGTTTTGTTCTCTGGACAACTGCTCGAATGCCGTCAGCTTTTTCAATAACATCGTCATGTGATAGGAACCTTCTATTTCCATACCGGCGAACTGGCCTTTTGAAGCGCGCTGGTTCGATCCGGCGCTCGGCGCTTCCTCATTTTCCTCCGTCATCTCATCCATTTCTGCTTCGTCGGCTCCCGACGATGGTTCAGGCTCCGGCTGCTTGTAAACAAGCCGCTGCAGTTGCCCCAGCCACTCGACAACCTTGCTCCACAGATCCAGCACAGGACCGGCGCCGTCTTCCATCCGTAGTTTGATACCCCGGCTAAACTCGCTCCCTGTCTCCAAAATAGCGGTTATTTCGTCGACGGATACCTCGTTCTGCCAGCCGTGCCATACCGGCGTATCATTGTCTTCTTCGTATTGCGCCTTTCTCATCAGCGACCGAAACATCCAGGTCAAGCTGAGCTGTACGTTTTTTTCTCTATTGCGGGCGGGTCCGATCGCATCCCAATTATTCGCTACAACATTGTGCAGACAAGTAACAACCGGTCCCAGGCTTGCTACGCCCTGTTCCAGCCAATAGCCGTAAAGCAAGTAACAGATGAGCCTGATATCGTAGATTTCCTCTGCTATAATCGCTTCGCTGGCATGCGCCGCAGCGGCATAATCTCCGTTTTGCGCCAAAGTGGCGATTTCATCAAACCGGGGATCGGTAGTATCAAGTCCGGGGGCTTCGGCGATGCGCAAGTCGCCGAGTAACATGTCAATTTGCATTACATCTCCTTTCGTCACCAATCGAATAATCGTCCGGCAAATATGCGAATACGGCGAAACCGCGGTTTATCGCTTCGGATATTTTCATAGCCCAAATGAGCGCCCTGCGCCAGGCGAAGCCAGCCGACTTTCGTGCGGATGACCAGCCAGATTTCCAGATCAATCCCTACGGCGCGCAGCAGCGGAAATATCAATTTTTGCAAACGGCTATCGATTTCCTTTGGCCATGGCTTGCCGGCATTACAGTTTTCTTCATCGGCAATCAAGGTAATCCGGAGCCCCGGCACCGTCTGCGCCAGTTTTTTCCCGAATACGCTTTCATAACCCAACCGCGCTTCTCCCAGAATAATCGCGCCTAATTCGACGCGGCGCTCTAATACGGCCTTTTCCACGCGTACCTGTAGTTCCGGGCAAACCAGTTGCAGCAGCCAATGCAAAACAAAGGGATTATTCAACTTGAGCGTGAAAATCTCGTTGTTTCTCGGAGGCTCGCGCCCCCGCTCATAGTGGGCTGCGTCGAATTCAGGATAAACGGCGAATAAAAAACGGCGCAACAACCGGTCGTCAAAGTATCCGAAGAATTCCGCGAATTTGCGCGCCTCGATTTTGCCGTAATCCACCTGCTTGAAAAAATAACTGGGTAGCAGGCTTTGTCCCCCCAGAAGTCCTAAATTCAGGGTAATTACGGCTTTTTTCTGGTTACGGCGAAACTTTATGGAGTTGATCAGCCTTGACTGGGAACATGTGCTGTCATTGCTTATGAACAGGATGTCATCCAGCGAGTAGCCATGGTAGACCAGCACCTGCAGCAGGGATATCGGATCGAACCGTCTGATGTCTTGCGCGATTCGTTGTTCAGGGATCGTCATTGTCATCGCGTCTTGCCACGATTAGCGACTTCCAAAGCCCAAACGGACTCTTCCAGCGTTTCGAGCATCATGATCAGATTTTTACGGCCATCCGCATCTTCGTCCG
This sequence comes from Candidatus Methylospira mobilis, assembly GCF_009498235.1. Classification (NCBI taxonomy): domain Bacteria; kingdom Pseudomonadati; phylum Pseudomonadota; class Gammaproteobacteria; order Methylococcales; family Methylococcaceae; genus Candidatus Methylospira; species Candidatus Methylospira mobilis. The sequence continues at coordinate 93,603 of NZ_CP044205.1, read as the reverse complement.
CCAGGCACGGCAAAGCACTGTCCAATGAATAAAGGCGATCGATTTGCTGCGATATTTGCTCAAGCATCGCCGATAAGATCGATGCATTTTCGAAGTTTTCGGCAATCAGGCGCTTCACCTCAAGATATTGACTGTGAATATTCCTGCTTAATGGATTCGATACCGGCGTATCAGCGACAGGCGCAGCCGACTGGCTCCAGTTCGCGCGAAGTTTGTCGGGCGCAAATATTTCATCCAGCCGGGGGGGTACGGTACGCATCTGATTAATTTATCGGATACCAGGAATCGGCCATTTGTACGAGCAGCCAATAAACGACGGCAAGCAGAAATACCGCCGCCCCATAAAATGCGTAGGCCGGGATTTTCAGCGGCGAATCAGCGGTATCCGGGGCGGCAGGCGGCGGAGGCGCGTCGATCGGAGCCAGGCGAATATGCTCCCGCAGCCTGTTGATATAGGAAGCTATCTTTTCCCCGCTTTCACCATAGCGGCCGCGAAAACCATCATTCAGGCAAAAAAAGTAAATTGCGAAAATCAGTTGCGGCGTATCAGGCTTGCTTAACAGCTGATCCAGCAACTCGTAAAAAATATCTCCTGCATCGTTAATCTGGTAGAGATCTTGCTGCAACGGCGGCCATTGCAGGTGTTCCATCTCCAGCAACAAGGATTTAATGGTTTCGTCGCAATGCGCCGTCAGCGGAAACAGGACAAAATATGCGTCGCGCTCGGAATATTGCTCGGTAACAATTGCGCGCAATCTCTCCAGGTGCGAGCGCAGACCGCTTCTCAGCGCTACTAAATCGACGCTATCGGCCGCGACCTGCTCGCGTAGTGAGACGAGCAAATCGTTGATGCCGGTTATTTCTTCCCAAACATTCTGCGTCATGGACATTAACTCTCAAGAAATTCGGACGGCTCGTCAGCCTTTTCAATTAAGACGTCCACAACGGCATCCGGTATCCACAAATCAAGCATGCGATTCAGATGTTCCGCAAAGGTTTCAGTAAGCTCCAGACTATCATCCATTTCTGTTTTGAATTTAAGATAGTATGTCTGCTTTGTCATATAGTGTTGTTCCCTGCCTAGCGCCATCTCTTCCAATCTCACGCCGTTTAAATTTTCCAGCACGCCTCGAAAACGGCCCGATGAAACGCTCCCCATGGCCTGAAGAAGATCGCGGACGTCTTGACCGCTGAGGCAGGTTTTGTGCATAAGCGTCAATAGATGCAAGAACCCGGTGCTGCTGTTTATTTGCTGGTTTTCCACGTGAGTTTCGGCGTTATCGGTCAACTCCCATTTCACCCCGACGGTTTGCCGATGCAAGGTTTTCAGCGTATAGCTGTTTTTGCTCTGTCGATCAAACCAGGGTTGCAGCCAGAGCGCCTCTACCGCCAAAGTTCGGGGCTGCTCGAATGCTTCGGGGAAATGCGGCAGCAGCCGAAACAGGCTGCCGCCATCCGCCTGCATGGTGTCCTGTTCGATTTCGTAGGAACCATTGCCGCCGGCGAGTAGGCCGGGACGAAGCGGGAGCATGCCCTTTTCGGTGATTTCGTAAACGCCGAGTACTTTTTGTAATTTGAATCCGGATTCAGGATGAGGATGACGAATTGAATAACGCTCCTGGGTTCCATCGCACAAGACCGGTTCGGAAAAACCACGCCTGCTATTACTCAATGGCACGGTAAAAAGCTGGAACAAGTCCTTGTTCGGCTGATATTTGCGCGGCCAAAGTTCGCTGCACTCCAACGCCACTGTAAATTTCTTCCAATTTCGGGGCGCAGGCGGCAATTCCAGATGAAGATAAAGCGCCTGTTGCGGGAAATGAAAATAATCACGTTCGACTTCCAGTGGATGCCGCCATTCATCCGTTTCTATTCCGTCGCCGGACGCATCGAAGTCAGAATGGCATTCCATGCCCGCACACTCGGGATCATAGCCGCCAAACTGAACGCGCGTATTGCGCAACGTCCTCTTAAGGTAATGGAACACCTTGAGCGAACTGACAAAATCGTTCAGGTAGTTGATATACAAGCTCAGGCGGCCAGGATGTTCGTTTAACGGATAATCTGCTTGAAACATCAGCAACAACCGGCAGCCGGCAGCCGGCAGCATCTCCAGTTTAACCGCTTCGATACCGAACGGCAGCACTCTCAATTGCCGCATGCTGCGAAAAAAAGCCAGCCCGCCTTTTTCGGGCTGCAGCGCGAATTCGGTATCCTGAGGAAATTCCAGCACCTCGGTAAGACGACCGGTGGGTTTTGCCTGAACGATAGCCATTGCCGGTAAAGGGGAGAGTAAATAGGGAAAAAATTGCTGGTATAGACGCAGCCGGTTGGCGGCGTTATAGCGCAAAGTGGCCGTTTCGGTTCGCGCTCCGAAAAAAGCCAGCACCTCAATGATGCGCTTGACGGCGGGATCGTCCAAATCCAGATCGGAAGCAGGGTGATCAAGCGCGTACGTCAAACGGAACTCCTTCAGCGCGTGCAGCTCTTCGATAAATGTCCGGTACAGCTTATCGTCGCTATTCATCATCTCATCCCAGTTTGATCAGATTGCCTTCGATATTGGTAATTTTGCCGGTCAACGTGGTTGTCGATCCTTCAATATCCATGGTCGATTGCGCCGAAATATTGACCATGGCCCCTTCCATGCTCGCGGTCGATTGTGCTGTCAAAGCCAGTTCATTACCGGTGATGCTGGTTTTCGAATCGCCATTGACCGTTGTGGTGGAGGCGGTCAGACTGGCGCTGTCCTGCGCCGTTGCAGAAATATCGGCAGCGCTCATGCTCAACGTGGTGCTGGCGGAGATGGTCATATTCGCTGATGTATTAACCTTCGCATCACCGGTGCTGTCAATGGTAAAAGTACCTTCAGCCTGATGACTGGTATCCTTGGTCGATTTACAGGTAATGGTATCGGCTTCGACAGTAAAAGTTTGACAGCTGATAGTGATGGCATCGCTGGTTTGCGCGATATAGCTTGTTGTTTCCTTGCCTTTGCAAGTCAGGGTAATGGTGGTGCCGTCAAACGTTGCCGTCTGGGTAATTTCATCGTCCTGATTTTCGACCGTCAAGGTGATGCCCGCCGTCTGGCACAACTCGATCTTGCAAACCAAAGCCATCGTCAGCCCTCTTCCTCTTCTTGCTGTGTCCGCAGCAAAATATAACCTTCCGAGAACTTGATTAATTCCTTGTCCTTGTCCATCGTGCGCTGAATTTGCAGCTCCGGCTTGCTATCGACATAGCTATGTTTAAGAATCGTTTGATTGGTTGTCGATTTTCCCATCACCAGTTGATTGCCTTGCGAATCCATAGTCTGGGCAGTACCGCTGCTCCAGTCGAGAAAGCCGGCAATATGCGCGGAATCGAAACCCAAACCGATCAGCACCCGTGCATTTTTGTAATAGGGAAAATAAAATTGGCCGCTCAACAAATTCGGCTCAAAGGCGGCGCGAACTTTCTTCGATTCCCATAACGGAATACTCACCTGATAATAAGTTTCCGAAGTATCTTCATCCTGATAAAACTCGTAAGTAGTTTCCTCATCTTCTCCCTGTTCGCTGACCACTTTGCCTTCCACAAAAAATGGGTAAACCGGCGCAGCATACTTCGGCAGATCGACCCACAACTCGCTGCCGCACTCCAGTTTTATTTCATGTTCCATCTCGTAACGGCTGTAAGGCATGTCGAGTTCGGCCGTCATATTCTCGTCTATCGAATATGCGCGCAATGACCAGTCCCTGACACGATAACTTTTACCCTTTACGTACAACGATGAACTCCAGCCGCTCCCTTCGAATTTAACCGATTCGCCGGGAAGGGATATCATCAATGGAAATTTTTTATATTCGACGTGTACTTCGTGCAGGCGCTGCTTAAAGCGGGCGGTTTCCAGCGTGACGCGCGCTTGCATATCAGCTGCAATCGGATAGCGTGCAATGAAATCATGACGCATGGGTTTGGCTGTCTGCTTGTTTTCCACCGAGCTGCTCTGCGCGTCCTCCGCATAGGCATTTAATACATTGGGTTGAAAGCGGGCTACTTGCGGGAGCTCAACCCGGTATCCGAGCACTTCCAGCGAATCAAGCGCTTGAGTTTTCGACGATGAGGTTTTTGACGCACTCAAGGTATAAGTGTTGGCGCTCGCGCTATAGGTGAAAACGCCATTTTGACTGTCAACCAACCAGATCAGATAATCGTAAAAACTGGCGGTATTGTCTGATGCCCCTAAAGGCAGCGATAAAACGGCGTGTTCGGTTTCCAACACATCCCAATCATATTTAATATTGATTTTCGTACTGACATGGGCGCTGATAAGCGTTTGCAACGTAGCATCAGTGTAAAGATCGCATGGGTAATGCTGCTTCCACAATACGGCAGCCGGATCGGCAAAGGTCAGACTGTAATAACGATAAAGCATTAAATCCTGCGTAGGCAACACATTGGAAAGCGTCTGTTCCGATATCTGCCTGGTCGTAACCAATCCGCTGAGCTTAAGCGTGTTGCTTTTGGCGTCCGACGATTTGATATAAACGCCGATTACAAGCGTTATCTCAATCAAGTCATTTGCAGTGATCGGAGTCAATAACGTATCCTGGGAATGCTCGGATGAAATTACAAACCCGATTTGCCCGGAAAACCCCCAGCTATGCAGGTCCAGCTCCAGGAGTTTGACGCTGCCTCCGGGTACAGTAAACGCCTTCCCGTTGATATTCAGCGTCAGCGCAATTGATAAGTCGTCAACGAATTTCATATTGAACTCACGTGATAACGTTCCTGTAACGGATCAAGATACATACTTAACGATCGGGCATTTTTCCTGACCACGCAATCAATACGGAAGGACAAACGAAATAAAGCATCGTCATTGAGTTCGACTATATCCAGCAACTTAACTCGCGGCTCGAAGTTTTCTATGTTTTCTCGTACATCGTGAATGACTGCCTGGGCGATAATCTCCCGGGAACTGATATGGTTATAGTCGGGTATGCCGAAATTTTGCAAAAAATAACTATAGCCCTGTTTGCTGTTGAGAATATTATTCAGATTATCAATGATATCGCCGATATCATCGGTATCGTCCTTCTCATCATATGCGCTCAGTATGTTCAGCAGCGACATCAGTGCGCGCGCCAGTAAAGAAAAAATTTTTCATCAGACAGTTCGGGGCTTTCGTAAAATCCGATTGTCAACTCCTTAAGGGCATGATCCCACTCCTCTCCGCCGCTTAATTGATATATATCGACTTCCGCACCGAAAGAATGCTGAAATGGAGGCCGATCAAGGCGTCTATGCCCAATTCCCTGCAAATAGAATTTATGAACGACTGGAATACGCGAAACGGCTGCGATTTTTAAACGGCTAATATCGACCGATTCGGTGATCTTTTTCTTTTGCACCAGCAGATAAACCTCTTCCGCCTCTCTGATAGAACCCGGTAGATTGGCTTGCACTATGCCGTCGACGGTATTTAACGGTACATAAGGAGAGCGGCTTTTGGATATGGTCAATTCCTCGGTCAATGGTTCAAATACATGCTGAAATACTTCTGAAAGCTGTTCATGACGGTAGGCTGCGGTTGCAAAAAGCGGCGTACTGTTATGATAAAAACATAGATCGACATAAAAATGTTTCAACGCTTCATATAAATAATACGGATGAATGTGTATTTGATCATTCAAATTACCCAGAAAACGCTGTAGATGTATTATGCTTTTAAGACATTGCTTGGCATTGCCCAAATCTTCGCCCGACAGATAGATTGCAGAAATTTCCTGATTCAACTGATAGAGATAGGAGTCCAGCCGCTGGCTTAACTCCGATAGTCCGGCCTTTAGAAACGGCACCGTCCCTATGGACAACAGCGCCGGAATATAACGCGACGCTAAAGCCCACGCACCATCCGGCCGTTTTTCAAATTCAGCCAAACGAAAACTTTCCAGCGTATCGGGACTTTCCTGTTCGCTCGATAATTTAAGCGACCACATCCAGCAAGTCACTCCGTCACGCTCAAATGTCGGGCGTTCATCGTCCCACGCCGCATTTTCGGCAGTGCCGCGCACATGCAAATACACCGGTAACAAAGTGGCGCCAGGCACATTGAGATTCAGCGGTGAGATTTGTGCATTTCCCTTTAACTCCAGCAACAGTCCGGACGGCAATATCAGCGTCATTGCTTCCAGCGATAAAACACCCTCGCTTAGCAGGGCCTCATTCCAGCGCAATGCCGCCAAACCATAATATGGCAGACCATGAATACGGAATCGTAACGTGGAGTCCGCCAACGCCGATTCCTCCAGCGCGCTCAAATGCCCAGGCAATAACGCCTGCCCCATGGACCAGCGGACTCGTGACAGAAGGTTACTCATAGCGTTGTAAGTTAATATATTGTTTATGCCCGCATACTGAAAGCAGCGCAAGAAGATATCGTTACAATAAATACCTTCTTGCCGACCGCATCAACCCGTTATCAGGCGTTCGCAACACCCCACTGCTTGGCGAACTTATCGGAATTGGACACTGCAAACGCTAGAGACTGGGCGGAGCTTTGCGGCATAATGCCAATCTGCATACCGTAGTTCAGCGGAGAACCAACTCTCGAATCCGCATCGCTGGCGATCGCCAGGGACAGCTCTCCGCCTTGCTTAAGCACCAAGCCGTTCAAGTCGGTGGAATTACTATGAAACGCCAGGTAAAAAACCTTGTTGACCGGATCGTACTGGTAAATATTAAATTGAAATACAACATCGGTTTTCGACAGAGACGTATGTGTCAGCAAAGCCACTGCTTTCTGATTTGCCGTACTAACGTTGGCGTTTATCCAGATAGGATCCGCATAGCCGCCATTAAAACTGATGTCTTCAATCACACCGACGACTTTGGACGCGCTCTGATCAGTCGGAACTGTCAATTCCAGATCGGCGGTTAATGCAGTTCCGCCAATAGACATACTGACCAGATGGCCAACCAGCTCCTGGCTGTCTTTTTGAAAATTGAATCCCTGGGTTATACTGCAACTAAACTGTGAAGATGCCATTTCATTACTCCTGTTATTTAACTACGGTTAACTATAAACGCGCATCCAGGCGCAATTCCACATCCATTCCCTCGAATTGGATATGCGGCAATACGGCAATTTTGCAATCGTACCAGCCGATCATTCCTGGCCGCCCTTCCACGCTCACCGACGCAGCCTTGAACGGATAAAAACGCAAGGTTAAATCATCCGGATTTACCACGGTAGTAACGTATTGGAACAGCCAATTTTCCAGTGTTTTCGAGATATAACCCTGATCGGCGCTACTGCCGATATTGTCCCGCATAATGCATTTCACATAATGAGCGATTCGGGTAATCGAAAAGGTGTACGATAGATTCGTTACCAACTGAGCGTTTTCTGAATCCTTGGGATCTTTGAATTTTTTCGCCTTCTTTAATGACTGACAACTAAAGAAACAGGCATCGGCAGTACCTTTTCTATAAATCAAGGGCATAAAACCGGCGTTGGCGAAATCCAGCTCCCTGTAATCTGGGATAGCCATTTCCACCGGAATTTTAATTTCTTCTTCACCGCGTATATTGAACGTATGCACGGGCAACCCCGTCACCAAACCGCCTCCTTTGGGTCCCCTCAAATACTGGCACCACCCCGAACCGGCAAAAGACCTAACCATGTTCTGGGTGAAAAGCGCCGCTGCGCTACCCCATAAATAGTCGGCGTTATTGTCTCCTCTGACTTCTTCCTTGAAATTTATTGTTGCACACGGGTTGGTATCGGGATCATAGGGTTGACGCAGAATATAACGCGGCAGCGTTAAGCCGATATATGCGGCAACTTCAGACTCGCGCAAAGCATTCCATGAGCCGTAGCGAGGGTGATTCATCAGCCCCTCCAGATCCTTGATCGCCGCAAGCTCATCAATCGTGTCGCAACCAAAAAACTTCGGTGAAACAGAACTGACAAAAGGCGCATGGCTGGCCGCAGCGACTTTACCCATAATTTTCAGCCAGAATTCGTCTCGCGGCGTATGTTCAAATTCATAAAAACCGATAATACTGCCGTAAGGTTTTCCGCCGTACTGGTCATACTCGGCTATATAGGCTTTCTTGAACAAGGCGCTGCCGGTTATATCGACAGCATTGGAATCGAAATCGTCGTATAATTCATCTTTTCCGACATCAAGTATGTCGATCATGATATCGGCTTTGAAATTGGTGTTGAGAATCAAATCGTTCAACGAGCGCCAATCCGACTCCATCCGTTTGAATTTATCATGATGGATTATTTGATTGATTTGGGCATTCACCAATTCATCGATATGACTGAGTAGCTTTTGTATTTCGCCTTTATCGAATTTCCCGGAACCGGCGTCAATATTCATTAATACCGCAGCCATGCCAGAAATAAAACGATCTTCATCCCGGATATTTTCTGTAACGGTTTCCAGGTTGTTGGAAACCATGGGTACCGGTTCGGATACATCCGGATTAAGCTTCATGCTCGACAGGAAACGCTTGAAATCCAGAGCTGCTTCTGTTGCTGTTGCCGTTGCTTCTTCACTCATTGTTTGTACTCTCAATACTTGATCTTAATACAATAGATATACGCTCAATTACCGCGCAGCTCAGTCTTGCTTGGGCAAGGCGCCTACCGAAGGCAGCTTGAAGCTTTCGAAGCCTTTTAACTCAGCAAGAATCTTGTCCAGATCCTCCGGTTTACTCATCAACTCGTCCAGCAACTTCCGCAATTCCTTACGGTTGTCCACACTGGACAACGTCTCCTCCACCAGCCGTTTCAAGGTCAGCAATCCTTTCAGCTTGGGTACATGCTCGGCAATTCGATCCGGCGAAAACGACTTCATTGAATCTACCGGGATATTCACCTGCAGATCTTCTTCCCGCTCCGGATCGATTTTGTTTTCCACCGCGAAGGAAAGCTTCATACCCATGTCTTTCATGACCGCATCCGTATTGGTCCCGTCAAGATTCCTGATTCTTCTTTCCTCCAGATCCAGCTTCCTGTCTATTGACGTTCCTTGCGAAAAGTCACCGGTAACCATCAGTCTTAACGGCAATGTAATATCTTCCGGCTGACCGTTAATTTCCGTCTTATAACGCAATGTTAATCTGGATTTTGGAATTTCATCTTGAATTGCCATAATTAATCCTAAATAAAAGTAATTGAAAAACAGTTTTTTACTCTAAACCTTGTCTAACAAGGCGCATTATTTCCAGCGATTAACACATATTAAACAACATTGATTATAGCTTAACATGTTGCATCCACAGTGTGTTGGGTTCCTCTCCAGGTTATAAATTCAGACATTCAACAGTGTATTGAGTTCATTTTCAGATTATAGATTTAGACATTCGTATTTACGGTACGATGGAAAACTGGCCAGACAAACCCGGCGGATTATTGCAGATACCATGATCACAACCCCGCACCGGCAATATCATTTTTGGAGAAAGCAGGTGTTGCATATAATTTTTACCTTAGTGGGTGCCCGTTGCGTCAGATTACTATAACCACCAACAGACTGCTAGCCAATGTTGAATACAAACATAGCGAACCTGCAGTTTTACTAGCATAATACAAAAATACATACGACCCGTATTTGTTTATTCGGACAGATGCTTTGATTCTTCGGGCTATTTTTCATGTACGCAGTAAGCCATTGAAGCAACGAATTTTTATTCTAATTCCCTGTAACTTCATATAGATAAGTCACGATAGTTTCCGGAACCGGCTTGGCGGAGTGGCTCAAAAAATCAATTTTCATACCATTCGTTATTTTTTCAATACGGGGGTACGGCATTTAGGGGGTTTCTGATTATCTTCCATCATTAACCTTGGCTTCGCAATGGCTATTTCTTATTGTTAATCAGGTTCACCCTCTGAAACAAATGTCCTTTTAGTACCGTCGGCGCCACTCATGCCCACCTTTATGTTCGTGATGATGTCGACGCTGCGCGTATTGCTGATTCCCGGTGCCACAGCGATGCCCGAAACATAGGTGCCGTGCGAAACGAGACCGGTAATTTGAGCCTCATCAGATGAGGAGCCGGTCTCTGGCGGCATTTAAGATCATACTGCGCGAATCGAACTTGCCTGTAAAATGCCCCCAGATCCCGATTGTTCGTGATGCCGGTGTCGCCACCCCCAATGGTGACGCCGGCGCCCGAATAGTTTGTCGCCCAGGCGTTCGGCGTGCCGATGAGGGTCAGCTCATACTGTTTCTCGTCTGGCGTTAGCGTAGTTGCCGTTTGCGCGACTGCGGACGCGGCGAGGATAGCGGTCGCGATCGCCGCCATCAGGCAATGCGCCGGCGGAGTGTTGGCCGTTTGGCAAAGTCCGTCCGGCGCCAAACCTGGTTGCCGTTTTTGACCCATAGAGGATCCCCCGATCCGTGACTAACGCCGTTAAGTTAACAAATGCGCCTGCGGTTTTAGCTATGACTAGCCGCTTGTCGCTTAGTTTATTTGAAGTAAGTTACCTCCCCTGGCTGAGTCTTGAACAAAACGTTATGAAGCCGCTTTGCTTAATGATTTCCGCGCGGAGTTTGTGTTCGGCCTTCGGGGTTAATGCGTATGCCCCGTCGGCGGATCTTTCATTTGCTTCACATAGTTAGTATCATTTAAAAAATGGGTACCACGTATTTGCCAAAGCGGACGACCTTTTTGATTTCGAGTGCGAATTTTGCAGCCCTGACATGGTTAGTCTCTGTAGACATCCAGGTTCCATTGACTTCAGACGGAAAGGAAGAACTTACATATCATTTTGTTACGATAGATTGCAAAAGAAAACATCGTCTTTCCGGCGTAGATTGCCGAAATCCAGCCGCCATGGGTGGAATCCGGGTAACATCCCTGTCGACCAAGTGCGGTCTGCCCCTGACGGCAAGGATCCAACTAGTCGATTAATTGTATGCGTTACTTCTTTAGAATCTAGAATTGCAGATTTAACTTTCAGTATTTCTCTAAATGTATCCACTATCCACCATCATGCTTATTGATGATTCTCTTGATGAATTGCGACTGCTGTCCGACATGCTGCGCCATGAACATTTCCGGCTGATGGTGGCAACCGATGGCCGCCAGGGTTATCAGCGGGCAATCGTTGCGCAACCCGACTTGATTGTGATGGATGTCGCCATGCCGCAGATGGATGGGTTTACTGCTTGCCGCTTGCTCAAGACGGATCCGGTTACATGCCACATTCCAGTCATTTTCCTCTCGGCTAAAAATTCCGCCGAAGAGCGTCTGCAAGGATTGAGTATCGGCGGGGAAGACTATATTTCCAAGCCTTTCCTGGAGGCTGAGGTGTTGATGCGAATTCGCATTCACCTGAACCGATTACGCGGATGTTTGAGTCAGCCTGACGCAGAACGCGCCATAAAGCAGCTCAGCCCTGACGAAATTATCGCCAGGGCTGCTGCGAATCTGATCCAGGATCAACTGGAAGCGTTGCCGACGGTTGCGAAAATTGCTCACATGGTAGGCACTCATGAAAAAAAATTGGGGCGGATATTCCACAATCAATTCGGCATGACAGTTTCCACCTTTATCAGGGAAGAGCGCATCAGTGTCGCCTGCAAGCTTCTGACAGGTACGGAAATGAGCGTTCGTAAAATTGCCGCACAGGTAGGTTTCGAAAATGCCGGTAATTTCGCCACGGCTTTTCGTGAACGCATGGGCATGCCCCCGTCTGACTATCGTGAGGCCACCCGGCACTTCGAGAACGAGCCGCTCACTTAGAAAACCACGAGACGACTCAACAGCACCCTTTCAGACCCTCCTTGATTTCAATAACCTTCCGTTTGCTTTTTGGCCTGACGCCTGGGAAGCCAGTATCAGAATAGGATACTGATATTTTTATGTTTCTGGTGGGTAAGGAGACATCGGCTTCACGGTCATGACATTACGCAGTTTCCTGTTGCTGTTTTTAATGTCGGCATGCTCCGCATTCGCCGCAGCGGCGGAATTACGCCTGTCCGGTAATGAAAGCGTGGTTTCGCTGACGAAATATCTGGAAAGTTATGAAGATTTAACCGCCACGATAAACATTGAAACAGTTGGTGGAATGGGCGGTTTTACGCCGGCGCCGCTGCGTCTGTTAAGTCCCGGCTTTACCGCATCCGCCATATGGCTCAGGCTGACTGTCGTCAATACTACCGCCGCGCCGCTCACTCGCTGGATCGCCATCCATTCGGCACAGTTGCAGGAAGTCAGTCTGTTTTTTCGGCAGCAGGGGCGCTGGCGCCGTATGGATGCCGGAACCACTTTGCCATTTTCGCTACGCCCGATAGCCGCGCTCAGCGCGGTGTTCCCTCTGCAACTGGCTGCGGGCGAATCCGCTACGGTGTATTTGCGCATTGCCAGTTCTACGACGATCGCCATAGACCTTGAACTATGGGAGCCGTTGGCATTCCGCGAAGCCGAAAATTTTGCCCGTTTATTCGACGGCTTTCTTATCGGCTGCCTGATACTCACCGCTATTTATGCCTTACTGATGTTCTTTACGCTCAGAGACCGCGCTTTTCTTCCGCATGCGCTGGGCATTCTGGCCTTTTGCCTGCACGATGCAAGCAGCAAGGGCTACGGCTTCATGTATTTTTGGCCCGAGGCGACCGACTGGACAACCCGCAGCATTGCCTTGTTCGGTGCGCTTGGTCTTTGCGGAATGCTTCTGTTTGTGCGCGAACTGCTGCTTACTCGCACCCGGCTTCCGCACTGGGATCATCTGCTGCTGTCATTGCTGGCCGCGCAATCAGTTTCCGCCGCCATCTTACTGTTATGTGACAATCGGACTTGGTCTTCACTCCATATCGTGTTGAATTTTTCCATTGTGATTGCAATTGTTATAACAGTGCTGCTGGCCATTCTGCGACGCTTTCCGGCTTCGCGCTTTTACCTGATTGCATTCGTCATTGTTCTAATCGGCTCTCTTGCGCGCGTCCTTTCTCTATTCGGCGTCATTCAGTCCGAGCTGATTGGCAATTATGCCACACCGCTTTCCGTGCTGATCAGCAACACTTTCCTGCTGGCTGCCGTCGTTGACCGCATTATGCTGGCGCGAAAGGAAAAGCTGGCTGCTCAGCAAGCCCTGCTCGATGCACGCGCAGCCCACGAAGCACAACTGGAGCGGGCTGTGGATGATCGCACCGCCGACCTCAACACGGCGCTCGACGAAGCCCGTAGCGCCAACCAGACCAAAAGCCGTTTGCTGGCTTACGTTAGTCACGATTTGCGGACGCCGTTGGCGACCATCATCAATACCGTCCATCGACTTAACCTGCACGCCGGCACCGAAACGCTTCGCTACCAGGCATCCATCGAACAATGCGCTGCGCATCAGCTCGAGTTGATAGACGATCTGGTGGAATACGCGCGCGGCGAACTGGATCATCTGCAGCTGTCGCCGACGCCAATCTATCTACACGCCTGGCTGGACGACATTGCGCAACAGGCCGAACTGCTGGCCGAACAGTACGGTAACCGTTTCGTACTGGAACTTGGCGGCATGCCGCCCATCGTTGTGCTCGACCCCAAGCGCCTGCGACAGGTACTGCTCAACCTGCTTTCCAATGCGGCGAAATTTACCGCCAACGGTGTTATCCAGCTGCGTGTGCAAGCCGAATTCATGCCGGACAATCAGGTGGCGTTATCTTTTGTTGTTGATGATTCCGGCCCCGGCATTCCGCAGCACGACATGGAGCGCATTTTCCTGCCCTTTGAACGGCGGGACTCCGATCGGCAAGGTTCGGGGCTCGGACTCTGTATCGCTCAGCAGATAGTCAAGGAAATGGGCGATAAACTGAGAGTTGAAAGTACGCTGGGTCATGGCAGCCGCTTTACCTTTCGCCTGGTGGTGAACACCGCTCCTGAATCCGAAGTTATGCAGCCGGCGTCAACTTCACCGACATGGGATGCTTTCGGCGCCGGCAAGACACTGCTGGTTGCCGATGATAATGAAGCGAGCCGGAGTCATCTGCAGGAAATCCTGTCGACGGCAGATTTCGATGTCGTTTTCGCCACGGACGGCGAACAAGCGTTGCGCCTGGCTATAGAAACTCATTTCGACGCCATTCTGGTCGACCAGATGATGCCCCGCATAGGCGGGTGGGAACTATTGCTGACGCTGCGCCGGCAGTATCCGAACGCTATCGTTATATTATGTAGCGCCATACCGCCCCAACGCCCGGCCGGCTTTCCCAGGGATATCGACTTTAACGCCATCCTGCTCAAGCCTGTTTTCGCAGATCAGCTTCTGCTTGCGGTGAGAAAACTGCTCGACGGCATATCGGAACCTTCTGCCAGGATTCCGGTATTATCGTTTTCCATCCCGGATGAACTGCTGGCGCCGCTGCGTACGTTGATTGCCGTTGGCAGCATAACCGAGATCGAAGCCTGGGCCGTAAGGTTTGAAACAGATCACCCTGAGCATACTGATTTCGCCTTCCGCGTTCGGGAAGCGGCACGGCGCGTTGATCTACACGAATTGGCAGCGTTGCTTAACGCAGCAGCTTTAGCAATCGCCCAATGATTTCTGTTCCATTATTTACATTCCAGCCCGGATTATTCTTCATACTGCAGCAACGGTAATAATTCGTCCATATGCGTAAACAATCTCACGCCCAGCCCCTCAAGGCGCGCATTATTGGCAAGCGGTGCGTATCCGAAGACTGTCATCCCGGCGGCAATTCCGGCCTTAACGCCCTTAACGCTGTCTTCCACCACTGCGCAGCGTTCGGGAGCGGCCGCCATTGCTTTTGCGGCATGCAGAAAAATATCGGGTTCAGGCTTCCAGCGACCCAATTCGTAGGCGCTGAATATCCGGCCTCGAAAATAGGGAAGCAGCCCGGTTGCGCGTAAACTGAGTTCAATTTTTTCGCGAGGGCCGCTGGACGCCACACAAAACGGCAATTGTAAGCCTTGCAGCACGGCCTTTACGCCGGGCATCGGCTTCAGGGATTCATTAAATACCGTGACCATGCGTGCGCGTAACTCCACGACAAAGTTGCCGGGTAAGCGCTTGCCCAGACGTTGTTCGATATATAGCAATGTATCGGCCATTTTGCCGCCCCGAAATTGAGTAATCGCTTCCTCCAGCGACATGGAGAGTCCGAGTTCTGCAACGTAATCAACAAGAATCTGATTACCCAGACTTTCGCTATCTACCAGCGTGCCATCGCTGTCAAAAATGACTGCATCGAAAGGTGTTTTCATTTTCTTACTTAAAAGAAAAGGGAACCAGCGTTTCCGCTGGTTCCCTCTCTACTTGGCGTTAAAGCTGACGAGTCAGACCGGCCCGCGCATAGAACATACTCAGGCCGAAGCTTCGTCCACCAGCTTGCGGATCTGACGCGCTGCAGTTTCAGGACATGCCGCGCCGGTTATCGCGCCGCCGATAACGATGATGGATGGGCCGGCTTTGGCAACCTGCTGTACCGTCGCCAGATTAATGCCGCCGGCAACTGAGATTTTAGCGTTCAGATGCAGGTTAAGCAGAGTCTGCAAATCGGCAAAGGGCGTCTGACCGGCGAGCTGCTGATCGATACCGGTGTGTATACCAATAATGTGCGCACCGGCTTCTACCGCTTCACGCGCACGCTTCGGCTTATCGGCGACGTTGATCAAATCGACCTGCGCCTCTCTGCCATAAGCATTGGCGGCCTCTACTACGCCTTTGATGGTGCTCAGATCGGCAGTACCCAATACCGTGGTGATATCGGCGCCGGCCTGAAAAAAAGGCTTTGCTTCATATGCGCCGGCGTCCATGGTCTTCAGATCGGCGAATATACGCTTGTTGTGAAACTGGCCTTTCAGGTGTTTGACCAGACGCAGACCGTTGACCTTGAGGCAAGGCGTTCCAATTTCAATAATGTCGACGTAAGGAGCCGCTTTCTCGGCCAGCGCTACGGTCTGTTCGTAATCCAGAGAATCAAGAGCCAGCTGAATTAATGGTTTTGCCATGATATGTCCTCCCACTTGTGATAGTTGTTAAAGATGCTGCACATATTTTATACAGCATCTTTTCATTTATTTATGCTTTATGATGAAACACCTTGATAAGGGATTATTCAAGGTTGGCGTGACGTGTTCTCATTTCCTCTTCGGGGATGCCCTTCTCATGGATCACATGCGAAATGGTCGCCTCCAGGAAAACCAGAGTCGACAACTCGAACGTCGTGCCCATCGGCATGCCGACTACCTTGCCGTATAGTTCCGGTGTTCCAATCTGGAATACCACTTTGGACATATCCCCCAAGGTCGATGAACTCTTGGTAGAGATCAATGCAAGGTCAGCGCCCAGCTCTTTCGCACGCTTGGCAAAGGCGATCATCGTTTCCGTTTCACCGGAACCGGAAATTACCAGCAAAAGATCACCCTGACGTATGCTCGGAGTTACGATTTCACCAACGACAAAGACCTCATAGCCGCCATGCATCAGTCTCATTGCAAAAAATCTTGCAACAAGGCCCGAACGCCCGGCACCGGCAACAAAAATACGTTTTGCGCCGTCCAGCAGGGCGGTCAAAGACTTATCATAGCTATCGTCGGTCGCCTTCAATATCCCCGAAATCTTGTCGAAGATAAGCTGCTGATGCATGTTAAGCCCCTGCGCGGATTGCAACCGCTTCGACCAGCACGCTGATCTGACGCGCGGCTTCGGCTGGAGACTTCGCCCCGGTGATAGCACCACCGATTACGATGATGGAAGGTTTGGTAGCCGCTACCTGCTCAACCGTAGACTGGTTAATGCCGCCTGCAACCGATACCTTGACTTTCAGGCCCAGAGACAGCAAAGCCTGCAGGTCGGCAAACGGGGTTTTGCCGGCCAACTGCTGGTCGATACCGGTATGGATGCCGATGATATGCGCGCCCAGTCTGGCGGCTTCCTTGGCTACGTGAGCCTTGTCTTCTACATTGATCAGATCGACCTGCGCTTGCTTGCCGTACTTGTTGGCAACGTCGATAACGCCTTTGATCGTGCCGAAATCCGCCGTTCCCAGAACGGTAGTGATATCGGCGCCGGCCTTGAAGAATGGCTCTGCTTCGTAGTAGCCGGCATCCATGGTTTTAAGGTCGGCAAAGACCAGTTTGTCGCGATGCTGGCTTCTAACGGCTTTGACGATTTCCAGACCGTTGTATTTGATGCATGGGGTTCCCAGCTCAATGATATCGACATAAGGCGCCGCAAGCTTGGCGAGCTTCAAAGTCTGTTCTTTATCCAGGGAGTCGAGTGCCAATTGAATTAATGGTCTTGCCATGTTGTTTTGCCTCATTTATAGGTAGTGAGATAGAAAACGATCCACTTTTATGCAAAAGCGGTCTTGCAGCACATTGCGCCTCGACCGGCACAGCCAGACTGCGCAAGTTAGTTAATATACTATTTACAGTTTTAATTAATACACAATTTACAAACTGTAGCTTAGAAAAACCGGCGTGTCAACGCTACGTCTCTTCCGGATCTTACCGGCGCATTCGATAGGGCCAGCCTTCGAATGCGCCGCTATGAACAACAAAGAAATCAGCCTTCCAGGCTTGCCAGACGCTCTGTCAGCAGGACTTCCAATTTTTCCAGCGCCTTGGTAAACCCGTCTATGCCTTCTGCAAGCTTCTCATTCGCCATGCGATCTTCGGCGTGCATACGATCGAACGTCTCCTTGTCCACGCTGATTTTGGCGATATCGGTGATCCCGGCGGCTTTGGCGGGATCCAGTTTGCGCGGCAAGTCGGCTTCCGTAGCCTGCAGTTCAGCAAGCAGGGAAGGCGCGATGGTCAACAGGTCGCAGCCGGCCAGTTCGGTTATTTCGCCGATATTGCGGAAGCTGGCGCCCATCACTTCGGTTTTGTAACCGAACTTCTTGTAATAATTGTAAATATTGGTAACCGACAGCACGCCCGGATCTTCCGCCGGCTCATACGAATCGCGGCCGGTGTCTTTCTTGTACCAGTCAAGAATTCGGCCGACAAACGGAGAAATCAGCGTAATGCCGTTTTCAGCGCAGGCGATGGCCTGATGAATGCCGAACAGCAGGGTCAGGTTGCAATGTATGCCTTCCTTTTCCAGCACGGCGGCGGCCCGTATGCCTTCCCAGGTTGCGGCAACCTTGATCAAAATGCGCTCTTTGGATACGCCGGCAGCTTCGTATTGTGCAATCAGGTCGCGTCCCTTGGCTATGGTCGCGTCGATGTCGAAGGACAGACGCGCGTCAACTTCGGTCGAAACCCGGCCCGGAATAATCTCGAGGATTTTCAGACCGAAAGAAACGGCCAGACGGTCAAAAGCCAATGAGGCTACCTGAGAAGCCGACGCGTCATTTCCCAAGGTTGCGCGCGCGCCTTTCAGCGTGTCGTCGACAATACCCTGATATTGCGGCATCTGAGCGGCAGCGGTAATCAGCGACGGATTGGTCGTCGCGTCGCGCGGTGTAAACTTTTCGATGGCCTGAATATCGCCCGTGTCAGCGACAACCACCGTCACTTCACGAAGCTGCTCGAGTAAATTTTTGGACATGGTGAACTCCTTGGTTTTATAGGTATTGGCCTTTCGCAGGCACGGCATCCGCCGCCTGATTCGCAATGGCAAACGTTGCGCATGATAACAACTCCGGACGTGCCATACAATCAGGCCCGGTAGCGGGGCGCCTGCCCCGCAAGGCGATCGGGACTCGTGCGAATTCGGGCAATCGCGGGCATTATTTCAGGGTTTTGATGCCATCAGCTGAGGCCAGTATCGCGATATCGGCCGGACGCATCGCAAAAATCCCGACCGTAACAACGCCGACGATGTCGTTGATCCGCCGTTCCAGTTCCGGTGGATTGGTAATTTCCAGATTATATACATCCAGTATGGGGTTGCCGTTATCGCTTATGAAACCCTCGCGCCATTGCGGCTGGCCGCCCAGCTTGACCATTTCGCGCGCGACATAGCTGCGCGCCATCGGTATCACCTCTATCGGCAACGGGAAATTGCCCAGCACCGGCACAAATTTGCTTTCATCCACGATGCATACAAATTTACGGCTGGCGGCAGCAATGATTTTTTCGCGGGTCAGCGCGCCGCCGCCGCCTTTGATCATCTGCAGATGCTCGTTGATTTCATCCGCGCCGTCCACGTATAAATCCAGATCGCCCGCGGAGTTCAGGTCTATCGACGGTATGCCGATTGCTTTCAAACGCGCGGCAGTCGCTTCCGAACTTGAAACCGCCGCTTCGATATCCCCCTTGTGACCGGCAAGCAGATCGATAAAACAGTTGACCGTAGATCCCGTTCCCACTCCCAGAATGGTAACGTCTTTAAGATATTCGAGGGCCGCTTCGGCAGCCTTTTTCTTCAATTCATCTTGTGTCATTTTTCCTCCGATTATAATGTTGCCGATCCGGTCCCGATTTTCGTCCCCGGCCTAAGGATATGGCTTCTCTGGCTGCTTAATACGCCGAATCACAGCGTGCCTTGTCTCGCCCCGCCATCAAGCGCTCTATAATGGGCCGAAAGATGATTTCCATAGCCAGCCCCATCTTGCCGCCCGGAATAACTATCGAGTTATGTCGCGACATAAACGAGTCGTGCAGCATCGCAAGCAAGTACGGGAAATCCACCTTGAATTTGTTCGGCTCCTTGAAGCGGACGATTACCAGACTTTCATCCTGAGAAGGGATATCGCGCGCGATGAACGGATTCGACGTATCCACCAACGGCACGCGTTGAAAATTGATATCCGTCTGGGAAAACTGCGGCGTAATGACCTTCACGTAGTCATCCATGCGGCGCAGGATGGTATCGGTTACATCCTGCGGCTTATATCCGCGCTGAGCGGTATCGCGGTGTATTTTCTGTATCCATTCCAGATTAACGATCGGCACTACGCCGACCAGCAAATCGGTGTATTTCGGAATATCCAGATCGCCGGACTTTACGCCGCCATGCAAACCCTCGTAGAACAACAGGTCAGTGTCGGCAGGCGCGTCTTCCCAGGGCGTAAAAGTCCCGGCTTCATACCCGCCCAGTTCTTCGCCCTCTTCAGCGCTATGGACATAATAACGGCGCCGCGCGGCGCCGGTTTCGCCATACTGACGGAAAGTATTCTGCAATTCGTCAAGAATGTTGGCTTCCAGGGAAAAATGGCTGAAATGCTGCCCTCCTTTTTGAGCCTCATCAACGCGCCGCGCCATTTCCTTGCGGTCAAAGCGATGATAGCTGTCGCCTTCGATCACCAGCGCCTGCAACTCGAGCCGGAAAAACAAGTGTTCGAATGCTTTTTTTACTGTAGTAGTACCCGCACCGGATGAACCGGTAACAGCAACGACAGGATACTTTTTCGACATCTGGACTCCTCAGTGTCCGTGCACTCCTGCACAGAAGTTTTTTTCATTATTATTAACCAATCAACTGCGGCGCTGAACGGAATCGGCAACCCGTCTATGGCTCGGTCGCGTGCAAACGCTTTAACGCAACGACGTCCAGCAAGCGGCAATCCGGCTCCAGCCGCCCAGCCAGACAGGCTAACGGTAACCCGGGTTCTCCGAGGTGATCGACCACGGCGAGCGCGCCGTCAAAACGCTGATGCGCAGTATAATCGTTCAGCGTAACGGCAACAGGAATGGCGGCGCGGCGCGCGGCGCGGAATCCGTTATCCGAATCCTCTATCGCCAGACATTCCGCTGCATCCAGACCAAGTTTTTCCAGCACGTACAGATAAATATCAGGAGCCGGCTTTTTTACCGGAACCATATCCCCAGCACCGATTACTTCGAACCATCCGAGCACGTCCGTGCCGAACGACAGGAGCAGCGCTTCGACATTTTCATAGGTCGATGTCGTCGCAATCGCCAAACGCAGACCGCAGCTATGCGCTTCGCGCAACAATCGCAGCACTCCCGGTCTCGGCGCTATTTCACCGCGCCGCACCAGCGTTATGAAATGCCGGGTTTTCGACGCTTGCAAGCCCGCGACAAATCCTTCGATATCGCCGGCTGCGCCATCCGGCAGCGCGGGATGATATTGCTCGATAAAGTGGCGCATGCGCTCCTTGCCGCCGGTAACCGACAACAGTTCGCCGTACAACTTTTCATCCCAGAGCCAATTCAGACCTGCATCGGCAAACGCGCGGTTGAAGGCTACACGGTGCCCGTACCGTTCGGTATCGGCCAGGGTGCCGTCTACATCGAAAATCAGCGCCTGCAGCCTCATGATTTACTGCACAACCGGCTTCAGATCGCCGGAAGCATAACGCCTGGACATCGCTTCGAAACCAATCGGATGTATGCGCGCAGCCTGCCCGGCTGCGCCGAAAGCTTCGTAGCGTTCACGGCACAGCGAAGTCATCGCTATCTGCGCCTCTTTATAAAACTTGCGCGGATCGAAGTTTGAAAGGTTTTCCGCCAAATGTTTGCGAGTTGCGCCGGTAGCGGCCAGACGCAAATCGGTATCGATGTTCACCTTGCGTACACCATTACGGATGCCTTCCACAATTTCCAACGTGGGCACGCCATAGGTCTGCGGTATTTCACCGCCGTAGCGGTTGATGATTTCCAGCCAATCCTGCGGTACCGAAGACGAGCCATGCATGACCAGATGCACGTTCGGCAACCGTTGGTGTATTTCCTTGACGCGATCAATGCGTAAAACCTGCCCTGTCGGTTTCTGCATGAATTTGTACGCGCCATGGCTGGTGCCGATAGCGATGGCCAGCGCGTCTACACCGGTTTTATTGACAAAATCGGCCGCTTGTTCCGGATCTGTCAGCAACTGGGAATGTTCGAGCGTTCCTTCTGCGCCATGACCGTCCTCTTCGCCCATTCTGCCGGTCTCCAGCGACCCCAGACATCCCAGCTCCCCCTCTACGGACACGCCGCAGGCATGTGCGATTTCCACCACTTTGCGGGTTGTTTCGACATTGTAATCGTAGCCGGCAGGCGTTTTCATATCTTCCAGCAACGAGCCGTCCATCATCACAGAACTGAAGCCGGACTGAATCGCGCGCGCGCACACCGCCGGCGACGCGCCATGGTCCTGATGCATGCAAACCGGTATATGCGGATAACTTTCCAGTGCCGCCAATACCAGATGACGCAGAAAAGCCTCGCCCGCATAGGCGCGCGCGCCGGCGGAGCCTTGCAGTATCACCGGCGAATCGACCATGGCGGCAGCCTCCATGATGGCTCTGATCTGCTCCATATTACTGACATTAAACGCCGGCACGCCGTAGCCATGCTCTGCCGCATGATCGAGTAGTTGACGCAGTGTTATCAAAGCCATGACTCACCTGCCATAAAAGAATTCTGTACCCTTTCGGGTAGGGGTACGGCATGCCGGAGCATGCCGTATACCTGTTTTGTATAATGTTTCGGTCAGGCTGCCGGGCTCTCGCATGCGGGCAACCCGGCTATCCCGACTTTTTTCCCGCTTACAGCGCTTCCACTTGGGCAACGACGTTTTCGACGGTAAAGCCGAATTCCTTGAACAGCAGCGGCGCGGGCGCGGACTCGCCGAAACGGTCCAGACCGACGATGCGACCGGCGGTGCCGGCGTATTTCCACCAGCCGTCGGTAACGCCCGCTTCAATGACTACGCGCTTGCTGACGCCGGGCGGCAATACG
This sequence comes from Candidatus Methylospira mobilis, assembly GCF_009498235.1. Classification (NCBI taxonomy): domain Bacteria; kingdom Pseudomonadati; phylum Pseudomonadota; class Gammaproteobacteria; order Methylococcales; family Methylococcaceae; genus Candidatus Methylospira; species Candidatus Methylospira mobilis. The sequence goes on along the minus strand of NZ_CP044205.1, from coordinate 70,998 downwards.
CTGTCGCGATAAGCCTGATCCTGCGCATCGAACACGTTGGTCGAAGGAATCGAAACTACACGGACTTTGCGCCCCTTTGCAGTGAGCGCTTCCGCCGACTTAACCGCCAGCTCGACTTCCGAACCTGTCGCGATCAGGATAACTTCAGGCGCGCCGTCGCTATCCTTCAGGATGTAACCGCCACGTCTGATGTTCGCAATCTGCGCATCGCTACGCGCATTATGCGCCAGGTTTTGACGTGAGAAAATCAGTACGGACGGACCATCCTTGCGCTCGATCGCCGCCTGCCAGGCAACCGCGGATTCGACTGCGTCGCCCGGACGCCATACCTGCATATTCGGAATCAAGCGCAGCGTGGCGGTTTGTTCCACCGGCTGGTGGGTAGGGCCGTCTTCACCCAGACCGATGGAGTCATGAGTGTAAACGAAAATGCTCGGTACTTTCATCAGCGCCGCCATGCGCAGCGCATTACGCGCATATTCGGAGAACATCAGGAAAGTAGCGCCGTAAGGCTTGAAGCCGCCGTGCAGCGCCGCGCCGTTCATGATGGCGGACATGCCGAATTCACGCACACCGTAGTAAACGTAATTACCGTTATGGCCTTCCGCGTTGACGTCCTTGCAGCCCGACCAGATCGTCAGATTGGAACCGGCCAGATCGGCTGAGCCGCCCAGCAGTTCCGGCAGCAGCGGGCCGAAACCGTTCAGTGCGTTCTGCGAAGCTTTGCGGCTGGCAATGGTTTCGCCCTTGGCATTAACCGCGGCGATGTATTCAGCCGACTTTTGCGCCCAATCAGCCGGAAGATCGCCTGAAATGCGGCGCTCGAATTCTGCGGCCAGCTCAGGGTGTTCGCTGCGATAGTTTTCAAAGCGGTCATTCCATTCGGCCTCGTTTTTAGCGCCGATTTCCTTGGCGTCCCAGCCTTCATAGATATCTTTCGGAATCTCAAACGCCGGGTAATTCCAGCCTATGGTCTTGCGGACCAGCGCGACTTCATCCGCGCCCAGCGCCGCTCCGTGACATTCTTCCTTACCCTGTTTGTTCGGCGAACCCCAGCCGATAATGGTTTTGCAGCAAATCAGGCTGGGCTTGTCGCTGGCGCGCGCCTCTTCGATGGCTTTCGCTACTGCCGCGCTATCGTGGCCATCGACATTACGCACCACATGCCAACCGTAAGCTTCGAAGCGCTTGGGAGTGTCGTCCATGAACCAGCCGGGAGTATTGCCGTGTCCGCGCACTTCACCATCAATGGAGATGTTGTTGTCGTCATAGAAGGCGATGAGCTTGCCCAGCTTCATCGAACCGGCAAGCGAGCAAGCTTCATGGGAGATACCCTCCATCAAACAGCCGTCACCCAGAAATACATAGGTGTGATGATCGACGATGGCGTGACCGGGACGGTTGAACTGCCCTGCCAGGGTGCGCTCCGCCAGTGCGAAACCGACGGCGTTGGTGATGCCTTGTCCCAGCGGACCGGTGGTGGTTTCCACGCCCGGCGCATAACCGTACTCGGGGTGTCCCGGCGTCTTCGAGTGCAGCTGGCGGAAGTTGGCGATTTCTTCGATCGGCAGCTGATATCCGGTCAGATGGAGCAAGGAATACAACAGCATGGAGCCATGTCCGTTGGACAGGATAAAGCGGTCTCGATCCGGCCATTTGGGGTTGCTTGGGTTGTGACGCAGGTAGTCGTTCCACAACACTTCCGCAATATCCGCCATGCCCATCGGCGCCCCAGGATGGCCTGAGTTTGCTTTCTGGACGGCATCCATGCTCAGGGCACGTATGGCATTCGCTAATTCTCGACGGGTCGGCATTTTTTTCTCCTATGATTTTTCTGGTCTAGCAGGGTCAACGAAACAACAAAACAATGATTTTATGCAGTAACCGCGACATTGTCACGAAATTCAGTTATACGCTCGCCAATCCGACGATATTGTAGCCGGCGTCGACGTACACGATTTCGCCGGTTATGCCGGACGCCAGATCCGAACACAGGAAAGCCGCGGCATTGCCGACTTCGTCAATGCTGACGTTTTTGCGCAACGGCGCGGCATGCTCGGCCTTGCTCAGCATATCGCGAAAGTTGTTGATGCCCGACGCCGCCAGCGTGCGTATCGGCCCCGCCGAAACCGCATTCACACGCGTACCTTCAGGCCCGAGAGAAACGGCCATGTAGCGCACATTCGCCTCGAGACTGGCCTTGGCGACCCCCATCACGTTGTAGTTGGGTATAACGCGTTCCGCGCCCAGGTAGCTCAGCGTCAGCAGCGATCCGTTGCGCCCGGCCATCATGTTGCGGCCGGCCTTGGCCAGAGCGGTAAAACTGTAGGAGCTGATATCATGCGCAATCGCAAAATTTTCGCGCGTCACCGAATCGACATAAGAGCCGTCCAGCGCCTCGCGCGGCGCGTAGGCGACCGAATGCACGATGCTGTCCAGACCATCCCACTCTTTGCCCAATTCGGTGAAAACCGTTTCGATCTGCTCATCGCTGGCGACATCGCAAGGCAATACGCGCTGCGCGGTACCGCAGCATTCGGCGGCGAGCTTTTCGACGCGCTCTTTCAGCTTGTCACCCTGATAGGTAAATGCAAGCTCGGCTCCCTCGCGATGCATCGCCGCCGCAATACCGTATGCGATGGAGCGGTTGCTGGCCACGCCTACAATCAAAACTCGTTTGCCTTGCAAAAAACCCATATTGCTATCCTCATCCTGTTATTTTCGGTGATTTCAAATCGCGACGGCTCCCCGTCCCGCCCGGCGGCTTAAGTCGTTCTCGATTTTTGACTGTTAAAGTATCTCCGAGCACCTTCGAACTGTCCAGTATTAGGTTCTGTAGACTGAACGCAAGCGTTTAACAGAAAATTACCGGATGCCGTCAGGGTATGACGGCATCCGGTCGGTCGGCAGGCAAGTTACTCTGAATCCATCCCAGGCGTCTGATGGAGGTCGGACAGGACTTTTCGTCCTCCCTTTTTACTTTTGCACGGTATCTCTCCACGCAGGAACGACGCGTTTTTTAATTCGATACGGGAACTGAAAAGTCGCAATGTAGCATTGGGAAGCCCTCAATGAGTCATTCGACAGGCTCAGGACGAACGGCAAGCTGTTGTTTCCGCAAGTGGCGAATCCTTCTGCTACGCTCATAAGAGCCTTGGCGAACCATCAATGGAAACGCTTAATTTATTCTTCCATGATCTCTCAGCATTTGTTCATGATCGGCTTTCATCCTTTCATGATCAGCCTGCATTTTTTCGTGCTCGGCCTTGAGTGTTTCATCTTCCTTCAACATTAGTCGATGCTGTCGCTCCATTTCGGCCTGTGACAATTTCCCGGCCTTGTGCGCAACCTCCATTGCAGCATGTTTTTTGACCAGTTGCTCATGGCGTTTGACCATGACTGCATGCGCATTGACCATTTTCCGGTGTTGCGCTTCAATCTGCTGATGTTTCTTGTCGGGTTTTCCGCTACTGATCTGTTTGTGTTCCCCGGCCATTTTACGGTGCTCCTCCTCCAGCATGGCATGTTCCTGCTCCATGGACTGGTGCTCCGCTTCCAATTGAGCGTGCTGAGCAATCAATTCGTCGTGCGTCAGTGCAAAGCAGGGTACGGACATAAGCATCGCCCAGGCAAAAAAGGCAAGTATCAGAGATAGTCGTTTCATTTTTAGCTCCTCGTTGATTAATAAACTTATTTTTTAACTATTCAGCGTCCTTTGAGTTTTGCCCGGTGCCGTTAAGCTAATCCGTTCATGGGCGTAGCGCCGCGAATGCGGCTGGAACGTCTGACGAACCATGAACGGGTTAACTATCAATATAATAGGATTTTCCATTCATCCTTCGACAGGTTCAGGAGGAATGGAAAATCGGCACGCTGACACGCTGAATAGTTACCCTTATTTTTTAAAAAACCGGCTGACTGGCCGATGATCGTTATCGGTTTGCACTACTCAAAGCATGTCCGGCGTCAACAACAAGCGGCGCGGCTCTTCTTGTGCGGGTTTCGGCGAACGATGGACTGCGCCACGCTCTTCATTTCCTTCCCACTTGCTGCCTTTCATTAGTCCAACGGCATAGGGCGGCTTCCTGCCGATCGCCGTGTTATCCAGAACGAGACCCGGCTCTTCATCGGGCAAGCCCTTCGCGCGGGCTCCAAGCCGAGTCCGGTCTATATACTTTTCAGGCAGCCATTCGGTGCCGACGCCGCCGTAAGTGCAGACCAGCCGTCAAGGCGCATGATCGACATGGAAGCGCGGACACATGGCCTTGTCCAGCATCCTGAGACGCAGCCCTGCCCGCTCGATACCGAACAGCTCGCAATATGCCCAGGTAAGCCGGGCGGACATCATGCCACCACGCCGTATGGTCGGGTAAATCCTTATAATCCGGCAAAAGCGTATCGAATTTGTAGCGTTCGAAATCAATCGCTTCGACGATTTCGATTTCTTCGGCGCAACGCAGCAGCTCGGCTGCAAATGACAGAATCTGCGTTTCGAGTTGCCGATGAATGAGGCATAAATTGACATCATCTTTAAAAATGCGCGAAAGATCGCCAAGGTCATTCGAAGTCACGGCAGCAGGCGTTGCTGCGTCCTGCTGGATTATGTGAGTGAGCGCGTTCATACCGCCTCCTTATCCGGGTAACAATGGGTTTTCTAAAACGACGATCATGAATATCCCGGCTGCCAGCGCATAAACGACGAGGAGCCAGTTGTCGGGGCTCATGATGCAGGCTGCTCCTGATACCAGGCCGGAAACGGGTCTGAATAGGCCTGCCAAATGTTGCTGCCTGCGGCCAATTCGTCATCAGTCAGCAGACAGGAATCAAGTTCGCGGCGCGCTTGTTGGACATTGATGTTTTGACCGATGAACACCAGTTCCTGGCGGCAGTCGCCGAATGGCTCGGACCAGTTGACCAGGATATCGTCCAGATATTCCTGCGGCCATTGCTGTTCAGGCACTGAGGCCCACCAGCGCCCAGCCATGTCGTGATGCATGATGCCGCCCGCCTGCGACCAGCTTCCCGCGTATTCGTGACGCGACGCCAGCCAGAAGAAACCCTTGGAGCGTAGCAGCGTGCCGTTTTCCCAGTCGCTGTGATGCAGGTAGTCGTAAAAACGCTGCGGGTGAAACGGCCTCCGCGCGCTGTATACAAAACTGGAAATGTCGTATTCTTCCGTTTCCGGCACATGTTCGCCGCGTAATTCCTTGAGCCAGCCCGGTGCTTGCTCGGCCTTGGCGAAGTCGAACAGACCGGTATCCAGCACTTTATTCAGCGGTGCTTGCCCCATCACCATAGGTACAATTTCAGCTTCGGCGTTGAGACTGCGCAGGATGGCTCTGAGGTTGAAAACTTCATCGCTTCCAATAAGATCAATTTTGGAAATTAGGATGACATTGGCAAACTCGATCTGATCCACCAGTAAGTCGGCGACATTACGCTCATCCTCTTCTCCTAGAGATTCTCCTGCTTCTTTCAGGCTTATGGCATCCATGTAATCACGCATGAAGTTCACGGCATCCACCACGGTGACCAGCGTATCCAGGCGCGCGATGTCTGACAGGCTAACGCCGTCATCATTGCGAAAGGTGAAAGTTTCGGCGATGGGCAACGGTTCGGCGATGCCGGTGGATTCAATAACCAGATAATCGAAACGGCCTTCCTTGGCCAACTGCCCAACCTCTATCAGCAAATCTTCGCGTAAGGTGCAGCAAATGCAGCCGTTACTCATCTCGACCAGCTTTTCCTCGGAGCGGTTCAGCGCGACCTCGTTCCTTACCAAGGCTGCGTCGATGTTGACTTCACTCATATCGTTGACGATCACAGCTACCCGGCGATTTTCACGGTTGCTGAGTATATGATTGAGCAGGGTCGTCTTGCCTGCACCGAGAAAACCGGACAGCACTGTAACGGGCAGTTTAGGTTGGCATGTGTTGCTGGTATTTTGCTGAAGCATTATTGTAATGTTATATCGTTATGAAAAATAGATGAAAAGTCGGTAACTCAGTTCAGTCAAGGCAGTCGTTCAGCCCCGGTTTTCCGTTCGTTCTGAGCCTTGTCGAAGGATGAACGGAAACCGGGCAGGTGAATAGTTATCAGGCGTTTTAGTAACTTATCTGCACGCCTAGCTCTCCGCCAAGCCCCGGCTGCGGTGCCCAGACGCGCAGGAAGGAAACCGAGTTTCGGATAGTTTGGTTCAGCAGGTTGTTGCCCTTCGCAAACACCATGAACTCGAATCCTCCGACATTTGCAACCTTGTACTGCGCGTTGAAATTGAGCAGAAGGTAACCCGGTGTCGCGGTATCGTACTCTCCGGCCAGATTCTGCGCGTTGGCGCGGGTCAGGCGCAGGTTCATGTTATATTCGTCCTTGCTATACCCCAACTGCGCGCCATAACGAAGCGGCGGCATGCGCGGCACGTTGCCTCCGGCGACAAACCGCCCGCGGGTAAAGTCGCTGAACAGATCCAGGTCGACATTGCCGTATTGAGATTTGACCACGGGCAAGGTCAGATTGGCTTCGAAACCCATGAATGTCGCATTCTGCTGATTGTATTGGTAAACAGGCGCCGCCGCGCAGGTCGGGTCGTTGGGGTCGCAAGGCTGGTTATACGGGTAGACATTCGTATTGGCATAAACGCCGGTGTTATAACGGTAAATGTAGTTGTTGAACCAGTCCTGGAACAGGGTGATGTCCGCCTTCGCCCAATCCGATTTGAATTGGTAGCCCAAGTCCAGATTGTAGCTGGTTTCCATGTTCAGATTGCTGCTTCCGAGTTCGACGCTGCCGCTCGCGTCATGGTAACCGTTGAAATATAGCTCCTGGATTTGCGGCGCGCGCTGCGAACGGCTGGCGGCAAGGCGCACGTGGTGTTCGTCATTGACCTGCCACAGCGCCGAAGCCGATGCGCTGAAAGGAATATAGGTGCGTATCGGATTGTTCTGTGCGTTGATAGACGTGCCTTCGACACGCAGCCCCGCTTCATAGCTGACCGGGCCGGTATCGAATTTTTCGATGCCGAACAGCGCGTAGTTCTGGATATTGGAATAAGGGGAGATGACTGGAGCACCGGCAGGAAGGGTGCCGGGCGCGCTCAATACGTTAAAGCGGTTGTTCTGGGTTTGCAGCCCCCAGGTGCCGGTGAACGGCCCCAGCGGCTGGTGTTCCATCTCCAGACGGCTGTCGAACCCCTGATTGGTGAACGTGGTGTTGAGTTGATTTGCATCCAGCTCGACATGCGTATAGTCATTATACGCGATGCGTAAGCTCAGCTTCTTCGCCAGTTCAAAAGGGGTGTTTATTTCGTTTTTCCAGGTATAACGGCTCATGGTCTGGAAGATATTCACCTGCGGATCGCCCGCGCCTCCTCTCGGGGGAATACCGTAATAGTCGTTGCGGTTGTTATAGGACAACCCGGCATAGCCCCAGTCATCAATGTAAGAGACGCCTGCGGTTCCGCCTATCGCATTGCCCGATGTATTCCCGACATAGCCGTAGGTGTTGACATCCGGGAGATTGCCGGTCGTTTGCTGATAGGCGCTCTGGTCGATGGCATAGCCGGGGATGGTCTGATTGGCGTTCCGGCGATAAAATCCGTCCAGATGGAGGGCTAACTTGTCCTTGCCAGCGTCCAGCTTCAATACGTTGGAAGTTTCATTGCTCATCGTAATGTAACGCGACGCCAGCGTGCCGGTAATCGGTTTATCCGGCATTTTCATTGGCACGCGATTGTCGATAATATTGACCGCGCCGCCGATCGCGGTTCCACCGTACAACAGCGTCGCCGGGCCGCGCAGCACTTCGATGCGTTCCGCCAGCACCGGTTCTATCGCGTTGGCGTGATCGCCGCTGAATTGCGATGCATCCAGGATGCTCAGGCTGTCCTGCAGGACCTGTACGCGCGGCCCGCCCTGGCCGCGCACGATGGGCTGGCCGACGCCGGGACCGAAGGACGCGTTGTTCATCCCGGCTTCCTGTTCCAGCGTCGATCCCAGAGAGTCCGCGATTTTTTTCTTGAGATTATCGCCGGATAGCGTCGTCTGCGGCTGTCCGTTAGCCAGAACTACCTCATTGAGCGCAGGCGCTTCGACCTGAACGATATCCAGTGTATCCATTTCATTGGCGTCATTGACGTCGGCCAGCGCTGTTTCGGTGCCGAAAGGCAGGCATAGGCTCAGACAAAGGCTTGCGAAAAACGAGGGGCGTAACATTTGTTCCTCCAATGTAATGTTATATATTTACAACACGTATCAGGCGCAAAGTAAACGACTACGTACGAACTTGCAGCGTACCGCCGGCTTGGCTCAACACAACCATACTGTTATGTTATATAGTAACACTCTTCTGGTAAAGAATTTTCTGCACGACGCCAATAAAAGTCGATACCCGCTAAAAAGCGCCACGCCAAGGTTTGACGGCCATGCCGTTAATTCAAGGAATCATCGCTGTTCGGCAGAGCCTGCCCGAATTTACCCCGAGGGAATGCCGGAACCCCGACTTTCAGGATTACTTGCGAAGCAATGTCCTTGCCGGTATGACCGCTTAATTTAAATGGCACTGGAAATCCGGATTAGAAATTTACCGTGATTCCCGCCCTGACCATGCGCGGTTGTATCGGATGGAACGTGGCGCCGTTATATTGCGTTACATTGCCGCGGGCGCATTGATTATTGTTGCTGAACGTATTGCAAAGACCGTATTGGTATCCGGCACGATGGCATATTGCTCATCTTATTCAACAGGATACGAAATTCTGCATGCGCGTCGAGAACGGTTTTAACTGCCACCGATCAAAATAAACGGGATGCCGGCTACAAAATCAACCGCACTTATGCCTTCGATCACCTCAAGCGTTGTCTGCCGCGTTGGCTGATTGTCTCGCTACCTTCGACGATTGAATTGCTAGCCACTTTCGCGGAAATCGCCAAAAATCTCATTGGCTTCATTCCAGGGGCATCCAAGCCTCGACCCAACCCCCTAAACCACATCAAAAATATACTTATAAAACAATAATATGATTCAATATCAACACTTAAGTTGATAGGATTGACTAGTCAGTAGGCATAAAGTTATCCGGCTTAGGTTCGCCAAGATACTTTTCACGCAAACGATAATAAAGATCGAGCCGCTCCCATTCAGGCTCAGGCAATACGCGCTGTTCATCAGACAGGAACGGCGAAGGCAAAAAAACTGTTATCAGTTGATCGCCAAAGCCGTTCCATAATCGTAAACCCCAACTGCGTCCACCGCCGCATTTGCCGCCACGCATTTCGAAAAACCCAATTTTGGCAACGGGACGATTTTTTCTCAGCTCTTCATCCGGGCAATTATTGTGCGGCCCAATACAAAGATGAAAATGCCAGTAACCCAGATCAACGGTCAAATAGCCGTCAAGATAGGAAAGTTTTGGTTCTTCTGTAAAACGTACTTCGAAAACGGCACCTTCAACACAGGGGCCAACAACAATCCTGTTCCAGTTTTTCGAGAAAAGGTCTTGCGACAGCATCTTCATATTTTCTTCCGTAGGTTCGAAGAATGTATATTCAGTGCTTGTGCCGCCCGGATTTTCAACCGTCTCACGATTGAGAACGGTTGAGTCACAGATTGCCGTTGTCATTTGTTTTTCCATTAGGCGTATCTGGTTTTTGCTGTGCGCTATCATCATAACCGTAAGGACAATGACGACAACCTGAATGGCAACAATAGCCGCGTTTCAAGTGATATTCGGCTGTATAAACCACCCAGCCGTTCTCATGATAAAAATCAACCCCTTTTGTCAATTGCTGCATATTTGTTCCGCATGTCAGGCAATGCCATGAATAGTTTAACTATTGAAAATATTGCAACCGTGTAACACAAGGTATAACCCACGTAAGAGGGGTAATATTCGGCTGCCTGTGCAAAATATCGCCCCCAGGATAAATCCGTGTAACGTCCCGAAAGCAAATAGAAACTGCCGTTTGAAATCAGGAACGCGATGGATGCAGCCATTACCAGTGCTGCAAATTGTTGCATTGCGCTCGCCGCCGACAACACAGGAAACTTGGCGCACCATTGACCGCCTATCCACATCGCCGCATAAGTAGGGATCAGAAAAACATAAGCCTGTGAAATACAAAAATCGCTGACACCGTTGTGGGTAATCGCCAGATAATCAATCAAACCTGCTTCCAGCAGTAAAGCGATGAACAAATAGCGTCCTCCCAGCCACAAACCGGCCAGAAAAAACACCGCCAGCGAAGCATCCGGCAATGAAAATGCCGAACCAACATGGTGAAAACGGGTGGCGGCCATCAATGCCATCAACGCAACTGCGCCGGGCCGAATGGATGAAGCTAGTGTTATATTCATGATGAATCTCCAGTGTAAGTTAAGCGTAGCGATAGAAAAATGGTATTGCCCAAGACAGCAAACGAGAAAAACTTAAAACTTCACAGACACCCCGCCTATGCCGGTAAACCCCAGCGTGCCATACCCCCAAACCTGCTGGTAACGCTTGTTCAACAGGTTATCCATGCGCACGAACAGGGCTATATTTTCGTTCACGTCATAGTTGCTGGAGACATTGACCAGCACATAACCGGGTACTTGCACGACATTGCCGACGGTGTCAAAAGAGCTTCTGCTTCCCACAACCAGTGTATTTACATGAAAGGAAGCCTCCGGTATGAATCGATAATCGAGATCGAAGCTGCCCTTGTTTTTGGGGCGCAGTAATAACGGCGAGTTGGTGCGCACGCCGGTATAGGGATCAGTCAGTCCGTAAGTCTGATCGAGGGTATAGTTGACGCGCAATGACAGGTCGTCGAACGGCTTGTACTCCACAAAGCTTTCCAGACCTCTGGCAATCGCCGAGCTGACGTTGGCAACCTGACCTCGCCCCCCATTGGCGTTGGGATTCCATTGGATCAGATTATTGAACTGGTTGTTAAAATACAAAGCGCCCAATTTCAGTTTTTTATCCAGCGCATACTGTTCCAGCCCGGCATCCATGTTGAGACTGGTTTCCGGCATTAAGTTAGGGTTGCCGTAACAGCTTAGGCTCAGTTCGCATAGAGACGGCGCTTTGAAAGCGCTTCCCACATTGGCCTTGATGCGATTATCCAGTTCGGGAACCTCGATCACCTGATTAAAACGCCAGGTCATGTGACGTCCGAACTGGCTATTATCATCCAGACGCCCGCCCACCGTGGTATGCAGACGTTCCAGCCAGTCGAGCTGATTTTGCAGATAATAGCCGCCGTTGCTCATCGAGCCGTTGGCGTTGGAGGAACCGCCGCTCTGACTAACCAGCGTATTGAATTTACCATCGAAACCCGCAGTCACCGTGTCATTCTCCAGCACATGGACGATATGCAACCATTCGGCCTTGATAGCCGTGCCCTGATACGAAGAAGGAGACGTCCAATCGGGGGACAGTGTAGGCGTGGTGTAATAATATTGCCTGTCGGTCAGGCTATAGTTGATACCAAGACGCTGTTCCCATTTCTTATCGAACAGAAACAGCCGCCCCTGACCGCGCGTGTAGACTTCATTGGTATTGGAGAAATAATAGGGATTATCGCAGGATACAAAATTCCCGCTGAAGCCGGTATAGCCGGAGCCGCCGCAATTATCCAATCCTACTTGCGCCTGATTGTAGCGTAGCGTCCAGTCCAGATCCAAATCATCGGTGACCTGATAGCCGGTGCGCGCGGACACGGTCGTATTCTGATAGGCTTCACGTTCGTTGTTGCCCATGGATTGCGCGGCAGCGGAAACGCCCATATTCTGAAAATGGCTGGCATTCAGCGTGTAATTCAACCCTTGGCTTTCACCCGATACGCCGCCGCCTACTTTCCAGGTATCGTAATTTCCGCCTTGAGCTAAACCGTTAAACTGTGTCTTACCGGAACCGTGCTTGGTAATGATGTTGATGACGCCGCCCATTGCATCCGCGCCCCACATCGCACTGGCGGCCCCGCGTAAAATTTCTATGCGCTCGATGTTGTCCACCTGAAGATTGGCAAAATCGAATGCGCCATCCGCACTGCCGGGGTCGTTCATTTGGATATTGTCTATCAGCACCAGCGTCTGACTAGCGTTTGCGCCACGCGTAAACACCGAGGTTTGAGTACCCGTGCCGCCATAGCTCATCACATCAAGCCCCGGTACCACGCGCAACACGTCGACAACGGCATTCAGTCGCCGGGCTTTGATTTCTTCAGCGGTGATGACGGTAATGGTATTGGCTATGCTGGATTCCCTGGTTTCGGAACGGGTGGCGGTAATCACCACCGGATCCAGGGCATCGCTGGAATCGCTTTCAGCAAAAGTAGGGAGAGGCATCGCCGTCAGGACGATGGAAAAAGATAGCAGTCGCACTTTCATGGATAGGCTCACTGGTCATGCTGCGAGCACGCCCCGCTCACAGCGTTACGAGAGACTATAGATCGAAGAGTGGACAGGTTGGTGTAGTGAGGAGCTTAAACAAAACAGCTCACGGTCAACCCGTGAGCCCTCCGCTACAGTCGGTTTTATGGCGATAGCCGGGAAATACCTCGACAAATCGCCGGAATCAGGCCGGTATCCGGGCTCGTGAGCAGCTTTGGGGCTGGAGGCATCGCCTTCCCATGTCGAGTATCGACACAGTGGCCTATTGATGCCGCTTAACTCACTTACCGTTGCGGGGGCAGCGCCGGACTGGATCGAAATCGCACCGGCTTCCCGTTTAACCTGCTGCATTGAGCTGCAACAGGCACCTGAATCAAGTTGGATACTTTACAACAAGTTAAGCACTAGATCAAAATAGGATACCGTATATCGGGGTGTTTCCAGCAAGATCGTAAAGTAATGCCCACCACCCCGCCGACGCTTTCTGGAATCGGCGAAGAGATGGGGTGTGGCGGTGACTGTTGGTCTTAGGCTACTGCGCCCGCCGCAGTGGCCGCCGGCACCTCGACCAGGCAGCCTGTTTTTACATCATAGATGTAACCGTAAATGGGGATTTCCCTGGGCACCAATGAGTGGTTGCGGATACGCTTGACGTCTTCCAGCACACTTTCTTCCTGCTTTCTGATTGTGAGCCAGTTGATGTATTTCCCGTCGCTACAGCCAGACCCTTCACCGCAATCGTGCCAGCCGCTTTCATCTATAGACGCGGTTTTAAGGCTGCTGGACAAAAGATCGCTCATGATCTCATTGGTAAAAAGCTCCATGCCGCAATCGGTATGATGAATCACAAACCACTCGCGCGTACCCAGCAGCTTGTATGAAATCACCAGCGAACGTATCGCGTCATCACTGGCGCGACCGCCGGCATTACGAATTACATGCGCATCGCCTTCGACCAAACCCGCGTATTTCGCGGGGTCCAGCCGCGCATCCATGCAGGTCAAAATCGCAAAATGTCGGGCAGGCGGCAACGCCAGGGACGCCTTATCGCCAAAGTCGGCAACGTAACAGGCATTGGCATTTAAAACTTCTTCAAGTATCTTGCTCATGTCATTCTCCTCTGTATATTTTTATCGAGCAGGCATCCTATTTTCAGTACTCTCGGAACACCAAAATAGGCAGGATATTAGACAAGGTTCACAGATAACATATCAAGCCATTTATATAATAATATTGTAATTGCTCTATACTCACAAAAGGATCAGCGTAAAGCCGCCCGGAATCCTGCGTACTTGCAACGAAACCTTGGTTAAGTCCTTCGACAAGTTCGGGGCGAACGGTAACTCTTGATTCAGTTGGTAGCGAGCCCTTCGACTGCGCCAAAGAGAGCCTGATCGAACCATGAGCGGAATCGACTTGTTCAGAGCTTCCCTGGATTTTGGGTTTAGAAAACAGCAGAACGTAAAGTCCAGTTAAGCTGCGCCTGTCAGATACCTGTGAAATAACCGAATCAATTCGTTTTTGTACCAGCTATCTTAACTTGAAGGGAGAATTAAAGATGCCCTCATGGCTCATAATTGTAGCGATTGGCATACTAGGCGGCTTGGCAGCGGGCTTTTTTGGTATTGGCGGGGGAATCGTCATTGTACCGGCGCTGATTTATTGGGCCGGTTTCTCACACCACATGGCTACGGGAACCACCATTGCCGTGATGCTTCCCCCCATCGGTCTTGCCGCAGCATTCGAATATTACCGACACGGGAATGTAGATGTACGAGCCGCCCTCATTCTGGCCGTAACCATGTTCCTTGGCGCATGGGTTGGCGCCTACTTCGCCAACCAAATGGCAGGCCCGTACCTCCGCCTCATCTTTGGAGTCTTTGTTTGCGGTATTGGAGCGTATCTTGTTTATGGTGCTTGCAACCGTCTCGGTTGGCTCTGAGGGGGAAGTGATAACGGTTTTAATCGGAAACAGTATGACGAACAAAAAATTTGATTATCTTTTCGGGCGCTTGGCGATCATTACCTTTATTGCATTGATCAGTGGTTGCAATGATGGCGTATCCGTTGGCACGGCAAGCGTAAGCGGCACACAAACCCGGCTTGGCGGCCATGTACTCAACGATGACGGCCCTATTGATCAGGGTCGTGTGGAAGCAAAAGATGCACAGGGACACATTGCCGCACAAACCGAGCTGAAGGGCCAATCGACTTATGCGATGACGCTGCCGACTGGCACGCTATATCCCTTGGTTTTGACCGTTTACCCGGAAGCCGCGCCGAATGATGCGCTCAGCGCTGTGGTTACCGACCCCAGCGCTAGTATGCAGGATATCAGCCCGGTTACCACCATCGTGGTGAATACCGCCTTGAGTCTGGGTGGTTTTACAGAAACCAACCTTGCCAAGGCCGCTGGAGCCGCTATTGCCCAGCGCAAGAAATCGGGCGGTGGCGGCGGAGGTGGTGCGGCAACCACCAGCGAAAGCTTTAAGGGAGACGCTACCAAACAATATGGCGGCTGGCATTAAGCGTTCGCTTTAAGGGTGTGTGCGCCCTAACCGCCGAAAATTCCGGCTGCTGCACAAGCGTTCAGTCTTAACCTGATTTTAGGTTGAAAACCATACAGTTTAGCTATGCTTTGACACGTATTTGACATAACCAAGACGTGTGCTGGTTAACGACCGTTTTTGCTATACATATTATTTTTCATTTACTTACGAAATATACGGAATTCTCGGCGGTTTGGGCTTAGACCACCTTTAACAAACCGCTCAAAATAATAGTAAAAACAAATATACTAATATACCATTGAAGCCTGTGACCCAAGCAGCCGAATAGATTAATAAAAGAGGCGAGTCTGTTTGAACCTGAGGTTATATGTAAAGCTTTATAAGCCATTCGCGTCGTCGCTTTCTTGCTCAAACAAGCATGGGGCTATTGGCTTATGCAGGTATGCTCCAGTTTGAACGTCTATTTCCAGGTACGCAGCAATGAAGATTAGCTATTTAGTTATGTCTATTTTTGGCGCATATCTTTGTTGGGGCTATAACGCTCAAGCGACTGAAGCGGCGATTCCCAACACGCATATAACCGTGCAGGGGCCTATGATTTCCGAAAAGGAAGCTGCTTTGATCAAGCGCGGCGAATATGTGGCGCATCTGGGGGATTGCATTGCTTGTCACACTGCGGATAAGGGAGCGGCAATGGCGGGCGGTCGCGAGTTTCCGACGCCCTTCGGCAAGGTTTACTCTACCAACATCACGCCGGACACCCAGGCCGGCATCGGTAAATATTCATTTGCGCAATTCGATCGAGCCATGCGCAAGGGGGTGACTGCAGACGGGCATAATTTATACCCTGCCATGCCCTATCCCTCCTATGCCAAAATGAGCGAAGACGACATGCGCGCCTTGTATGCCTACCTTCAGCAAGGTCTGGCACCGATCAATCAGCCCAACCAGCCGTCGGAGATGCGCTGGCCGTTCAGTATGCGCTGGGGCCTGACATTCTGGAACGCGGCGTTTCTGGATGCTGAGTCCTTCAAGCCGGATACTACAAAGGATGCTGTCTGGAACCGGGGCGCTTATCTGGTGCAGGGGCTGGGACACTGCGGTGCCTGCCACACGCCACGCGGCATTGCTTTCCAGGAGAAGGCAATGAGCGATGCGGATTCCCATGGCAATCGCTATCTTGCGGGCGAAACGGTTGAAGCGTGGCATGCGCGCAGTCTGCGGAATTTATGGGAGGTGGAAGACACCGCCTATCTGCTGAAAACAGGAAAAAACCGTTTTACTACGGTTTCCGGCAACATGGCGGAGGTGATTCACCACAGCACTCAACACTTCACGGACGCCGATCGAACCGCGATTGCCACCTATCTGAAATCGCTGCCGCCGGGCGAAAACGAACAGCCAATACCGGAGAGTACCGGCGCAGCGACAGTGCCGACCGATCTGTATACGACGCGTGGCGGTCTGGGGTACGTTCAGTTTTGCGTGGCCTGTCATCGTCAGGATGGCTTGGGAGTGAAAGATATGTTCCCGCCGCTGATGCAGAATCCGACGCTTAACTCTGCCGATCCGTCCACGCTGCTGCATATCATGCTGACGGGCGGGAAAACGGCTGAAACTGCCGCGCACCCACGCGTCTACGCCATGCCTGCCTTCGCCCGGCTGTCCGATCAGGAACTTGCGGAAATCCTGAACTTCGTGCGTGCCATTTGGGGCCATCATGCTGAACCGATAACCGCGTCCCAAATAAAAAAGATGCGCGCGCACCTCAATTCCAATATTACTGATGCTGCTCTGTTTGACACGCCGCGTCTGGCGGACATGCTGACCAGCCCCAATGCCGGGCAATTAATACAGGGTATGCGCCTGCATCTTGAAACTCGGGCGCTGTTGCCGCAGAACGTTGGCAGTTCCCTGAATTGCACCAGTTGTCATCTCAATGTGGGTACGGTGGCGGACGCTTCGCCGTTCCTTGGCGTATCCGCTGTTTTTCCCGGTTATGCCGCGCGTTCCGGGCGGATCATCACGCTCGAAGAGCGCATCAACGGTTGCTTCGAGCGCTCCATGAACGGTAAACCGCTGCCAATGGATTCAGAGAGCATGAAAGCGATGGTGGCCTATTTCGACTGGATGAAAAAGGACATCAGATCGCAGGACAAGATCGCCGGGCGCGGCGTCGGCAAGGTGGATATGTCGCTCAAACCCAACGTGGAAAACGGCAGGCAGGTATACGCCACGCAGTGCGAGGTGTGTCATGGCAACGACGGCCAGGGCTCAAGGCAGGCTGAGGGCCGCGTTATCTACCCGCCGCTGTGGGGTGACGATTCGTTCAATATCGGCGCCGGTATGGCGCGCACCTACACTGCGGCGGCCTTTGTTCTGTCCAATATGCCGGTCGGATTCCATCAGAAATTCCCGCTGGGACAAGGCGGTATTTCGGAGCAGGATGCCGTCGATGTGGCAGCGTATTTCACGCACCAGCCGCGCCCGGATTTTCCCGGCAAGACGAAGGATTGGCCGAAAGATAAAAAACCTATGGATGCACGTTATTAAAATCCATTTGCCGGAGGTACAAACTCACTTTTCCAGATTAAGTCTCCTGATAGCACACTAAATTAAACTTATTAAAGAGGCGATACCGCCCGAAAGGAGGTTACATGCAAGGTTTTATCAATCATTCACGCCGTCGTTTTCTTGCCCAAACAGGCTTGGGCCTGCTGGCTTATACAGGAGGGAGTACATGGCTGCATGCAATGGAGGGGGTGGGCATGATGCCCAAAATGGCGCCTAACAAGGCATCGCCTCTCTTTAAACCCGATGTGGAGCTCGAGCTGATTTGCCGGCCCGGTACGGCGCATATTCTTCCTGGCCAGCCCACGCAGGTGCAGCAGTACATAGGTCGTTTGATCAATGGCCCGGACAACACTTTGGCGGCGCTGCCCGATTCTTATCTGGGGCCGCTGATGCGTTTCCAGACAGGGCAGAAAATCCGTATCCATCTGCGTAACGAGTTGGACGAGCCGACCATTACCCACTGGCATGGACTGAGCGTGCCCGCCCTGATGGACGGTCATCCCATGTACGCGCTGGACAAGGGGCAAACCTTTGTTTACGAATTCGAAATGCGCAACCGCGCCAGCATGATTCTGTACCATCCTCATACGCATGGAATCACCGGCAAGCAGGTCTATCATGGCTTGGCCGGCGCCATTATGGTCAGCGACCCGGAAGAGCAAAAGCTGGATCTGCCTGCCGGGGAATACGAAATACCCATCGTTATTCAGGATCGATTATTCGATGAACAAAACCAGTTGATTTATGCGCGTAACATGCATGATCGCATGATCGGTTTTCACGGCGACCGTATCCTGGTTAATGGCCGCCCCGACTTCAGTATCGATGTGGCCAGCCGAGCCTATCGACTGCGCATTCTCAATGGATCGAACGCGCGCATTTACAAACTGGCCTGGGATGACGCCATGCCGATCACTGTGATAGGTGTTGACGGCGGATTGTTGGAAACGCCGGTGCATAAACCTTATGTCATGCTGGCTCCCGGCGAGCGCATTGATGTATGGGCCGATTTCAGTGCGCGCAAGCTCGGTTCGCAGCTGGTCATGCGTAGCAGCACTTTCAGTGGTGCGTTACCGAAAATGGCTGAGCGTATGATGCGTGGAGAAATGGCAGGGATGGGTAGAAATGCAGGGGGCATGCGACATGAGACCGAGGGAGATAAACAAGGCGGCGAACATGCCATGATGGGCGGTATGCGTGCAATGATGCGCAATAAATTGCCGCTGGGAAGCGAATACCCCATTTTTACCGTGCGAGTAAGCCGTCAGGTGAGCGAGAATCCGAATCTGCCGACGCATTTGAGTAAAATCAACCGATATCGAGTGAGCGATACCGCCAACCCCAGCAAGCCGGTAGCGCTTGGCATTTCCGAGGGACCTGGAGCAATGTTGCTCAATGGACGGCCCTATGCGCCTAACGATTTTATGGATGGCGAGCGCATACCTTTCGGTACGCTGCAATTGATGGAAATTTTCCATGCGCATGGCGGTAAAGGCGGGCATGGAGCTGCAGCAGGTCAAGACGAAGATAAAGCGCCGATGAGTCATGGCGATGACGTGCAATCCGGAGCGAAGGCCGAGATGCGTCATGATGACGCGGAAAACTCAGAGCAGGGCATGCACGCCATGGGCGGTGGTATGGGCATGATGAATGGTATGGGTGATATGGGTGGTATGGGTGGTATGGGTGGTATGGGTGGTATGGGTGGTATGGGTGGTATGGGTGGTATGGGCATGATGATGTCGATGGCGCACCCTATCCATATACATGAAGATCCGTTCCAGATCATCAGCCGCACCATCGGCGCGGAAGAGTCTGCGGATTACGCTACCGTGCGTGAAGGCTTTATTGATAGCGGCCTGAAGGATACGGTACTGGTCATGCCGGGTGAGAAAGTTCGTATTATCAAGCCCTACAAGGAATATAAAGGCGTGTTCATGGTTCATTGCCATAATCTGGAACACGAAGACATGGGCATGATGCGCGAATTCCTGGTGGAATAGGCTTTCAGGGAAAGTCACCCCAAAAGCGCACCCTCATCATTGGCATGAAAAGAAAATGATAGTGACAGAAATCGAAATCATTGACGCCATAAAAAAAGACGAATTCACGTTTTTTTATCAACCCAAGGTTTCCTTGATTACCGGAAGGGTGGTGGGTGCTGAAGCACTGATCAGGTGGATAAAACCTGATGGTTCAATTGTACTGCCGGGTGTGTTTATCCCTGTGGCGGAACAGTCATCACTGATTACAGAAATCACCCGCCACATGTTCCCCAAGCTGGTGAATGATCTGATGGTGTTGCAGGATGTGGATACGTTATCAGTGTCTTTCAACACTTCAGCCAAGGATTTCGAGAATGACGCATTTACAAAGACGGTGCTGGACTCGCTTGAAACGTTTGGGGTGGCGCCCGAAAGGCTGCAAGTAGAGTTAGTGGAAACCGCCGCTTTGGAAGCAGGCGATAGTCTCAAACAGCATATCCTGCCGTTGCGGCAGGCCGGCCTGGGATTGGTAATGGATGACTTCGGTACCGGGTACTCGTCCCTGGATACGCTCAGCAAATGGCCGTTCACCTCCATCAAACTGGATCAAGGCATCATCAGCAGAATGCTTGATTCGGATAAAAACATGACCATCGTCGAGACATCCACCCGCATGGCGCATGAGCTTGGAATCAGCGTCATCGCCGAAGGCGTGGAAAACAGTGATCAATACCACCGTTTACTGGAAAGCGGTTGCACCAAAATTCAGGGATTCTGGATCAGCAAAGCGCTCCCGCTGGATCGATATATTTCCTTTGTGAAGGCAGACAATCGTTGGTCCGGTCTGCCGGTCGGACTGATTCACATGGCTAGCCTGGACCATGTGCAGTGGAGAAGGAAGCTGGTCAGCGAATTGATCAAGGCGGTGTCTTACCCTAAAAACTCACCTTACCGGAAATACCTCAAAGTTCCCCCCTTATCATGCCATGAATGCCGGTTGGGGCAATGGTATTACAAGGAAGGGCAGCTGTTTCGGGATAGAAAGGTTTTCCATGATCTGGAACAACCACATTGCCAATTTCATAATGTAGGCGAATTACTGGTAAAGCTGGTGGGTGACGGGGCGACCATGGAGGATATTACAACCCCTATGCGAACACTTTCCGAGCTATCAATGGAGGTGATGGCCAACCTGCAAATTCTGGAAAATGAAGGTCTCAGCGATATGCATGCGGCGCACTATAAATGGACATTCAACGAGTTGCATTTCAATAAGGGCGAGTTTCCAGTGGAATAATCTACGACAACGGCATGGATGCCGCGAAGGTCTGCCCGTTCTACTCTTACAGTTGAAAATATTTGCCTTGGCGCCGCTTGTATATTAGAAATTACTAATATAGAATACAAGACAGCCACGAAACCAACGAAACAGTCTTGTCTCGATGAACGATAGACACCGCATAGTCAAAAAAACCGGAGATACTCTGGTGGACATGTTCCATTTTCTGGCCTTGTTCTGCATCGGTTCCACGATAGTCTGGTCGGCATTACACGACTATATCGAAATGATGAAAGCCGGTCATGCCACGCTGGAAGATATCCTGCTCTTGTTTATTTACCTTGAGCTGGGTGCGATGGTTGGCATTTATTTTAGAACGTTGCGGTTACCCGTACAGTTTCTGATCTACATCGCTATTACGGCCTTATCACGGCATCTGGTAATTGATGTGCAAAAGGTCTCCAACGAGTTTCACCTCTATCTACTCTTGAGTATCACTGGAGCAATAGCGGTATTAAGCCTGGCGATTTTAGTACTATCGTTTACTTCACATAGATATGGTTGCCCTGAAGATGGGCGCGGAACAACCGAAGACCAGAGTAAACAAGGCTCTGACATCGCGTGCAGATGGTAACAAAGTTATTGGGGAAGCAGCCGCTTCAGTAACTATCAAAAATGGTACTGGTTGCAAAAGAAGACATAATAAAGGCAGTTTAGCCATATCAACCGAGGAAAAAACCATGGCAAAAATCGTTATTGTCGGTGCGGGTATAGGAGGTATTCCTATGGCTTTTGAAATGAAGGAAAGCGCCCGCAAACAGGATGAGGTTGTCGTTATTGCCGACACCCCCACTTTTCATTTTGTGCCATCAAATCCTTGGGTAGCAGTGAACTGGCGGAAACCCTCCGATATCAAGGTCGAGTTGGCGCCGGTTTTCAAAAAGAAAAAAATTACGTTTATTCAGCAGAAGGTAACGCGGTTTCTGCCAGAGAATAACCGTGTTGAACTCGCTAACGGCGAGCATGTGGATTATGACTATCTGATCATTGCTACCGGACCCAAGCTTGCATTCGATGAAGTACCGGGACTGGGACCGAATGGGTACACCCAGTCCGTGTGCCATGTCGATCACGCAGGTGAGTCTGGCGTGTTCTGGAGCAAATTTGTTGAGGACCCAGGCCCCATCGTGATAGGTGCAGTACAAGGCGCATCCTGTTTTGGTCCCGCGTATGAATACCTTTTTATCGCTGAATCCGCTCTACGCAAGCGGAAAATACGTGACAAGGTCAAAATGACCTATGTCACCGCAGAGCCCTACATAGGTCATCTGGGGCTCGGTGGCGTGGGCGATACGAAAGGCATGCTCGAAAGCGAGCTGCGCAACAAGCACATCAACTGGATTTGCAATGCCAAAGTCGACAAAATCGAAGATGGCATGATGTATGTCACTGAAGTAGATGACAACGGTCAGGAGAAAAAAAAGCACGAACTGCCTTTCAAGCACAGCATGATGTTACCGGCCTTCAAAGGTGTTGATGCGCTGCTTGGTATTGAAAAGCTGGTTAATCCGCGTGGTTTCGTTATCGTCGATGAACATCAGCGCAATCCTACCTATAAGAATGTTTACTCGGTTGGTGTGTGTATTGCCATTCCACCCTTGGAGCAGACGCCTGTACCCACCGGCACACCCAAAACGGGTTATATGATCGAGTCCATGGTGACTGCGACGGCTCATAATATACGCGCACAACTGGATGGAAAGGAGCCTGACCACAAGGGTACCTGGAATGCATTGTGCCTGGCCGACTTTGGTGATTCCGGCGTTGCTTTCCTGGCCATGCCGCAAATCCCTCCGCGTAATGTGCAGT
Source organism: Candidatus Methylospira mobilis (assembly GCF_009498235.1). Classification (NCBI taxonomy): domain Bacteria; kingdom Pseudomonadati; phylum Pseudomonadota; class Gammaproteobacteria; order Methylococcales; family Methylococcaceae; genus Candidatus Methylospira; species Candidatus Methylospira mobilis. The sequence continues at coordinate 48,409 of NZ_CP044205.1, read as the reverse complement.
GGGCTTCGAGAGGACGTTGGGTACATTGGGCCAAAATAGCGTATGAAAAATACTTCATGCGCAAGGTCCGCAAGGGCGTCAGTGAACCTATTTACGAACGACTCCCCCTGAAAGCCATGGGGATCCTGCGCCTGAAGAAAAAGCCGCCACAGTAATTCAATACCTGATACGAGGTTTTAACGATTCCTTCGACCAGAATATCAAGTGCTAGTCGAAGGACACTTTCAACAGCTTGGTGTTTTTGCGTTGGAAAGAAAAACAAAAAGCAGTAGTTTTTTCCAAAACCCGAGAAGAAGCTCGTACCTACCTCGTCTGTTTACTCGCTGAAAAAAGAGTTCTCCCTGGTATTTGCTGTGAAGATCGTGTTGCTGTGTGGATTGTGGGCTGTGTTTTTCCGCCACGACGGGAAAACGTCGCCGACCGATGTTGCGGCGGTCATTTTTGTGAGGCCGTCAGCAGCAGATACAGGCGACTACGATCCAAAACTCAATGGAGGAAATTCATATGTCCGGTGATGAAGTTGTATTGCTTTCCAGGGTGCAGTTTGGCTTGACTGCGCTTTATCATTTTCTGTTTGTCCCGCTCACGCTCGGAATGACATTCTTATTGGCCATCATGGAATCGGTTTACGTGATGACAGGCCGGGAAGTCTATCGCGATATGACCAGATTCTGGGGCAAACTGTTCGGTATCAATTTTGCGATGGGTGTCACCACCGGTATTACCATGGAGTTCCAGTTCGGCACCAACTGGTCATATTATTCGCATTATGTAGGCGATATTTTCGGGCCACTGCTGGCGAGCGAGGCCTGGATGGCGTTTTTTCTGGAATCCACTTTCGTCGGGCTTTTCTTTTTCGGTTGGGAGCGTCTAAGCAAGGTGCAGCATTTGACTGTGACCTGGCTTTTGGCGCTGGGCACCAGTCTGTCGGCACTGTGGATATTGATCGCCAATGGCTGGATGCAATACCCGGTCGGCGCTGAGTTTAATTATGAAACCTTACGCATGGAATTGACGAGTTTTGCCGAGGTGATTTTTAACCCGGTCGCCCAGGTAAAATTCGTTCATACCGCTGCGGCGGGATATGTGACTGCCTCCATGTTTGTTCTGGGTATCAGCTCCTGGTATTTGCTGAACCAGCGCGATATTGCGTTTGCGCGACGCTCGTTTTCCATCGCAACGGCATTCGGATTCGCCTCGATACTGTCGGTGATTGTACTGGGAGATGAAAGCGGATATACCCAGGGAGAAACGCAAAAATCAAAACTGGCTGCAATTGAGGCCGAGTGGGAAACGGAAAAGGCCCCGGCCAGTTTTACCCTGGTAGGTTTTCCGGATCAGCAGGCTGAGAAAACCCGTTGGGCCATCAAAATTCCTTACGTACTCGGTTTGATCGCCACGCGCTCGATAGACGAAGAGGTCAAAGGATTAAAACAGCTTAAACAGGATAGCCTCTTGCGGATACGCAACGGCATGGTTGCCTACGGCGCCTTACAAAAAATGCATGGTGGAAACAAGAGTCAGGAAGTACGCCATGTGTTCGAGGCGCATAAAGCCGATTTGGGCTATGGGTTGTTATTGAAAAAATATACGCCCCAGGTAGTCGATGCCAATGACGAGCAGATCGCCATGGCGGCGAACGACACTATTCCGAAAGTAGCGCCGCTGTTTTGGACCTTCCGTATTATGGTGGCATGCGGTTTTACCATGCTGTTTGTTTTTGCCATGGCGTTTTATTATTGTTCGACTCGCGTGGCAGATCAAAAGCGCTGGTTGCTGCGTATGGCGGTGTGGTGCATTCCATTGCCCTGGACAGCGGCTGAAACCGGCTGGTTTGTTGCTGAATTCGGTCGCCAACCCTGGACAATTTCCGGAGTTCTGCCGACGCATTTGAGTGTGTCCAGTGTCACTACCGATCAGCTCTGGTTCAGCATCGGAGGGTTCCTGTTGTTCTATACCCTATTGCTGGTGGTCGAATTGTTTCTCATGTTCAAGTATGCGCGCCTGGGTCCCAGTAGTCTGCATACCGGAAACTATCATTTTGAGCAGAACACGTCTTCCGTGCCTGCTGCTACTGCCCGCACATAATCGGCGACAGGGAGACTCATCATGTTTGATTACGAAACAATTCGTTTGATCTGGTGGATACTGATTGGCACTGTTGCGATTGTTTTCACGATAACCGAAGGCTTCGATTTCGGTGTGGGCGCATTATTGCCGTTCCTGGGACGCAGCGACAACGAGCGTCGCGTGATTATCAATACCATTGGTCCTGTATGGGAGGGCAATCAGGTTTGGCTGGTACTGCTGGGCGGCGCTATTTTTGCTGTTTGGCCGCCCGTCTACGCAACACTGTTCTCCGGGCTTTACGCCGCCATGTTGCTGGTACTGTTCGCGCTGTTTTTCCGTCCGGTCGGCTTTGATTACCGCAGCAAATTGACCTGTCCTGCGTGGCGTAATGCTTGGGACTGGGGTTTGTTTGCCGGCGGCGCGTTACCGCCCATTCTATTGGGTGTGCTCGTCGGCAACCTGGTGATTGGCTTGCCCTTTCATCTGGATACGGAGTTGCGCTCATTTTATACCGGTTCCTTCTGGGCCTTGTTGAGCCCGTTTGCGCTCTTTTGCGGTGTAACCGGCTTGCTGCTGACCCTGTTTCAGGGGGCTATATTTCTTAAATGGCGCACAGAAGGTGTGGTGCGGGCGCTGTCCTGGGGCCGTTGCTGGTCCTGTTTGTAGGAATCATTGCTTTTTGGATGCTCACCGGTATGGCGCGTCCCGAAATAACGCAATCATTGGGTGGTTTTGCCCCATCCAACCCGTTGACGAAAACAGTGGTAATGTCGCCTTCCGGAGCCTGGTTTAAGCACTACGCGTCCAATCCATGGATGTGGATTGCGCCGTTGTTGGGTATAGGCGGCTTACTCGGCGCGTGGATTATTGCGAAAACTCAGGCTACCTGGCTGGCTTTCGTGCTGGCCTCATTGGGTGTAGCCGACATTCTGCTGTCGCTTGGTTTCGGCCTGTTCCCGTTTCTGCTTATTTCCTCGACCGATCCGAATTCCAGTTTGACCCTGTGGGACGCCACGTCCAGTCATTTGACTCTGCTATGGGCTTTCTGGATTACGTTGGTATTTTTACCGATCGTACTGCTTTATACGCGTTGGGTTTATCGTGTGATCTGGGGACCGGTAACGGAAGCAAGGATTGTTGCAGGCCGGCATAGTCTTTATTGATAGATCAATTTAATGACAGGAGATGCAATCATGTGGTATTTCACCTGGATTTTAGGCGTTTGTTTTTCGGCCTCGTTTGCCATTATTAACGCAATGTGGCTTGAGTCCAACTGTGACGAAAGGATACATAAAAGCGGTAAAGATATTTAAAAAATATCATTCCTGCTCAATTTAATCATGGGTTAGGAGCTTGTCGGATAGAGCGTCGCGAGATTAAAAACACCGCATTAAATCATCAATGTTTTTAATAAACTAATTTTGTAACTATTCAGCGAGTTCTTTTGAGTCCTGGGCGAAGCCCGTCGGAAGTGAGGAAAACCAGTCGAGACAAGCTGCAAGTCCGTCCCTGGAAGCTCTCTGCGCCCATCCATGGGCGCAGAAGGTCTCGCCTGACTCACCTCACTTCCTCTTCAGCGGGTATGCTGAATAGTTACCTAATTTTTATATATCACAAAGAAGGATATTTTATTTCCAACTGACGCCGCGCGCTGCTTGACAAAACAAATAATCACTACCCGACCTTTCTCCAGGGGGTGGATCAGCGCAACTGGAGATGAGACATCCTTATTATATCTATTGATTAGCGGAACTTAATGTGGTGAGAACAATAAAACGTATTCCCTGGTCTGACATACACGCGAATCTCGTGCTGCCGGTTTCTGCCTGCATTGCTTTGGCGGCGCCGGTTTACTCCGCGTCGGCGCAGGAGCCCGTGGAGTTTACTGCCGCAGAACCGAAAACAGCCGGCGCTTTCCATGCCCGGGGTTTGATTCTGGAGCAGGTGCTGGAACTGGCGTTCAGCAAAAACCCCGATATGCAGGCGGCGGAAGAGCGTATCGGCCAGGCCGAAGCCAGGGTAATTGAGGCAACGGCTAACTTTTATCCCAAACTGATGGGGCAGGTCGGCTACACCTATACCGATAACCCGGCCCTGGCGTTTTCGGCGATTGTCGCTCAGCGCCGTTTTGATTCGCAGAGTTTGGGAACGATTAATAATCCGGGCTATATCGGCAACTTCCGTCCGGAATTGGTGGGTACGATGTCCTTGTTCGAAGGCGGTCGCGATTATTACCGTAAAAAAGCGGCCGAGCTGGGTGTGGAAGTGAGCGAACTGGAACGCGCTGCCTTGCATAACCAACTGGCGGCGGCAGTGACGGCCGCATATTACGCCGTATTAACGGCGCCGCGGGAGGTTGAGGCTGCACGCCGCTCGCTTGCCGCCGTCGACAGCGAACTTAATCATGCGCGCGAGATGCATCAGGCGGGTTCGTTGCTGCGCTCCGATGTGCTGTCTCTGGAAGTAAGGCATGCGCAGGCCAGGGAGCGCGAATTGCAAACCTTGAACGCGCATGAGTCCGCGCATACGGGGTTAAAGACACTGCTGGGGTTGGGAACGGGCGATACGCTCGTGGTGAAAGAAAGCCTGAAGGACGACAAGGCGCCCCAACATGCGTTGACGGAAAACCTGTTGAACACGGCGTTGGCGCAAAGGCCGGAAATGCAGATAGCTGCGCGCCAGGTGGAAATGCGTGAAAAAGAGCTACGCGCCGAAATCGCTGGGCATATGCCGCGTGTCGACGCCTACGCCGCCTATGGATTGAACGAATCATCGCCGCAATTTAATTTCAGCAAGCAAAACCTGACAGTAGGCGTCAATGCGCAAATAGAGATTTTCGGCGGCGGCGCTACCTCGGCGCGGGTGTCGGCGGCGGAGCGGCGCGTGGCCGAGGCGCAGGCGGCGCGTGAACGCGTGCGTCTCGATATCGATGCCGAAGTTCAACGCGCGAAGAATAATCTGAGCGAAGTGGAAGCGCGCCGGCAGGTAACGGAAGCGGCGCAGACATCGGCGGAAGAAGCCTTGCGTCTGGTGCATGAGCAATACCGGGCCGGGGCGGCCGGCGTTACCCGCTATCTGGAAGCCGAAGCGGATCGCACCGCGAGCGAAATGCGCGCGGTAACCGCCCGCTTCGAAGTGCAGATTGCCCGGGCCAATCTGCAAAAAGCCATTGGGTATTGGTTTCAATCGGACTTTGAAGCCGAGCGTCGAACGAGCGGCGGCAAGTAGCCGCTGTTGTGTTTGTCGCGCGCTTTGCGCGGCGAGTTCACACTCTCAAAGAGCAAAGATTCATACCATCAAGGTGTACTGATGAATAAATTCGATTACGAGCCACAGCAGGCAGCATCCCGCAAAAAAATCATTTACGCCGCTCTCTCGGTTCTGGGGTTGATTCTGATATTGGTCTGGATGCAAGGCGGTTTCACTCACAAGACCCAGCCGGGACATGCCGATCCGGCAGGCCGCCACGCCGTCGATAAAAGCGTTCCAACTGCGCAGGTGGTCGAGCGCGATGTCGATGAAATTCAGTTCTGGCCCGCGTCGGTAACGTCCAGAGATGTTGCTCACGTCGCCTCCCGAGTGGCTGCGCGTATCGTAGCATTGAAGGTGCGCGCAGGCGACAGGGTGACGGCAGGGCAGGTGCTGGGGCAGCTGGACGACAAGGAATATGGTTCGCGTTTGCAGCAGGCGCGTTCGGCGCTGGAAGCCGCTCAAGCACAAGCGCAGCGGACCACGGCCGAACTCCGCCGTAGCGAAACCCTGTTTGAAAAAGAGGTTGTGACACAGCAAATGCTGGAGGCCGCACAGGCTGCGGCCCGTACCGCCAACGCCCAGGTAGCCGAAGCGCGCGCGGCTGTCGGGGTTTCCGCGTCGGTGGATGCGGAAACGCAACTGCGCGCACCGTTCGATGCAGTGGTGGTGCGGCGTCTGCTGGAGCCGGGCGACACCGCGATGCCGGGCGCTCCGGTATTGTTGCTGCAATCGCTGCGCCATCTACGCATCGAAGCGGCGCTGCCGGAAAGCTGCGCCGCATCGCTGCAGCTGGGCGATCGATTATTGGCGCAAGTCGGACAGAATCATTACCCGGTCGCCATCGAAGAAATCTCGCCGGTGTTCGATGCCGATACGCGCACCACGTTGATCAAGGCCGGGCTGGATGCTTCCGTATCGCTGCGGCCGGGCGCGTTTGCCCGACTGGAAAAAGCCTGCGGCAATCACCGGGGCTTGTTCGTGCCGCTGGCGGCGGTGCATCGTAGCGGCCAGCTGGAATCGGTTTACCTTGTCGAAGACGGCAACGAACAGCTCCGGCATATACGCACCGGCAAAGCGCAGGCCGAATGGGTCGAAGTGCTGGCCGGTTTGAAGGCGGGGCAGACGGTGAGTTTAAGTCATGGCGAGTAACATCAACAACGGACCCGTACGCAGAGGCTTCAGCGCCGAAATTGTCCGGCTTTTTATCACCTCCAAGCTGTCCATGCTGCTGTTGATCGCCTCCCTGCTGGCGGGGATGGGCGCCTTGTTGCTGATGCCGCGTGAGGAAGAGCCGCAAATCATCGTGCCGATGGCCGATGTCTGGGTGCAAATGCCGGGCGCTTCCGCCGAGGAAGTGGAAAAACTGGTGGTTACGCCGCTGGAAAGCCGCCTCCGGGAGATAGACGGCGTCGAGTATGTGTATTCGTCGTCGCGCGAAGGCGAAGGCATGGTGACGGTGCGCTTCTACGTCGGCGAAGACCGCGAAGACAGCCTGGTCAAGGTCTGGAGCAAACTGATGTCGAATCAGGATGTGATTCCGCCCGGCGTCAAAGGCTGGGGAGTCAGGCCGGTGGAAATCGACGACGTGCCGATAGTGACGCTGACCCTGTCTTCCGCCAATGCGCTGTACGACACCGCCGCGCTCAGACGGCTTGCCGACGAGATCAAGGTCAAGCTGGGAGAAGTGGCGGATGCCGGAAAAATAGCCGTGGTTGGCGGCGAACCGCGCCAGATGGAAGTTTATCCCGACCCGGCGGCGCTGGCGGCGCACGGCTTGACCCTGCCTGAAGTGCTGGTCGCGTTACGTAGCGCCAATATCAGTCTGCAGGCAGGCCGTTTCGAGCGTGGCGATCAGGTTATCCAGGTCGACGCCGGGCCGATGTTCCACAGCGGGGACGATGTTGCGATGACGGTGTTGAAAACACAGGATAATCGCGCCGTGTATTTGCGCGATGTCGCCGAGGTGCGCGATGCCGCCGAAATCAGCAGTTATACGCGCATGAACTTCGGTCCCGCCGCTGCGGACAGCCGCCATATCGGCGGGCAGGAAACGCAGGCTGCGGCGCCGGGGGAGCAGCGGCAGGCGGTGACGGTGGCGGTTTCCAAGCGCAAGGGGGCCAATGCGGTTGCGGTAGCGGAAAGCACCATCAACATGGTGGATAGCTTGCGCGGCAAGCTGGTGCCGGACGACGTCACGGTCAGCATTACGCGCGATTACGGCGAAACCGCCAATCACAAGGTCAACGAACTGGTTAAACATCTGTTTATCGCGATTTTGACCATACTGGTGCTGCTGGCGTTTGCGCTGGGGCCGAAAGAATCGCTGATCGTCGCGCTGGCGGTGCCGATGACGCTGGGCGTGACCCTGCTGTTCGACCTGGTGGCGGGTTATACCATCAACCGCGTCACGCTGTTCGCGTTGATATTGTCGCTCGGTCTGCTGGTCGACGACCCCATCGTCGATGTCGAAAATATCTACCGTCATTTCAAGCTGCGCAGGGAAAGCCCGCTCGATGCCGCGCTGACCGCGGTTGACGAAGTGCGGCCGCCCACCATCTTTGCGACGCTGGCGGTCATCGTTTCGTTTCTGCCGCTGTTTTTCATTACCGGCATGATGGGGCCGTACATGGGGCCGATGGCTTTCAACGTGCCGATTGCGATGCTGATGTCGCTGCTGGTCGCCTTCACCGTTACGCCGTGGGCCAGCTATCACCTGCTGCAAAGCGAATATGGCAAGGGCGACGAAGCGCCGTTCGATCTGAAACGCAGTTCCGTTTATCGCTGGTACGACTGGGCTTTGGGCGGGCTGCTCCGGCATCCCATGCGCGCGCGTCTGTTTTTGTGGCTGACGCTGCTGGCGTTTGCCGGATCGGCAATGCTGGCGGTCACGCGCGCGGTTCCGCTCAAGCTGCTGCCGTTCGACAATAAAAACGAGATGCAACTGGTAATCGACATGCCGCGCGGCAGCACCCAGGAGGCGACCGACGGCCTCGCGCGCGAACTGGAAGCCTATCTGGCGCAAGTCAACGAAGTCACCGATTTCCAGACCTATATCGGTCTGGCGTCGCCGATGGACTTCAACGGCATGGTCAGGCATTACTACCTGCGCAGCGGCGGCTATGTCGGCGAGATTCGCATCAACCTGCTGTCCAAGGAAAAACGCGAGCAGCAATCGCATCAAATCGCGTTGCGGCTCCGTCCCGACATAGAGGGAATAGCCGCGCGTCATGGCGGCAACGTCAAAATCGTCGAAACGCCGCCCGGCCCGCCGGTATTGTCGACCTTCGTTGCGGAAGTTTACGGTCCGCCAGATCGCGATTACCGCGATCTGGCGCAGGTCACGCGCACTGTGCGCGGCTATATCGAGGGCATCAACGGCGTGCGCGACGTAGACGATTTTGTCGATGAAGACATGCAACGCATCCGTTTCGACCTGGACCGGCAGAAAGCCGCGCAGCAGGGCGTGACGGTGGCCGATGTGGCCGCTACCCTGCGCATCGCTCTGGCCGGAGAGCAGGCCGGCATTGTGCACGAACCCTCGGAGCGATTGCCGTTGAGTATCCGCGTCAGGCTGCAGCGCGCCGAGCGCTCGTCGGTGGCCGATTTGCTGGCGCTACGCGTTAAAACCGCGCGCGGTGCATTGGTGCCATTGGGCGAGTTGGGACAGATCAGCGAAGAAACGGTGGATCAGACCATTTATCACAAAAACCTGAAGCGTCTGAACTACGTGATAGCGGAAATGGTCGGGCAGACGCCGGTCGAAGCGGTGCTGGACTACTGGGCTATCGAAAAAGCGCATCCGCTGCCGGCAGGCTACAGCGTCGATCTGGCCGGCGAGGGGGAATGGAAAATTACCGTCGATGTGTTCCGCGACCTGGGGCTGGCGTTCGGCGCGGCGCTGTTGATGATCTATGTGCTGCTGGTCGCGCAGACCGGTTCGCTGAGCATGCCGCTGATCATCATGGTGGCGATACCGCTGACCATCATCGGCATCATGCCCGGATTCTGGGTGCTTAACCTGTTTACGACGCCGGTTGCCGGGTTCGACAATCCGATCCTGTTCACCGCGACCGGCATGATCGGCATGATCGCGCTGGCCGGGATAGTGGTGCGCAACTCGATTATCCTGATCGACTTCATCGAACGCCTGCGCGCGCAAGGCGTGGAGCTGGTCGAGGCCATGATCGAAGCCGGTGCGACGCGTCTGCGCCCGATATTCCTGACCGCCGGCGCGGCGATGTTCGGTTCGTTTGTGATCACCCTGGACCCGATATTCTCAGGGCTGGCGTGGAGCTTTATATTCGGTATTTTTGCATCCACCGCGTTTTCGTTGCTGGTGGTGCCGGTGGTTTATTATTTGTTGAATAAAAATAAATAGAGTTCCATGCTGTCGATTAAGTCATTAATTGTCAATTATTACTGAAAAGGGATGAAAGTATGAACCCAGGCAAGAAGAAACGCATTCTAATCGTCGGCGGCGTCGCTGGAGGCGCATCCTGTGCTACCCGCGCACGACGCCTGTGTGAAAACTGCGATATCGTCCTGTTTGAGCGCGGGCCGCATGTGTCGTTTGCGAATTGCGGCTTGCCGTATTTTGTCGGCGATGTCATTCAGTCCGAAGCCAAGCTACTGGTGGCGACGCCGCAACTGTTTCGTGAGCGCTTCAATATCGATGTCAGAACCGAAACGGAAGTGGTTGCCATCAACCGCGAGACGCGCATGATCGAAGTACGTGATCTGAGGTCGGGCGAAGTTGATTTCGAACACTATGATGCTTTGGTTCTGGCGACAGGAGCTACGCCCATCAGGCCGTCCTTACCGGGAATCGATCTGCCCGGAATACATGTGGTGCGCACCATCCCCGATAGCCGAAAACTCAAGGCAGCCGTTTCCAACGCCGGTAGTGCCGTAATGGTGGGAGGCGGTTTCATTGGTTTGGAAATGGCTGAAAATCTGGCCGGGCTAGGACTGAAAGTCACGGTGCTGGAGTTGGCCAACCAGGTTTTGCCTCCGTTGGATCCTGAAATGGCTTTTTATGTCGCCGAACGGCTACAAACTTGCGGTGTGCAGCTCAGATTGGGCGAAGCTGTTGAAGCATTTACTGCCAAAGAAGGCGGGGGTTTATCGCTACAAACATCCAGAGGATCAGCGATAGAGAGCGATTTGGTCATCCTCGGAATTGGCGTGCGCCCGGAGGTATCGTTAGCAAGAAAGTGCAGTTTGGAGCTGGGAGAAAGAGGCGGTATTCGCGTTGACGAGTTTCTGCACACCAGTGATCCCAATATATGGGCAGTGGGCGACGTAGTAGAGGTAAAAAACCGCATTACGGGCGAATGGCAGTTGATGCCGCTTGCCGGCCCAGCCAATCGGCAAGGGCGCATTGCCGCGAGTCATATTATTTATGGCTTTAGATGTAAGGCGGGCCAGGATGCACCGCCCCCGCTGACTTTTGATGGCATATTAGGCACTGCCGTATGCGAAGTGTTCGGTCTCACCGTAGCCACTACCGGCGTCAGTGAAAAAGCGCTAAGACGCGCAGGCATTGAAGACTTTCAGGCCGTGTTTCTGCACCCCGGTCATCATGTGAGTTATTTTCCAGGCGCGAAACCGATTCACATGAAGCTGCTGTTCTCTGTACGGGATGGCCGAATTCTAGGCGCACAAGCAATTGGCGAGGCTGATGTCGCGCGTCGTATCGACGTCATTGCTACAGCAATGATGCAGGACGCAACGGTTTACGATCTCGAAGAATTCGAGCTTTGTTACGCGCCGCAGTTCGGCGCAGCCAAAGACCCTGTCAATATGGCCGGCATGATTGCATCCAACGTGCTTCGCGGTGATTTGGCGCTGGCGAACTGGAACGATATATCCAACACCGACGCATTGATCCTGGATGTTCGCAGCCCTGCTGAATTCGATGCCGGATACATGCCGGATGCATTGAATATTCCGCTGGAAACATTACGGGAGCGTCTGGCTGAACTGCCGGTAGACCGGGAAATCCTCCTGGTTTGCGGGGTTGGCCAACGCGCGTATTATGCTGCACGGACGCTAAAGCAGGCAGGGTTTCAAGTGAGCATCCTTTCAGGAGGCATGCAGACTTATCGAACCTTTGTGAAAAGTACTGACGTAGCAGGTTAAAAGACGTGTATTTTGACCCAATTTCATCCGCCGAAGCGCGTTTGCGTCAGCGGATGAGATGGGTCGGTTACTACCTGCATGCAACTTAAAACGCAACCAGGAATAGATTTACCTGTTAAAAACAACAATCATTGTCACAGCATAAAACCAATAAATATATCAGGGGATAAAATATGGACATGGGCGAAGCCTTACATAAACACGCTGAATGGAAAACAAACTTCGTGCAGCCATGATAAAAAAAGAAACTCTGGATACCGAAACCATAGGGAAAGACAATTGTTGCGACATGGGTAAATGGCTGCATGGAGATGGAAAAAGAAGCCTCGGAGAACTGGCATCTTATAGTGTTTGTGTTGAAAAACACGCCAATTTCCACAAGGAAGCCGGCAAGGTGGCGACGCTTATCAACGCCCGGAAATACGATGAGGCGGAACTTGCTCTTGGGCTCCATTCCGCTTATGGACAGGCCAGTAACGCGGTTGCAACCGCAATTGTCAGATTACGAAAAGAAGGCGGATTATAAAAACCACCCGCTGTTTCCAACCCAAAGAACCTGAAAACTTCCGCGTGCGATAAAGTTCATATATCCACTGCATAATTCATCCGCTGGATCGAAAACCGCAACGCCAAGCATAAACACGAAATATAACCGGTTTTACCAAAAAACAAACGAGGCAGTTATGACATTATTTGAATGGAGCGACGACCTCCTTGTCGGGGTACTGGAAATTGATGACCAACACCAGAGATTGGTAGAACTTATCAATATACTACACGATACCGTAATCAACCCGGATCAGGATTCCGATAAACGCATAATGAAAGAGATCATTGAAGAACTCTTTGATTATACAGAAGCGCATTTTTCAATTGAGCAATATTTAATGGGGTTACATGCGTACCCTGAATCCAGCGCACATATGGCAGAGCACGGTAAATTCATTGACAACATAAGACAATTTGAAAGGGATTTTAAAGAAAACGGCACAAGCGTCAGGGAGGATACGCTTGCCTTCCTGAAGGATTGGCTATACAACCACATCATGAAAGTAGACAAAGCTTTCGGACAATACCTGAACTCAAAGGGCGTTTACTGACACGCTTGATTCCTTGACGAAGGACGTCAAAACAACTATTTTACGCATCACAATCAAATGCGACATGGCGCTGGATAAATAAGATATTGCCGATTAACGATAACCGTGTCGTGACGTCAAGGCGCCGCGACACAGCGTACGCCTGTACAAACGAATTGACCATGATCCCGGCAGAAACCGGCGATTTCTTACCCGGCGTGGTTTTCACTCGGCGAACGCGGCTGAGTGAGGATTGATAAATATCATGAAATTTTTCCTTCTACTCATTACCCTTATCGCGCTGGCGTCCTGCGATAAACAGCGCCCTCCGAACGACCCTTATCCCTCCGAATCGGCGGTCGGCAACACGCTGTACATGGCGTTCGCCGAACGCCCCAAGCACCTGGACCCGGCTCGCGCCTACAGCGACAACGAATACGGACTGATCGCGCAAATCTACGAACCGCTGTACCAGTACAACTACCTGAAACGCCCCTATACGCTGGAACCGCTTACCGCAACCGGGCTGCCGACGATACGTCTGCTGGACTCAGGCTTACAGCCGTTGCCCGATTCGGCTCCCGCCGATAGCGTCGCCTACAGCGAATACGATATCCAGATTAAACCCGGCATCCGTTATCAGCCTCACCCCGCATTTGCGCGCTTGCCGGACGGCAATTACCGGTATCATGCGCTGACACAGGATGCGCTGAGCAACATCCACGGCATAGGTGATTTTGAGGAAACAGCCGCACGTGAAGTCATCGCGCAAGACTACCTCTATCAAATCATGCGCCTGGTTCATCCGCAATTGCATTCGCCCATAGCCGAGCTGATGCAGGACTATATATTCGGCCTGAAGGAGCTTGGGCAGCAACTGGAGCAGGACTTTCGCAAACAGCCGCCGGAGGCTTTTTTCGATCTGCGCAATTACAAACTGGAAGGCGTCAAGGTCGTCGACGATCACCATTTAATCATACGCATCAAGGGTAAATTTCCTCAGTTCCGCTTCTGGCTGGCGATGCCGTTTTTCGCGCCTATGCCGTGGGAAGCCGACGCGTTCTACGCCCAGCCCGGCCTGGTCGCCAAAAACATCAGCCTCGACTGGTTTCCGGTCGGCAGCGGCGCTTTCATGCTGAGCGAAAATAATCCGAACCGGCGCATGCTGTTGAGTAGAAACCCGAATTTTCACGAAGAATATTACCCCGCCGAGGGCGAGGCCGGCGACGCCGCTGCCGGTTATTTGCGCGATGCCGGCCACAAACTGCCGTTTCTGGATCGCGTCCTTTATACGCTGGAAAAAGAGTCCATACCGTACTGGAACAAGTTCCTGCAGGGCTATTACGATTCATCCGGCTTATCTTCTGATAATTTCGATCAAGCAGTCCAATTCAGCGGACAAGGCGCGATGGAATTATCGCCGGCCATGAAGGAAAAGGGTATTGAGCTGAAAACCTCTGTCGCCACGACCCTGTTCTACATGGGCTTTAACATGCTCGACCCGATATTGGGCGGCGCCACCGACCGCGCTATTAAACTGCGTCAGGCTATCGGCATCGCCGTGGATTATGAAGAGTTCATCGCCATATTCGCCAATGGTCGCGGCGTTCCCGCGCAGGGCGTCATCCCGCCCGGCATATACGGAAACGAAGAAGGCGAGGCCAGCATCAATCCCTTCATTTACGACTGGGTTAACGGCGAAGCGCAGCGAAAAAACCTTGCTGCGGCGCAGAAGCTGATGGAAGAAGCAGGCTACCCCGGAGGGGTCGACAGCAGTACCGGCAAGCAGTTAATCCTGTATCTGGATACCTCGGCCAACGGCCCGGACAGCAAAGCGACGATGAACTGGTATCGTAAACAGTTTGCAAAACTGGGCATACAACTGGTAATACGCGCCACCGACTACAACCAGTTTCAGCAAAAAATTCAGGCCGGCAATGCGCAAATCTATACCCTGGGCTGGAACGCCGATTATCCCGACCCGGAAAATTTCTTTTTTCTGCTGTACGGCCCCAACGCCAAAGTTGCCAATGGCGGCGAAAACGCTTCAAATTATCGCAACGAACCATTCGACCGGCTGTTCGAACGCATGCGCAGCATGGACGACGGCCCCGAGCGGCTGAAATTGATCCGGCAGATGCACGACATCATCCGCCATGACGCGCCCTGGCTGTTCGGTTATCACCCCAAAGGCTTCGCGCTGCATCATGCCTGGTATTCCAACCTGAAACCCAACCAGATGGCGAACAACGAAATTAAATATCTGCATATCGATCCGGTACTGCGCGAACACGACCGCCGCGCGTGGAACCGTCCGGTGTATTGGCCCTTCATTGCTGCGCTGCTGATACTGATAGCAGCGCTGGTTCCGGCCTGGCTCAGCTACCGCAAACGGCAACGGGCGAGCATCTCATGACCGCCTATCTGATCCGCCGCGTTCTGTACGCAATTCCGTTGCTGCTCGGTGTCAATATCCTGACTTTCGTACTGTTTTTTGTCGTCAACAGCCCGGACGACATGGCGCGCATGCACCTCGGACAGAAGCACGTCACCCAGGAAGGCATAGCCAAATGGAAGCATGAACGCGGCTACGACCTGCCGCTGTTGTGGAACGACAGCGCCGAGGGCGCAGAAAAAGTCTCGAAAACCATTTTCTACAGTAAATCATTGGGGTTATTTCTTTTTCACTTCGGACGCTCCGACAGCGGGCGCGATATCAGCGCCGATATATATCAGCGCATGTGGCCGTCGCTGGCGTTGGCGGCGCCGTCGCTGCTGGCCGGCCTGCTGGTGCATGTGAGTCTGGCGCTGCTGCTGGTGCTGTTTCGCACGACCTACGTCGAGCGCTGGGGCACGCTGGCCTGCGTGATATTAATGTCGGTATCGCCGTTGTTTTTTATCATCGGTGGACAGTTCGTCATGAGCAAGCTGCTGCGTCTGGTGCCGATTTCCGGCTACGAAGACGGCTGGGGCGCGATCCGCTTTTTAATCCTGCCGGTCATCATCAGCGTAGTCGGCGGCACCGGCTCCAGCGTGCGCTGGTACCGCGCGCTGTTTCTGGAAGAAGTCGAAAAAGACTATGTTCGCACCGCGCGCGCCAAGGGTTTGAGCGAGCTGCGCGTTCTGTTCGGCCACGTATTGAATAATGCGATGATTCCGATCCTGACCGGCGTCGTGGTTTTGCTGCCGCTGCTGTTCATGGGCAGTCTGCTCAGCGAGTCCTTCTTCGGCATACCAGGGCTGGGCAGCTACACCCTGGACGCGATCAACCTGCAGGATTTCGCAATCGTACGGGCAATGGTTTTTCTGGGGTCGGTGCTGTATATCGTCGGGCTGCTGCTGACTGATATTTCCTACACGCTGGTCGATCCTCGCGTGCGTTTTGAATAGAAAAATAGCTTATCAATCAATGTGATATTTCCTATGTGGCAAACGCGGCGCCAGCGCCAGCGTCAGCACGGCAAACACCGCGCCCGCGTAAAAACATACAGCCGATCCGTATGTTTGCCACAACAAGCCGGCGACGACGCTCGCGGGCAGCATGAAAATACCGCTCACCAGATTAAAAATACCGAAGGCGGTGCCTTTGAGCTCGCGCGGCGTGGTGTCTGCGACCAGCGTCGCCAATATCCCCTGGCTGAACCCCATATGCAGACCCCACAGGCTCACGCCGACCATCAACCCGAGTACAGATTGCGCCAGCGCCAGAATCACGTCTGCGGCTATCAATAAAACCAGACCGATAACCAGCATGCTGGTGCGGCTGATACGGTCCGAAAGCTTGCCGGCCGGGTAGGCGGATAGCGTATAAAACAGGGACATGACCACCATCACCAGCGGCACCCAGGTCATGGATAGCCCGGTCTGTTGCGCCCGCAGCACCAGAAAAGCCTCGCTGAATCGCGCCAGCGAAAAAACCGCGCCAACGATCACCACCCACCAGTAGCCGCGCGAGAAACGCCGCAGCACATCGATATGGATCGGAGAGTGAAAGGTGTGTGATTTTTCTTCGCGCTCCGGTTCGCTGACGCCGAACGCAATCAGCATCACGGTAAGCATCGCCGGAACCACGGCAAACCACAGCACCAGGGGGATATCGTCGTGAAACAGCAGCATCAGCGCTATCGCCAGCAGCGGACCGAGAAACGCGCCCACGGTATCCATGGACTGGCGCAAGCCGAAACAGGCGCCGCGTATTGCGGGCGGCGCCACGTCGGCGATCAGCGCATCGCGCGGCGCGCCGCGTATGCCCTTGCCGATGCGGTCGAGAAAGCGGGCCAAAAACACCATCTCTGCAGAGGTTGCCAGAGGAAACAGCGGCTTGGTCAACGCCGCCAGGCCGTACCCCAGCAGAATCAGTCCCTTACGCCGACCGATAAAATCGCTGATCGCCCCGGAGAACACCTTTGCAATCAATGCAGTGGCTTCGACAACGCCTTCGATCACGCCGACAGTCAACACACCGGCGCCCAGCGTGTTGACCAAAAAAATCGGCAGCAGGCTGTGCACCAGCTCGGACGACAAGTCCATGAACAGGCTGACAAAGCCCAATGCCCATACTGTGCGTGGAATTCCCTGTGTAGCTAAAGCTTTTTTCATCGGAGTCTTCTGTTTCCATGCGTTACCCCGCAAAATAACCAATTATCACAACAGCCCAAGAACAGTGGCCCGGATCGCAGCGGAGGTTTTATTGGGAGCATTCAATTTGGCGACGGCATTGCGAATATGAAAATTGACTGTGCGCTCGGCGAGATTCAGGATACTCGATATTTCTCCTGCGGTTTTACCTTCGGCAGTCCAGCGCAATACCGCGCGCTCACGGCTTGATAATATAACATCGATTTCCGGCATGATTTTCGGAAGCAGGCAGCGAGTCATTCCAACATGAATCGTTTGCGCCAGCCAAGCCATTTCAAATTCCTTTTCTCTCAGTTCTTTCGAGGTCAATGGCTCAGCTGAACGCGCAAAGGTCGTCATTCCACAAACCCCGGCGCCGTCACGTACCGACTGCGCCCATCCGACGCACAAACCAAACGAGCGCGCCTCCTCCCAAAACTCGGGAGCCGAACGAAAGACATCGTCAGACCAGACAAGCGGCCGCGGGGTACGTATTCCGTGCTGAATAGTCGGGTCGACCGCCAGATATTTTTTGTCTTGATATCTCGTCTGCCAGACGGCGGGGTAACTGTTGTGCATTATTATTTTCGGCTCACACAAAGGCAAAGGCAAACGCAAACCGTGCGCGCAATGCTCAAACCCAAGCTGTTTTGAAAGTGCCAAAACCTCCTGAAACAACTCATCTTCGTGCTGAGTGGATTGCAATAAATGTAATTGGTCGTCTTGCCAAGGCCTCACGGTTAAGCCTGCTAAAGAAGTTATTAGTTTGTTGTTAGCGCACAGTCATACTATAACTCGAAAAAGCAATACCAGCGTTGAGCAAAAAATACAAGCTGTCAATCTTGACACTAGCCATTATTACTGGCTTTATGTAGTGTGTTTATCTGGACTGACTAACGTTTACCCAGGAAGCACGCCATGAAAATTACTCAAGAACCTACTGCAATCTCCTACGCCTGGATGCCTACGATTACACTATCTCATGATGGCTATGTACGCCTGACATTTGATGCCTTTCAGCAGATCCCGCTGGTACAGCTGATTTCAGGCCTGGACGAAGATATCCCTGCCGAACCAGCGCAAGGAGCCAGTCTAGCGGAAATCACAGGATACACAGAGTGGGTAAGCAACACGGCTCCGCCTATCAGCATAGGCTGGGACTGGAAGTTGCAAGCCTTGCACAATGAAAACAGTTATTACCATCGGTCAAGCGAACCCAGGAGCAACCTGATGCTGACCGACGCAAAACAGCTGGATTTGGGGTCCGAAAAAACCGCAGCATTGCTGGGAAAAGCCATTGACGGTTTTGATTGGCAGACAGGTGTTCGGGAGTTTATCAGTAATCGGTACGCGCCATAACCTGTCAATATTGACAGTTGTTCGAAAACGTTTCTCCCTGTCAAATGTACATCCCATGGGCTGTAATTCATTCAACGGAGGAGATATGTACGTAATCGCAGGCACGCCGGCAGAACTACCTGCCGGGTTTTACTCCAAAGTAGCCAACTACCGCCACAGGGTCTTTGTGGAACGGTTGGGGTGGCCGCTGCAAAGTTTTGACGGCGCGGAACATGATCAATTCGACCGTGACGATACCGTGTACGTGGTTTCAAAAAAGGAGCACGGTGAAATTACCGGCTGTGCGCGGCTGCTGCCAACCACTCAGCCTTATTTATTGGCCGAGGTTTTCCCCCAGTTGCTCAATGGCATGGAACTTCCCAATTCACCGGATATATGGGAGTTATCGCGTTTCGCTTCTGTTGACTTTAACGCAAAAACAGCTACGGCTCTAAGCCAGTTTTCATCTTCCGTTACCATAAAACTACTCCGAGAAGCCATTGCCTGCGCGATGAAGCGTGGGGCAAAACGCGTCATCACGGTATCTCCGATCGGTATTGAGCGTTTATTGAAGCTCTCAGGGCTTCATGCGCACAGAGCCGGACCGCCCATGATAATTGACGGTCACCCTATCTTCGCCTGCTGGATCGAAATAGAGCAATAAGGCTTTTACCCAGGAGTTCGCAACATGGAGACAACGGCGCAAAAATCGTCTCATCGCTGAGAATGCGACGGACCCGTCTTTGCGCCACCTGCCTTTCATTTAGTTGTCAGCTATAAGCTATCGCCTACTCCATATGCGACTGCAGGTAGTTCGGCAGACTGACGTCCTTGATCAAATCCATCTGGGTTTCCAACCAGTCGACGGTTTCTTCGCAATGCTCCAGCAGCTCAGCCAGCAAATCGCGGCTGACATAATCCTGCAGGGTTTCGGCGGCGGCGATCGCTTCGATCAGCAGCGGACGCTGGATTTCGCGTTCGTATTGCAGATCACCTTCCAGACATTCGACCACATGTTCGCCTATCAGCAGCTTGCCGAGGTTCTGCAGATTCGGCAGGCCTTCAAGAAACAGGATGCGCTCTATCAGCTTATCGGCCTCCTTCATCACGCGTATGGATTGCTTGTACTGGTAATCGTTCAGTTTTTCCAGCCCCCAGTTACGAAACATGCGCGCATGCAAAAAATACTGGTTGATGGCAGTCAGCTCGTTCTTGAGCACCTGGTTCAACAGCGGTAGTACGGTTGTTTTATCGCCTTTCATGATTCGCTCCTCAGCCCGGCTGTCCGGGCTCCATCTGACTTTGCTGATAATTTTGCAGGCCCACCAGATCGATCAGACGCAGCTGACGCTCCAGATAGTAGGCATGATCGGTTTCGGTATCTTCGAGCTGGACTACCAGCAACTCTCGCGTAACGTAATCCTGGGCCTGTTCGCAGGCGGCGATTGCGCTTTTCAATTCGCCGACGACACGGTATTCCAGTTCGAGATCGGCTTTGAGCATTTCGGGAACGGTGCTTCCGACATTTAGCGGACTACGCAACGACAGATTCGGCGTACCCTCCAGAAAAAGAATGCGCCGGATCAGCGCAGCGGCATGCTGGCGCTCATGATCAGACTCGTGCAGGCTTTTTTTCGCCAGATGCGGGAAGCCTTTATCGGCATAGATTTCGCCGTGTATCAGGTACTGGTCGACTGCGGTTAATTCGCCGGCCAACAGGCCATTAAGAATATCGATTATATTTTTTTCACCTTTCATGAGGTTTCTCCTGGGCAGCGACAAGAAAATCGGTGTCTGCGGACAACCGGCCCGATGGGCCGGCAACCGCTCAGACTCCATTGTAGGCGAGCGCTGCACGCTTGTCAGTAAAAGGCATGAAAGAAAACGCCCAACGGAGAATAAACTCGCGATCTCTTGAATTTTTTCTAAAACACCCTATATTCCAGACTTCTACACCCGCAACGAATGGGAACTCAGATGACCCTATATATACGACTGGCCCTGGCTGCGATCGCTGCCAGCCTGATGATAGTAATACCGGCCGCCGAAGCCGCTCTGCCGTTGAGCGTCGAAGGCCAGTCTTTGCCCAGCCTGGCGCCGATGCTCAAAAAAGCGACGGCGGCCGTCGTAAACATTTCCACGCGCACGCATATCGAAGCAGCGCAGAACCCGTTGATGCAGGACCCGTTTTTCCAGCATTTTTTCAATCTGCCCAACATACCGCAACAGAGAAGGGAGTCTTCCAGCCTCGGCTCCGGCGTAATAATCGACGCACATCGCGGTTACGTGCTGACCAATAATCATGTAATAGACAAGGCCGACAAGATTCAGGTCACGCTGCACGATGGCCGCCAGCTCGCCGCCAAACTGGTCGGCACCGATCCCGACTCTGACGTAGCCGTAATCCAGGTAGAAGCCAGGGATCTGGAGGCATTGCCCATCGCCGATTCCAGTCAGTTGCAGGTGGGCGATTTCGTGGTTGCGATCGGCAATCCGTTCGGCCTCGGGCAAACCGTCACCTCCGGCATCGTCAGCGCGCTGGGCCGCTCCGGACTGGGCATAGAAGGCTATGAGGATTTCATTCAAACCGACGCATCGATCAATCCCGGCAATTCGGGTGGCGCGCTGGTCAATCTGCGCGGCGAACTGGTCGGCATCAACACCGCCATTCTGGCGCCCAACGGCGGTAACGTCGGCATCGGCTTCGCTATACCGTCGAACATGGTCGAGAGCATCAAGAACATCCTGATCGAACATGGCGAAGTCAAGCGCGGCTTGCTCGGCGTCAACGTACAGGATCTGACTCCGGATCTGGCGCAGGCCTTCGGTTTGAAACAGCATCAAGGCGCGGTGATTACGGCGGTCAAACCCGGCTCTCCCGCGGAAAAAGCAGGCCTGGAAACCGGAGACGTTTTTGTAGCGATAAACCATCGCCCGATTAAACAGGGATCGGACGTGCGCAACTCGCTCGGACTGGCGCAGGTGGGCGAGGAAGTACAAATCGAGGTGCTGCGTAAAGGTGAGCCCGAAGCGCTCACCGCAAAAATCGTTGCCCCGAAGCTGGCTCAGGAAGACGGCAAAAGAATACATCCGCGGCTGGCGGGCACCGTGCTCAACAACACCCCGCCGCAAGCGCCTTACGAGGGCGTGGTAGTGGAGCGCATCCATACCGGTTCTTATGCGTTTCAGGCCGGTCTGCGTCCTGGAGATATAATCGTCATGGCCAACAAGAAGCGCGTCACCAACATGGAAGAACTTCAGGCTGCGGCGGGCGCCGGTCAATTGCTGCTGAACCTTCAGCGTGGCGATGCGGGACTATTCTTGCTGTTGCGTTAAAAACGGTCACCTCGCCTCTGAGACTGCACTCAGGCGCGAGGTACTCTATCAGAGCTCGAGCCTTGTCGCTGTTATGAATAGGCCGGCAGCCATTGCGCCCCGGCAATGCGCTGACGCAATTGCTCTTCGTTCGCTGCGGGAGCCACGCCGTCGCTGACGGCCTGCAGCGCTACCGCGAGAGCTACCCGCGCTGCAACCCGCCGCGCATTCTCCAAATGAGGCAGCAAGGATTCAGAAGCATCGCGCAATGCCGGCGAGCACCGTCCCAGCGCTTCGGCAGCGGCAATCAACATCGCATCGGTAACGCGCGTGGCTTTGCACGCCGCCAACGCCAGACCGACCGCCGGAAAAATAAAAACGTTATTGCACTGCGCTATCGGGATCGCGCACCCGGCGAAATCCACGGGAGCGAAGGGCGAACCGGTTGCGACCAGCGCACGCCCGTCGCTCCAGCGCATCAAATCTTCCGGGGTCGCTTCGGCCAGGCTGGTCGGGTTCGACAACGGAAAGATAATGGGCCGATCGACCTTGCGCGCCATGGTTTGCACAACCGATTGCTTAAAAGCGCCGCCAACTGTGGAAAGCCCTATCAAGATCGTCGCGTTCACCTGCTCAATCACGTCGGACAGGCCGATAATGCAGGCGTCGCCCTTTGCCCACGCCGCCACATTATCCCAAGGCTGCGCATATATTGCCTGCTCCACAGTCAGATCGTACCGATGCGAATGCAACAGCCCCACCTTATCGACAATGAAAAAACGCGCACGCGCCTCAAGTTCGCTCAGCCCCTTACCGACCAGCGCCGCGCGCAAGTAATCGGCAACGCCTATGCCCGCCGAACCGGCGCCGAGTATCACGATCTGCTGCTCGATCAACGGCCGGCCAGTCACATTGATCGCGGCCAGTATCGCGCCCAGAACCACAGCCGCGGTTCCCTGAACATCATCGTTAAAACTCAGGATACGGTCGCGATAGCGGTTCAGCAGCGGACGCGCATGGGGCATTGCAAAATCCTCCCATTGCAGACAGACGCCCGGCATTTCCAACTCGACCGCGCTGATGAACTGCTCGACAAAGGCGTCGTACTCCGCACCGGTTACGCGCTGATGACGCCAACCTATGTATAGAGGATCGGCCAGACGCCGTGGGTTGTTGGTGCCGACATCCAGCAGCACCGGCAAAGTGCGGCTCGGGTGTATGCCGCCTATCAGGGTATACAGTGAAAGCTTGCCGATCGGGATGCCCATGCCTCCGGCTCCCTGATCGCCCAGCCCCAGTATGCGCTCGCCATCGGTGACCACAATAACGTCAACGTCCTTGTTCGGACGGTTTGCCAGTATTTGCCGGATGTTGCCGCGCTCGGGGTAAGACACGAACAAGCCGCGCGGCCGCCGGTAAATATGGCTGAAACGGCGGCAGCCGTCTCCCACTGTCGGCGTATATACGATCGGCAGCATTTCCTCGATATGCTCGGACAGCAGACGATAAAACAATACCTCGTTGCTGTCCTGCAGCTGGCGCAGATAAATATGGCGCTGCAAAGGGCTTTCGCTGTCGATAAAAGCCTCGTAGGCGCGCACAACCTGCTCTTCCAGCGTTTCGACGCGCGGCGGCAGCAAGCCGGCCAGGCCATACTGCGCGCGCTCCTCTGCGCTAAAGGCGCTGCCCTTGTTGTAGAGCGGGTCGTTCAGTAAAGCCATGCCGTAAAGATTGCTGGGGATAGTCGTTACCGCACTATCTGCGGAAAGAGGCGGCTGCATTGTCTGTCCGTTGGCTTATAAGCGATTGAGCGCATGCGGCACGCCGCATGCGTTCGCGAATGTTCGAGTATGAGTAGGGATTTTACATGAATATGCGCATTAATCGCCGTTTCGTACCGCGTTCCTTCGATGCTTTTCTTCGAGCCTCCATGCGTCACCGGCTAAGCAACTGCTTGCCCGGCCGCTCAGTCTGCGCGATACTTCGTCCCTTGCCGCCAAGGATGCCGACGATATCCAGCCCCGGATGCCAACCGGAAAACTTCATTCACCCATCGGTACATTTTAAAGGTTCAACATGATCTATTCCGCACCCGGCGCCGCCGGCGCCAAGATTGTTTATAAAACCCGCTACGACAACTTCATCGGCGGCAAATGGGTTGCACCGGTTCAAGGCCGGTACTTTGATGTGTTGACGCCTATTACCGGCAAAGCCTACACACAAGCAGCTCGCTCTACAGCCGAGGATATCGAACTGGCCTTGGATGCAGCGCATGCCACAGCCGAAAAATGGGGCCGCACGTCACCAACCGAGCGCGCCAACCTGCTGCTGAAGATCGCCGACCGGCTGGAAGCAAACCTCGAACTATTGGCTTACGCGGAAACCGTCGACAACGGCAAACCGATCCGCGAGACCTTGAATGCCGACATTCCATTGACGATCGACCACTTCCGCTACTTCGCCGGTTGTCTGCGCGCTCAGGAAGGCGGTATCAGCGAGATAGACGAAAACACCGTCGCCTACCATTTTCACGAACCGCTCGGCGTCGTCGGCCAGATTATCCCGTGGAACTTCCCGATCCTGATGGCCGCCTGGAAACTGGCTCCTGCCATTGGCGCGGGCAACTGCGTCGTGCTCAAACCCGCGGAATCCACACCGGTCAGCATCCTGATACTGGCCGAGTTGATCGCCGACCTGCTGCCGCCGGGCGTTCTGAATATCGTCAACGGTTTTGGCGCGGAAGCGGGAATGCCGCTCGCCGCCAGCAAACGCATCGCCAAAATTGCATTTACCGGATCGACCGCCACCGGACGCAGCATAGCGCAAGCCGCCGCCGGCAACCTGATTCCGGCTACGCTGGAGCTGGGCGGAAAATCGCCCAATATTTTCTTTGCCGATATCACCAGAGCCGACGACAGTTTCTTCGACAAGGCGATCGAGGGCCTGGTGCTGTTCGCGTTCAACCAGGGCGAAGTCTGCACCTGCCCGTCGCGCGCATTGATACACGAATCGATTTACGAGCACTTCATGGAGCGGGCTCTGCAACGCGTAGCCGCAATCACACAGGGCAACCCGCTTGATACCGGCACCATGATGGGCGCTCAAGCATCGCAGGAGCAGATGAACAAGATCATGTCCTATCTCGATCTGGGGAAACAGGAGGGCGCGCAGTTGCTGGCCGGAGGCGAGCGCGCTCACTTGGGCGGCGACCTGGAAAATGGATATTACATCCAGCCGACGCTGTTCAAAGGCCACAACAGGATGCGGATTTTCCAGGAAGAAATATTCGGGCCGGTACTCGCGGTAACCACCTTCAAGGACGAAGCCGAAGCGCTGGCAATCGCCAACGACACGCCCTACGGCCTCGGCGCCGGCGTCTGGAGCCGCGACGGCAATGTCGCTTACCGCATGGGCCGGGCCATCAAAGCCGGGCGGGTGTGGACCAACTGCTACCATGCCTATCCGGCCCACGCCACGTTCGGCGGCTACAAGGAATCCGGTATCGGCCGGGAAACCCATAAGATGATGCTGGATCACTACCAGCAAACCAAGAATCTGCTGGTAAGCTACAGCGAGCAGAAACTCGGTTTTTTCTAAATCTTGCGCCGAGCCGACGCCATACAGCCCGGCTCGGTATTTCACAGTCGGCCCTGTGTGACTTCGGCACGCGTCAAAGCATGTGACGTGCCGCCAGATAATCTTCTTCTGCCAGATCGCGCAGCAGGGGATCTTCGCGCGCAACAAGATGGGCGAACCATGCATCCTGTCTCTGCTCCTCGGAGCGGTCATCCTCCGCAGGGAAATGCTGACGCGGGGGTTCTCCCTGCTCCTCGGTCAAAATGACATTGATTAAATCAGGATACTGTATGCGCTCCTGACTCCAATCCACGGCATCACCGGCGCGAGCGTGGGCGCGTTGCCGATGCACGCGCAGCACGCCGTCGCCTTCGTAACGCTGCCAGATGCTGTCGAACCAGTACGCAGCCGCCGACCAGCCTTGATGCGCAGCCTCGCATAAGCCGAGTTCTACGAGCTTTTCAGGGCATTCAGGAATAGCGTTGATAAAATTGCGCGCCGCAATCAAATCGCCGTTAGTCTTGCGCCGCAATAATGTCGCCTTGCCCAAGTCCGGCGCGTAAGCAAGATCGGTCCCGACAATGTCGGAGAACGCAGAAAGACTACCGCCGTCGATTTGTGCCGGGCGAGCTTGCAGCTTCTTCGGTGGAATGAATCGACCGGCTTGTGCGCTCTGCAATCTTTGCCTAACCTGTTCAAGCTTCTGCTGTGTGTACTGATCATCACGCGGAACGAGGTACTCTGCCCCACTCAGCGTTTCCTCAGCCTCAGCGAAACGCTCCATGTCGATCAGCAGATCAGCCATAGCAGTCGCAGTCACGACATCACGGTCAAAAATCTCCTTGGCCTGCTGGTATTCCGCCAAGGCTTCATCAAAGCGGCCCAGCACTCTTAATGTGTGAGCGAGATCGTTACGGCAAACAGGGTTATCAGGGAACAGCCGGATTGCCTGACGATATATTTCTTCGCCCAGATCGCCGCTATCGTGAACAAGCAATGCATGGGCCAATTGGCTGTGGCTTTTGACATCTTCTGGAAAGCGGCGGCGGGCTTGCCAGTAGAAGGCTTCGGCGCGACGCCAATCACCTTCGGCTTCCAATGCCTGAGCAAGCAGAGCCCAGGCATGATGGTTATTCGGTTCCCAGATAGCCGCTTCGTGCGCAAGGTCGCGCACCCATGCCGGATCAGCTTCCAGCAGGCGGTCGCCGGCAAAACAAAAAGATCGCACCAGAAAAGAACTGTCTCCGCTTTCCCGGCAGTAGTGCCGGCTATCATCGAAAAATTCCTGCAGACGGGGCCGGACTTGAACATCATATGTCGCCAACTGAGACAGCAGCGGCTTGATCTCATCAAAAAAAGGCGGCTGCAATGAATCTTTCCTGACACCGTTTTCAAAAGGTTTCAGCGCCAGCGGATAACGCTGGTTCAGCCATTGCTGAACGGTCGGTACGGGTTTCCGCGCCTGCACCACTGATCTGAACTGACGCCCCCAACTATCCTTACTCATCGGATAGGCGGCGGCAAGAAAGTCGATTTCCATCAGCCATTCGCTACCCTTGCGTTCGCCCCGGCGATCCAGCGCATCGCCGAAATCCAGCAGTCCCTGCAATAAGGCTCTTGGCACACCACGTTCGACCCCTCCCTTGTCGTCGGCGGGCAACAGACGCAATCCGCCAAGCGCATGCCGCACATGCTCGATAGGCCGACCACGGCGCACGATGCTCTGCCAGAGCGCCAGCAGCGAGCGATCCGCCTGCCCCTGTGCAAGAGCAACCAGCAGCGCTGCTTCCGGGTCACGGCTACGGCCAAAATAGAAAGCCCGCAGCCAATTGCGTAACGCGCCATGATGCTGGGCGCACCAGGCGCGCGCGGAATTCAAACGCAACAGCGCAATCAAACGAAAAGCCTCTACCAGAGAGTCGGCAAAACGCTTACCACTGATACCCTTAGGCGTCGGCAAATTGAGCAGGCCGCCCAACCACGCGCGCAATCCTTCGTCGGCGCGAGCCAGATCGTTTTCAGTCAGAATTTGCGCAAGCGCCTCTGCCGGACGGATACGGTCATAAGCCCCCAGGGAAACCTTGCCGGTCAAGGCAAGCGCAAGCGCTGCCGCTGCATCTGTGCCAAAACGCTCGCGCCAGCGGACGATAGCAGGATGGTCGGTCTGACTCGCTGGCGACCTGGCGAAAGCCATGGCCGAATGCGATGAGATAGTCATGACATCACACCTTTGCCGAAGTCCTCCCGGTCGCGAGAGAGCCGCAACCAGGGCAGGTGAAAGCGGCGCGCACGCTCCAGAGGCATACCGAGCGGGTTGGCGATTATGCCCGTGCGATAAAAATGCTCAGGGCGATAATCGATGCGCCTGTGCAATAGCTCCACCCCCAGTTTGTAGTCGTTCTCATCGTCAACCGGGGTAAGGTTCAGTGTGTGTCCGAGACAGGGATTCGGATCGGGGTTAGGACCGGGCAGCGGACTGGGGAAGAAGAAATCATTGAGCCTGCCATCCAGCAGCGTAGGAATTGACGGCTGGCCTTGCTCATCATGGGTCGAATAAACCTCTTCCAACGGGTAACGCATGATAAATACGGGAATCGGAGCTGCGCCTGCCATCGGCGAGTAATGACCGAGACCAAGACGGTCGCGCAGTTTTTCCGCCCATCCGGGCGCAGCGTCCTGCAGAATGTCTTCGACTTCCAGTTCGGTTGTCACAAACGAAGGGCGCTTGTCACGCTCCGCATTCCAGGTGGTGAGGAAGCGCGTCAGGAAATGATCGGCAATTTCCGCCTTGCCACGACCCGCTGCCGACAGGGCTTCGATGTGATGACTAACCTCTTCGAAGGAAGTACTGTTCAGCCTGCATGGCCAACCCGCATCTTCGACGCGAATCAGGTTGATTCGGCGATCTACCAGCGGTAACCGGTTGGCTGCATTCCCTGCACGAAAAGTCCAG
Organism: Candidatus Methylospira mobilis; assembly: GCF_009498235.1. NCBI lineage: Bacteria > Pseudomonadati > Pseudomonadota > Gammaproteobacteria > Methylococcales > Methylococcaceae > Candidatus Methylospira > Candidatus Methylospira mobilis. Next base: position 20,068 of record NZ_CP044205.1, on the reverse strand, counting down.
GGTTCGAGGGCATCGGCAAAACCGATTTCTATTTCCTCGACGGCAAAATCAGCATGACGACTACCCCAGTCATCCAGGTCGGATATAGGCCCGCCATCAAGATAATTGGCGTAAAGCGTCAGTCCTTCCGTGGAAACCCGCTCTTCGACCAGAAGATTTTGAAGGCGCACACGTTCGCTCTCCTCAGTATCAGCTGAGGAGAGTTTAGTCTGGGCGTAGGCCGATATAGTCGGGAGAAGCGAGGTATTCATCTGTATAGAAAAAGAAATTCTGCCTTCCGCATTGTAGTGCAGGCTTTGTTTTCAGCACAACCGGTAAGTCGCTTCAAGTATAAAGCACCCTTAATTATCAGGCTCTATCAATGAATAATCCCCGAATGGATCTGCTCCATCAAATGCATGTTGTGACGGTAATCCACCGGAATGTCGATCAGCACCGGGCCGTCCGCATCCAGCGCCTTTTTCAAAACCGGGGCAATCTCGTCCGCGCACTGCACGGCATAACCGCGCGCGCCGAAGGCTTCGGCATAACGCACCGTGTCGACCGGACCGAACTCCACGGCGGTATCGCGCCCGTATTTGGCTACTTGCTGAAAACGCACCATATCGTAAGCGCCGTCGCGCCAGACGATATGCACCAGGTTACTGTTGAGGCGTACCGCGGTTTCCAGCTCCATCGCCGAAAACAGAAAACCGCCGTCGCCCGACATCGAAATAACTTTGTGCTGCGGACGCGCCAGACTGGCGGCTATCGCCCACGGCAATGCGACCCCTAAAGTCTGCTGACCGTTGCTGGCAAGAAAATGACGCGGATTGTGACTCAGGAAATAACGGTTCATCCAGATATACAACGATCCGACGTCGGTAATGACGGTCATATCGTCCGAGACCAGATTTTGCAGTTCGGAAACGATACGCAACGGATGAACCGGCGCGCCGGACAAGGCCGCGCCTTTCTCCTTGATCGCCGCCAGCGCCTGCGTCGCCTCCTGAACCGAGAATCGCATCGCTGCGAAACTGCGCGCGTCGACAAAACCGGTCAGCAGTTTCAGGCTGGCGGCTATGTCGCCGATGATTTCTATATCCGGGCGATAATCCATATCCGCATCGGCGCCGGATACGTCCAGATGGATCAGCCGCCGTTTAAGCCCCTGATGATTCCACAACCATGGATCGTACTCTACCGGGTCGAAGCCGATGGTCAGCACCAGATCGGCCTGATCCAGAATGCGGTCGGCCGGCTGATTGTGAAACAAACCGACGCGCCCGCCGAAACAATCGAGCAGTTCGCGCGGCACCACGCCGCTGGCCTGGAAAGTGCCGACCACCGGCAGGCGCGTTTTGGCCAGGAACGCTCTGGCCGCTTGCGCCGCCTCGGGCTGGCTGGCCATCATGCCCAGCAGTACCACCGGAAAGGCGGCGCGATTAATCGCGCACGCCGCTTCCGCCAGCGCGGTGGTGTCTCCCGCGCCATAACGCGGGATGCGCACCGGCGTCAGCACATCGTAAGGCGCGGGACCTTCCATGACGTCCATGGGCAGACTGATGAACGCCGCACCCGGACGCCCCGCTTCGGCGCTGCGAAACGCATTAGCCACCACTTCGGAAATGGCGTGCGGCGCATCGACTTCGGCGCTGAACTTGGTGACCGGTTTGAACAGCCTGACGCTGTCCAGGGTTTGATGGGTTTGCTTCAGGCGGTCGGCCAGCGGCACGGCCCCGCCAAACGCAACAACCGGATCGCCTTCCGTGGTGGCGGTCGCCAGACCGGTCACCAGATTGGAACAACCCGGACCGGAAGTCACCAGACAGACCCCGGCCTTGCCGGTCATGCGACCGATGCCCTGCGCTATCAGGGCCGCGTTCTGCTCATGGCGGCACACCACGACTTGCGGTTTTTTTCCGATCAGCGCATCGAAAACGCGATCGATTTTGGCTCCGGGTATCGCAAATATATACTCCACACCCTGAGCCTCGATGTTTTGCGCCAACAACTCGGCGCCGCTTTGTTCAGTCATCGCGTTAGCGCTCCGCCTTGTCCAGGTCTTCAGTGACGTCGCGCGTCAGATCGGCGCGCAAAAACGCTTCATTTTCCGGCAAGGCCAAACGCAAAGCAGTTTCCTCTTCTATGCGCAGCTTCAAATCGCTGCCCGACAGCTCCAGTACATGCCCACCGGCGCTGCGATCTTCGCTGATGAAATGCAAGTGATAGCCCGGCACATTCAGCGTCGACACATACGAAGGCGACCAGAAACCGACGACGCTGCCCGAGATAGCGGAATACTCGAACTCGGGCTGATGCGCCGCCGCTTCCACCAACGGCACGCCGTCGGCGGTGCGATGCATCGCGCGCGTGCGCACAAAATCGAAACATCCGTCAACGCGGATGGCGTAAAAGGTATTGTCGGAATGCCTGAGCTCGTCTATTTGCGCTTGCAGGTCGGCATAACTGGCGCATCGCAGAAAATCGGTGTGGTTACCGGGCTGAAAGAATGTAACCACGGCAAACGGTGTACCGACGTCGCCCGGCACTTCGCGAACCTTGCCGTCCGCGGTTACCTGATGGAAATGACCGTCCAGCGCCACCATTTCGCCATCCAGGCTATCGAAAGTACCCAAACCGAAATCGCCATGCTCCTTGAGCTGGTCGACGCTGATTTCGCCCTGGTAAATGCCTTCCACCAACGCATTGATGCTGGAGATCTGAAACAGGGTGCTGTGACCGACCTGTAAATAATCGGCAAGCGCGGCGCGCACGATATGGCCTGCGGTCTCGCCGGTCAGTTTTTGCCGCTCCAGCAGCGCCTGCTCCAGCGCGCCTGAAATTTTGCAGTTAAGTTCATGCATGGCTGTCTGTTCCTTCGTTAGCGTTTCAGGAAGTACTCATCAGGAAATGTTCAGGCAAACTTGCCCCCTCCGCTCGCCTGAGCGATACTCTACCGCAGTTGTATTAAATTTCCGAATTTCCCCTGTTATTTACCTGCGAGAACATAAAGCATGTCTGTAAAAATAATCACCGCTGCTATTTTCAGCTTTGCACTGCTCACCCTGAGTTCCGGCGCGCAAGCGTTTATGACTTATGAGTTCCTGACCGACTCTCCGCAAGCCTACATGAAAGACGCGGATTACAAGCTACTGTCGCAAACGCTTGACGATTTACTGGACAACGGCAAGGACGGCGCAATAAAGTCATGGAAAAACCCCGCCACGCATAACGCCGGCAGCCTCAAGGTACTGCTGTCCTATCACGACGGCAACCTGAACTGCCGCCGAGTCGGCTTTCTGCTGAAAAGCGCCAATAAGCTTAAAACCCAATCGACGTTTAATCTATGCAAGATAGACAATCAGTGGACGATCAAGGATGGACCTGCCAAATCCTTCACCGACGAAGACTGGAAACTGTTCAACAGCGCGGCGCAGGAAGCGCTGAGTACGCAGAAAGACGGCAGCATCAAAAATTGGAAAAACGAGAAAACCGGCAATTCCGGCGCTTTCAAGCTGATTTCCACGCCGTCTGTGGAAGGCCGGCAATGCCGCGTGGTCAACATCAGCATTGCCACAAGCAAACCGGAAACCGCCGAATCGACGATGACGCTGTGCAAGGAGAAGGATGGCGCCTGGAGTAATGCCGCAGAATCGGCCGATACGACAGCGACTCGGAAGTAAGCTGTTTTATGTGAACGATCATATTGGCGCCAGGGTAGTCCGCGGGCTTCCCCTTCCGCCCATCACTGTGCTCATTGCGATTCACAACAAGGCTCAGGCATGCCTCCCGCACCGGAATACGCCGGTCCTGGAGTAGAACGATGGGCACGGAGTTCTGGTTGGCGCTTTTTGTGGCGGCTTTGATGGCTTCGGCCCCCCGGATCAAGTCCGGGGCAGGCTTTGTCGACTGCATACCGGCAATCCATACCGGTATGCCTGACCTATTAAAATCGATGCCTTGCAAGGCGTTTCTTAAGAATTTATCGCGCCTGATCGCAGGCGGGTAGTTAAAATCCTGATGCATCGCGCCGCATCGACATGCTGCGCTCATGCGGGCTTGCCGGAATCGTGTGAACTTCTCAGGACGCAGTCGATATAACGCTCAAGGCCGCTCAGATCGCCGGCAGGCCCGCGTGCGGCGACAACCTGATCCGGACGCACCAGAATCCAGCCCGGACCTTCGAGATGAAACCGGCCGCGCGCAGCGCATGCGGGGTCGGTGAGCTTGTTAAAACGGACAACCCTGAGCCGGTCGCCGGTTCCTGTGACCAGCCCCTCAATCTCGATCGAATGGCCGGCATCCTCGAACAACAGCAAGCTGTGATGCGGTTCCGACAGCAACGGCCATAATCTCCGCTCGCCGCCGGATGTCTCATCGACGAATACGGCATCGCGGGCCCGCGTGCCGACATCTGTGCGTCTCGGTTTGCGCGGCGGCGCGCCGAGTTCGACCAGCGGGCCTTCGCCGTAGATGATTTCAGTTTCCGACAGTTCGACCTGGAGCTTTTTCTGTACGGCGGGGATGTTGCCGAAAAGGCTCACAGCCAGATCCTTGAGCGCGGTCTTGACCTTTCCGTTACCGAAAGCAAGATGCAGTTTCTGCGCTGCCGCATCGACCACGCCGCGAGCGATCGGGCGGCGTTCAGCCTCGTAGCTGTCCAGCAGGATATCGGCATCGCCAGCACCCTGCTGGACGTAGGCGAGCTTCCAGCCCAGATTGACAGCGTCCTGTATACCGGTATTCATGCCTTGACCGCCGGCGGGACTATGGATATGAGCGGCATCGCCGGCGAGAAAGCAGCGGCCTGAACGATAATGCTCCGCGAGGCGCTCGTTGATGCGGAAAGCCGATAGCCAGCTTGGGCCGTGCAGACTCAGACCGCTCGGACCGTGGCGATCCATGTGGTCCTGAAGCTCTGCGAGCGTCACAGGTTCGTCCCCGGAACCTGCCTGGCGCACGGCGAAGACGCGCCAAATCGCCTCTTCGAAGGGGAATAGCATCACAGTGCCGTCATTGTTCCACCAGACATAGATGCTCCGGTGGTCAAGGTCGCCGCCCTCGATCAATACGTCGCCCAGCAGGTAGGTCTGCGGTTCGGTATAGCCTTTATATTCAATACCGAGAGCGTGGCGCACTGCGCTGCGGGCGCCGTCGCAACCGACCAGGTAAGGAGTCTGTAGCGTTTCCGTCCGGCCGTCCGCGTGTTTCAGTTCGGCGCTGACGCCGTCCCGATCCTGGGACAGTCCTGTCAACTCGACGCCACGCTCTACCTCCACGCCCAGTGCCGACAGCCGTGCGGTAAGGATCCGTTCGGTGCGGGCCTGCGACAACAGCAGCGGAAACGGATAGGGGCTATCGATTCCTTCGCCAATGGCCATAGCAGCGAGTTCGCGATCGCCATCTCCGATGCGTAGCGAGTGCAGGCTCGTTCCTTCTTCCAGAAGGGCGTCCATTACCCCCATGCCGTGCAGCGCTTCCATGCTGGCGCTCCAAACCGCCAGCGCCTTGGAAACGCCGGCCGGTTCGGCTGCATGATCGACAATGCGTACCGGGACGCCATAGCGGCGCAGGGTGATGGCCAGCGACAGGCCGGTCGGACCGGCGCCTGCGACAAGAATAGCGGTATTCGTAGTCATAAGTAGCTCCTGAATGAAGAGAATGATTACAGAGAAAGGTGAAGCGCATCCATGCGTTCAAACTGCATATAGGTTTCGTAGACCCCGATCAAATCGGCGGGTACGACCTCCAGCAGGATACGGTTTTCGACCCACACTTCGATGACGTGAAAGACGGGCGGCAGACCGGGAGCCGCGCGGCCAAACAACCTGGTTCGCCAACCTGCCCGATTGCCTACCGCCTCGATCGCCGCGCAGTCCAATGGTACCGACAGCAGGGCATGAAACGGCATGCAGCGATCATCCGTCGGCACCGGGATATAGCTGACCGGCTCATCGCCCTCGCCGCGCGCCATCGCCACCGAGTCGGGATAAACCTCGATCATCGTGCCGTGCGGATCGCCGCTGACGGCCATCGCGGCGCCGGGGAGCGGGCCGGGGAAACGGAAGGCGCGCCCGCCGATCATTTCAGCCAGAACGGCGGCGACAGCCGCAGGGTCGCGCGCGGGAATCGAGAAATGGTGAATCATGGCTAAATTTCCTCGGCCGGTTGTGTCGTCGGCATCGTCGTTCCGTCCAGCCCGGACGGATCGTTTTTCAATGCATCGATCAGGGTACGAATCGCCCAGCCGGCAACGGTGCGCGCTTCTTCCTGCGTAAAACCGCAAGTGTCCATCAGCCAGCGCCAGAGGGTCGGGGTCCAGAACGCCGCTGCGACAAGAATGCCACGACGCCGCTGTTCGGGCGTGAGGTCCGGCAGTTCGGCGCCGATTGACTCGATCCAGCCGCCGTGACGCTGGTCGCGATCGGCCAGGCGCTGACGATCCCACGACGGCTTGTTCATCAGATTCCGCAACAGCGATCCGAATTCATCGTAACGCGGAAACAGGCGGTCGGGCATCGTCGGCAGTTCGCTCAACGGCGGCAAAGGCTGATTCAATCCCATCCGCGGTTTCAGCCACTGGAAAAATGCGCCGATCAGATCGTCCATGGTAGGAAAGTGGGCATACACCGTAGGCGGCGAAACGCCGGAAAGCTCGGCTATACGGCGCAAGGTCAGGCTCTCGATATCATTTTTTTCCAGGTAATCCTTGGCAGCCATCAGGATTCGTTCACGCGTCATGGCCGATTGGGCTTCGCGCAATGGGCTTTGATAAGAGCGTGACGCCTGCGTGGAGAGGCTTTCATCGGTCATACGGCAATCATTTAAATATATAGTAAAGATATTATCTTATACATGTAAACCAAAACTGTAAAGTCCACCATGAACGGGTTTACCGGAAAAAGCATAAAAATACGGAGCTTGAGGTTGGTTTTTTTTGCGGAGCCAGCCCGGTTATCCTTCTACCCATTTAATAATCAATTATTTATCATTATATTGCCATCATCGTTTCAAGCGACGCAGGAGCCGGAAATGGCGAACGCCGTATACATTGAGAAAATGGCTTAAACGGATTAACGGGCGCAAAAAAGGTCAGCCTATTTTTAACCAGGCGCATGAGGCTCCGGCACGGGGGTTTGGCCGGAAGAGAAGGGGCAGAAAGGGTATTACTTACCGGCCGCTATTTTCTGATGATCCGGCCGGCTTGTTATTGCTCTTGCTCAAAGCAAAAAACAAGACTTCCGTCACAACAGCTCAAACGCAAACCCGCCGATTTCCCGCGACGGCTTCGCCAGTATCAAGTGAATTTCCTGAGCCTTGCCGACCGGCATCATTTCCGCAGCGAAGCGATTGCCGCCCAGATAATCCTGTGGTGCAAACACCCGGCTCGCAATCGGATTACCGTTGAGTTCGGTTAAAACCAGTTTTATCGATGGAAACGCCTGAGGAATTCGGGCGGTGTTGGTAAGCGAAAGACTGAAGTCGTAACTGACTGTTGCGCCGCTACGGTCCGGATGCAATGAGCGGCCGTTGACCTTGATCAAGCGCGCATCGGCATACGGCGGCAGTTCCTGACGAAATATTGACGCCGCCACTTCGAACCAGGGGCGCAAGCCTTGATCCTTAAGCACGCGATCCGTTTCGAAATAACCCGCCTGCGCCGCAAGAATCAAAAACAGCGCCAGCGAGGCGAGCCCCCAGATCAGGCGTCCGGCAAAATCCCGCTCAGGTTGCGGCTCCCCGACATCAACATCGGGAGCCGGATCAGCGGCGCGCGCTTCATCCGGCTCGTCGTCGGGAATCAAGCGGTAGGTTCTGGAACGATTTTTATATGGCGAGTCATCGTCTAAAATCAGCCTGTCCGTTTCCCTGTCGTCCAGCAGTTCATCAAGCGCATTAAAAAAACTACCGCAATGACTGCAACGAATATCTCCGCGCCGCAAGCGCAACTGGACAGTGCCAACCGGCAAAATACTTTCGCACTCCGGGCAACGCGTACGCATGCTATCTGACGATCAGGCTACGGCGCCGTCCGCTCAGACGCACCCACTCGTTACTGAAAACCGGAGCGGACATTTCAAAAAAGGGCGTATAGGCCTGTGCGACACTGTCGGCCTGCTCTTTAAGGATACCGGACAAAACGATCCGTCCGTTGTCCACAACTCCGTCTGACAGTACGCAGGCCAATTCGATCAACGGGTTGGCCAGGATATTGGCGAACACGATATCGGCCTGATAACCCTCGGAAACCGACTCCGGAAACCGGCATTCGATACGCGCCGCCACATTGTTTTTCCCGGCATTGGCCTGGGTAGCCGTCAGCGCCTGCGCGTCGATGTCGACCGCGCAGACCCGCTCAGCACCCTTCAACAGCGCCGCAACCGCGAGGATGCCCGAGCCGCAGCCGTAATCCATCACCCGCAGGCCGCGAAGATCGTTTGCGTCTATCCATTCAAGACAGAGAGCGGTCGTAGGATGGCTCCCGGTTCCAAACGCCAGACCGGGATCGAGATTGACGCAGACTGCGGATGTGTCTTCAGGCGCATCGAAACCGGTAGGCACTATCCACAAACGCTGTCCGAAACGCATGGGTTTGAAATGCTCGAGCCAGGCGCGTTCCCAGGGCTGGTCTGCTATCGTTTCGATGCGCCAGCCTTGCAGCCGCTCTTCTCCGAAACGCGTCTGCAACGCGCTGCGTATCAGATCCGTATCCGCATCGGCCTCGAACAACGCAGTCACGCGCGTGTTGTTCCATGTCGGGGTTTCACCGGGGCGCGGCTCGAACAGCGGTTGATCGCCTTCGTCTTCGAGGCTGACCGACAAGGCCCCCATGTCCGAGCAGGCTTCCGAGAGCGGCTCGGTCAACGCCTCCGGCGCGGCAACCGATAACTGCCTCCAGGTCAATGCTTCATCCCCAGCTTTTGTTCCAGGTAGTGAATGTTCTGACCGCCGCTCTGAAACGCCTTATCGTCTATGATTTGCACCAGCAGCGGAATGTTGCATTTGATGCCGTCGATAACCATTTCGCTCAACGCGGTGCGCATGCGCGCTATGGCGCCGGCGCGCGTCTCGCCATGCGCTATGAGCTTGCCGATCATGGAGTCGTAGTAAGGCGGCACCCGGTAGCCGTTGTAGATGTGAGTTTCCACGCGTATACCCGGGCCGCCAGGCATATGAAACTGTTCTATGAGTCCGGGGGACGGCATGAAGTTGACCGGGTCTTCCGCATTCAGCCGGCATTCGATGGCGTGTCCGGTAAACGTGACGTCTTCCTGCCTGAGCGAAAGCGTCTCGCCCGCGGCGATGCGCAGCTGTTCCTTTACAATATCGAATCCGGTAATCATCTCGGTTACCGGATGCTCCACCTGAACGCGGGTATTCATCTCGATGAAATAGAACTCGCCCTCCTGGTAGAGAAACTCGAAGGTGCCGGCGCCAAGATAACCCAGCTGCTTGCAGGCATCCACGCAACGCTGTCCCATTTCGCGGCGCTGCTCTTCGGTAACCCCCGGCGCGGGCGCTTCTTCTATCACCTTCTGGTGGCGGCGCTGCGTCGAACAATCCCGTTCTCCCAGGTGGATACAGTTGCCATGGGTATCGGCAATTACCTGAAATTCGATATGGCGCGGGTTTTCCAGAAATTTTTCCATGTACACGGTATCGTTGCCGAATGCGGCCGCCGCTTCGCCTTTGGTCAGGTTGATCGAGCTGTGCAGCGCCGCCTCGCTGTGCACTACGCGCATGCCGCGGCCGCCGCCGCCGCCGGAGGCCTTGATGATAATGGGAAAACCGATACGGCGCGCGATCTGCAGCACTTCGTCATGATCGTCGCCCAAGGGTCCGTCCGAGCCGGGCAGACAGGGTATGCCTACTTTCTTCATGGCCTCGATCGCCGACACCTTGTCGCCCATCAGCCGGATGGTTTCCGGGCGCGGGCCGATGAAGATAAAGCCGCTTTGCATCACTTTTTCTGCAAAATCGGCATTTTCCGACAAAAACCCGTAACCCGGATGGATTGCGACGGCATCGGTCACTTCGGCTGCGCTGATAATGGCGGGAACGTTGAGATAACTGTCTCTGGACGCCGCCGGCCCGATGCAAACGGATTCGTCGGCAAGCCGGACATGCTTGAGATCACGGTCCGCCTCCGAATGAACCGCCACGGCCTTGATGCCCAGCTCGCGGCAGGCTCTCAGAATACGGAGGGCGATTTCCCCCCGGTTGGCAATTACAATTTTACCGAGCATTTTTTTAACCTGAATTCGGTGTAGGGGCATAGGGGCGAAAAGTTTTTCGCCAATTCGGTTCGGTTATGCAGGGGCAAACAGTTTTCACCCCTGCGCAGTTATTCGATAATGAACAACGGCTGGTTGTATTCCACAGGCTGCGCATTTTCAACCAGGATTTTCACGACTACGCCCGACTTGTCGGCTTCGATCTGATTCAAAATCTTCATCGCTTCAATGATGCAAAGCGTATCGCCTTCGTTAACGCGCTGACCGACTTCTGCAAACGGTTTGGCTCCGGGCGTGGACGAACGGTAAAACGAGCCGACCATCGGCGAACGTACGACATGCCCCGCCGGTTCAGCCGCCGCAGCCGGGCTTGCAGCCGATGCGGCCGCAGCTTGCTGGACCGCCAGGGGAGCAGCCGCCGGCGCAGCCTGTGCGGCGAACATCACGGGCTGCGTGCTGGAATGGCGGCTCAACCTGACCGATTCCTCGCCTTCCCGGATTTCAATTTCACAAATATCGGACTCCTCAATCAAATCAATCAATTTTTTTATTTTTCTAATATCCATTGTCATCCTCTTTTTTTTAGTTCATCATGCGCCGCGAGCAGTGCGAGTTCATACCCCAAAGCGCCGAATCCACAGATCACTCCCTTCGCGATATCAGACAAATACGAATGCCTGCGGAATGCTTCACGCGCATGGATATTGGACAAATGCACTTCGATGAATGGAATTTTCGTCGCCAGAAATGCATCGCGCAACGCTATGCTGGTATGAGTGTAAGCACCCGGATTGATCAGGATAAAATCGGTTGCCTCGCGCCACCCCTGATGTATTCGGTCTATCAATGCATGTTCAGCATTGCTTTGTAGAAACCCGGCATCATGACCCAGCTCAACCGCCTTGCTCCCGAGTCCGGTTTCAATATCCTGCAGGGTTTGAGCGCCGTAAATGTCGGGTTCACGCGCGCCAAGCAGATTAAGATTAGGGCCGTTGAGCACCAGTATTTTCGCCATTCCAGAATCAGCCCCGCTGTCGAAAAGAACGCAACATCACGATCATGCCGGTATTTTGCCGAAACTGCCGGCTATTGTCCACAATCTGGTAGAGTTTGGTGCGAAATAGCCGTTCGACTCCGGATATGCGCGAAAACAACAACAGCCGGAAACCTCATAGGATGAAACCAGCGGTCTTCGTTATGCAGCAGCTTGAGATGCTGGGTCTGGTCGACGAAAAGCTGGAAAGCAACGCTTTCCTGCGCACCCTGATCAACACCATTCCCGATCTGGTCTGGCTGAAAAGCCCTGACGGTATTTTCCTTGCCTGTAATCCGCCGTTCGAACGCATGATCGGCGCAAGGGAAGCGGAAATCGTCGGCAAAACCGACCACGACTTACTGGAACGGGAACTGGCGGACGTTTTCCGGAAACACGCTATCAAAGCCATGACCAGCGGCGCGCCCTGCGTTAATGAAACCTGGCTGGACTTCGCCGAGGACGGCTATCGCGGGTTGTTCGAAACCATCAAAACGCCTATGCGAGACCAGCAAGGCGCGATAATCGGCATCCTGTGCATTGCGCGCGATATTTCCGCGCTAAAACAAGCCGCGGAAAATCAACGATTGGCGGCCAGCGTATTCGATAATTGCCAGGAAGCGGTACTGATAGCCGATTCCGACAACAAAATCGTCGCCGTCAACCGGGCCTTCACGCAAATCACCGGCTACAGCAGCGAAGAAGTGCTGGGAAAGAACCCGAAAATGCTGAGTTCCGGACGTCAGAGCGAAACTTTCTATAACGGGATGTGGCAGTCGCTGCAACGCTACGGGTTATGGCGAGGAGAAATATGGAACCGGCGTAAATCAGGAGAAATCTATGCGGAATTGCTGTCGATCGCCACTATTTGCGACGACAGCGGCAAGATACAGCGTTACGTGGCGATATTTTCGGATATCAGCCTGCTCAAGGAGCACGAAGCCGAGTTAAACCGCGCAGCCAATTATGACGCACTGACCGGCCTGCCCAACAGGCGCCTGCTGACCGACCGTTTGCAGCAAGCCATTTTACGAACCCGGCGCAACAGCGGAATACTGGCCGTCTGCTACATGGATCTCGACGGATTCAAGCAGATCAACGACAAGTACGGCCATGAGGTCGGCGATCAATTGTTAATGAGCATCACGCAGCGGCTGCAGTACGTCTTGTGTTCGGGAGACACTCTCGCACGTCTGGGCGGCGATGAATTCGTAGCGCTGCTCAACGATCAGCAGTTAGAACGCGATTACTTTCCGGCGCTGGAACGCATACTGGATATCGTCGGCACGTCGGTCAACCATGAAGCATATGAACTTACGCTTTCCGCCAGTATAGGCGTGACTTTCTACCCGCATAACAATGCCGATGGCGATACCCTGCTGCGCCATGCCAATCAAGCCATGTACGCCGCCAAACAGAACGGCAAAAACCGCTATCACCTGTACGATACGGAACACGATCAGCGTATGAACTCCCTGCAAAGTACCAGGAAACGCTTCGTGGAAGGTCTGGAAAACGGCGAGTTCGAGTTATTCTATCAGCCCAAGATAGCACTGGATACGTGCCGGGTCATAGGCGCCGAAGCGCTGATCCGCTGGCGTCACCCCGAGCGCGGACTGTTGTCTCCGGGTGAATTTTTGCCCATCATAGAAAACTCGGATCTGGAAATTCTGCTCGGAGAATGGGTTACCGATAGCGCACTGGCCCAGCTTTCGGCCTGGAGCGGGAGCGGCATCGACTTCGAAGCAAGCATCAACATTTCCACACGCCACCTGCAATCTCCGTGGTTTGTACAAAGGCTGGCGCAAAAATTGGCGCAGTATCCGGAATTACCGCATAAACGGCTGCAAATTGAAATTCTGGAAACCGCCGCGCTCGAAGATTTCGTGCAGTCCTCCGAAGCCATGGAAAATTGCCGCAAGCTCGGGATCAGTTTCGCGCTTGACGATTTCGGCACCGGTTATTCCTCCCTGGCTTACCTGCGCAAATTATCGGTCGAAGTGCTCAAGATAGATCAATCGTTCGTGCGCGGCATGCTGGGCGACGACGGCGATCGCGCCATCGTCGAAGGCATCGTCGCGCTGGCTAAAACCTTCGGACGCAAAACCGTGGCCGAAGGCATAGAAATGCCCGAACTGATACCGGTCTTGGCCGAAATCGGCTGCACGCATGGCCAGGGCTACGGCATCGCGCGCCCGATGCCGGTGGACGTGCTGATGGCATGGTACGAGAGTTATTGCAATCGCTCAATTGACAGGAGAAGCTCATGAACACGATTTTGATAACCGGCGCCAACAGGGGCTTGGGTCTGGAATTTTGCCGGCAGTATGCCGAATCTGGCTGGAACGTGCTGGCCTGCTGCCGCAACCACGATGCGGCCGATGCGCTGAATACGCTCGCCGCCCGCCATAGCGGCAAAGTTCAAGTCCACGCCATGGATGTAGGCGATTTTCAGCAGATAGACGAGCTGGCGTCGCAACTGGCCGATCAGCCGATAGACGTATTACTGGCCAATGCCGGGATCTACGGCGACAAGCCGCATACCGGCTTCGGTTCGCTGGATTACGCGCAATGGACGCAAACCCTGCTGATCAACGCGCAGGCGCCGGTCAAACTGGCAGAAGCGTTTTTCCCCAACCTACTGCGCGGCAAGCTGCGACTGATCGTCCCTATTACCAGTTTGATGGGCAGCATGAGCGATAACCGCGGCGGCGGCTCGCTGATGTACCGCTCCAGCAAGGCCGCTCTCAATGCGGCAATGAAAACCCTGTCTATCGATCTGAAACCGCAAGGCGTCGGCGTGCTGATACTCCATCCCGGCTGGGTAAAAACCGATATGGGCGGCGATCAGGCGCCTACCTATGTGACCGAAAGCGTCGACGGCATGATACGGGTAATCCGCGATTTTACGTTTGCGGATACAGGACGTTTCCTTAACTTCAAAGGAGTGGAGCTGCCTTGGTAACAATTATCCCGATAACTCGACAATTTCACGCCGGCACGCACTTTCTCCGGCAGCGTAAACAGCATTTCCGGCGTCAACATGACTGGCGCGGCTTCTGCCTTTTGCATGTAGGCATGGTAGATGTACAGTGCGCCGAGCTGTCGCACCATGCTTCCAACACAACGCATAACACATTATTTTTGTCGTTACGCGTCACTTTCAGTTGTTAAATCAACTTGTTTTTTTGAGGTATCGAGACATCCATTACCGATTTTGAAGCATGTCCGGATGAAGCCGGACTCGATCATAAACCTGACGATAAAGGAGTGACCATGAAAAACCGAACACGACAAACACTATTAAAACGCTCTGCAGCCGCTGCTGTGTTTGCCATCGCCTGCTCGAATGCCGCGCCAGGATTTGCAGAGGGCAACGCTACGGATGCATGCAAAGGATCGCCCGTGATCACAAATATGACTGATCTTTCGAATTATTTTAATCAAACAAGAAATAAGCTTACCAAGGAAGATCCGCAAAGATTCATTTGCTACCAAAATAAGCGCTATTTTTTTCAATGGGAAACAGATACTCTGCCGCTCGACAGTAGCGGCAACCTTACTTCGGGCTGGAAAACAGAAGAACAGATCAACGCGTTGCTTCCGCGTGAACTGACGGACGCGGATGGCAAGATGATTAACGAGGTGTTTCTGCCGAAGGCGGTTGCCGATCTTAAGGTATGTAACCAATCGGACAATACAAACTGGGATACTTGGAATAATCAATTCATAGGCATGGGCAAGCAAAACTACATCCCCTGGATTAACGCCTATGTAGATCAGCAACTTGCAGCCTACAAACAAAAATACCCGGATATTGTAGCTGATGATATAACCAAAAATGCAGTCAAGAAGGGGACTCCGCTGCCCTGCAGGCCGCCACAGCTTGATTTCACTGATAATAACAGCATGTACAATCCCGATAACGTCAACCGGGTTATGAAGATCCTTACGGAGCAGGGTTGGAATAAATACGTCCCCCCCGGCAAGGCAGGGACTGCAGATGGTTCCGGCCCCAAACCCTACACTCCGCCCGACTGGAAAACATTTCTTACCGTCGTTGCGCGTTACCCCTATTTTTGCGGAGAAAAGAGCGAAGCCTACGGACTTGACGAGAATGAGGCATGCAAGCGCGAACTGGCTTCGTTACTAGCGCATGCTGCGCAGGAAACCGGCGCGCATATGTCCACAGATATACCGACAAGAGTGAAAGAAAGACTAAGCAGTATACTTATTTTTACTCGCGAGTCAACTTTATATGCTCAATCATGTCCTCTACAATATAGTGTCAGGACGAAAGAGGCAATAGACTCGGGCGCAAAAGCTAATGTTTGCTTTTATGGGCGCGGCATCAAGCAGACCACGCACTTCTACAACTACATGACCGCTTCTTCAGCTTTTACCGGGAATTATAAAACGTTTTTTATAGATCCGGATCAGGTAGCGCAGTTTGGCTATTTTCTGTTGAGCTCAGGCATTCAATTTGCGATGACGGCAGCGCCGCCCAAACCATCCATACATGACGTACTGATAGGGGCATATCGGCCGCAAAAGGCAGCAGCCGGTATTACGCTCAACTCGAAAGGAGCGGTAACAGACCCATTTAAAGCGACAGTGAGTATTGTAAACGGGGCGTTTAACTGCGGAAATGGATCGGCAACACCTACAACGGCAGGCGAAAATCATCTGGCAGGGTCGCAAACGCGTTTTTTCGCTTACAAAACACTTCTTAACGATTTTACAGCAAACCTTTCGCCTATCGAGAATGATTACAATCAGGATACGTTTTGCGACCTCAACAAGGGCGATATATTCGGAGATACAGCGCCAAGTCTATTCGAGAAAGAGGGGTGTGCTGCGGTGTCGCCGGACGGATGCCGTCCATCGCTCCATGTGGATCTGGCTACTTGTAAAAATCAAGCTGCCGGCGGTTTACCGCAGCCGATAAATTTGGCGGGAAGTATCGGCAACATTATCGATATATGCGCGCAGGAAAAACAACCGTAATAAAGCCCAAACGCACAAGCTTTGCAGTCAGCGCAACGGTAGCAATTTCCAGACCGATGCGCCGGGCTGCAGAGTCCTCTGGTATATGGCCGCGTTCTACGGAAACACAGTGCGTATGATTCGGAGTCGGACAGTTCGGGCGCTGTATGTGCGTCCGCTTTAATCTAGCCACATCATCATGGTGTGTTGCCGTTGAAGGCGTCCACGATTTCCTGTGCTCCGGCAAGCCCCGCCCCGCCCATCAAACATGCTTCAAACGTTCATAAACGTCCATAATCTTGGGTAACGCGCGCTGCATTGCCGCAACGACATCAGGATCGAAGTGCGTTCCGGCATCGGCGACGATGGTCGCCAGCGCGCGTTCCACGGACCAGGCGTCCTTGTAAGGACGTTTCGATGTCAACGCATCGAACACATCCGCTACCGCGACTATGCGCGCGGAAAGCGGAATCGCGTCGCCGGCCAGACCGGCGGGATAACCGCTGCCGTCGAACTTTTCGTGATGGCACTCCGCGATTTCTATGCCGATGGCAAAAATACTGTGGCCCAGCACATTCATCTGCGCTTCGCAGCGCCGCAATGCCAGCCCGCCGATAACCGGATGACGCTCCATCTCGGCCCGCTCTTCCGGATCGAGCCGCCCCGGTTTCAGCAGTATGCTGTCGGCTATGCCGACCTTGCCGATATCGTGCATAGGCGCAAATTGCTGCAGATTGCGCACATAGGCGGCATCGATAGTTTTTTGATAACGGCTGTCGTGTCCCAATGTTTCGGCCACGATAGCAGAATAAAGCGACATGCGCACCAGATGATCGCCCGTTTCCGGGTCGCGGCTTTCCGCCAGCTTCGCCAACCCCTGCAGCGCCGCCACGACCAGACCTTCGACGATCACCGTCTTATCCAGTACGTGTCCGACCTGGGCGGTGATATTGCCCAGGAAGTCCATGTCCTCACTGGTATAGGCCTGTTGCTCGCGTGCGGCGAACACCATCAGGCCCTTTATTTTGTCGGCCTCCAGCAACGGCACCACGGCCATCGAACTTATACCCGCCTGAAACAGCCGTGAACCTGGGCCGGTTATTTCCGTATCGGCAGCAAGTTTGCCGATATCCGCAATCAGATTGGGTTTACTATTCCGGACAGCTTCCGAAAACACCTTATCCGTTTGGTTGAAGGTATCGCCTTCCCGTAATCCGGGTATATTCAACCCCGTCATTCGCTCCAACACCACGTCGTCCCGCTCAGGTATGGCAAAAAACACGCCGACCCAATCAACCGGAAAGAACTCGCGGAATGCCTCCAGTACGAAGCCCAGAGTATGGTCCAGCGTGTTGCCCTGATTAATACGGTCGGTCAGACGAAACAGCAGATTCAAACGTTCGGATAGCGTATTGAACGCAATGGACAAACGGCCGATTTCATTATCCGCCAGTACCGGAACCTGGTGTCCCATATCGCCGCGCGCGACGCGCGCGAATCCGGCAACGGCCTGCTCCAGCGGACGCAGTACCCGGCGCTGTGCGGCAATGCCTATCCCCAGCAGCAAGAGAATAACCCCGACACCTGAAATGGATTGGAACAGGCGAATGAGATTCAGCTTGGCTTCCATCATCGATTGAAAGGCCAGGGCAAGGTGATCGGCGGAAACAGCCATCAGATCGCCCTTATCGGAAACTCTTTGCGCCGTCAAAGCCAGAGCCGACGGCGACGGCTCTTTTTCCAGTGCGGGAGCCAGTTCGCCGCGATAGCTCTCCCAGTCATCGGCGGTCACATCCATTTGCGAACGGGACTGCGCATCCCAGGTACAGTAAATCGGCTCGGTCTTGCCCAGCAGCTCAGGGTCCAGCTTACGATCCCGGAAAGAATGCACGATCCGGTCTATCAGCACGGCCTGGTTGCGAACCGAGTCTCCATAGGCGCGCAGATCGCCGCTCGAATCCTTATGAAGACTGGCGCGGCGCGAATCCTCGAGCAGAGAGCGGGTTGCCACACGCAACTGGCCGGCCAGATTCAGGATGAGGTAGTCATGTTTACGTATATCCAGCTCATAAAACAAGAAAACGAAAGAAGCCGTCAACAGTGCAACAATCAATGCTATCGAAGCCCAAAGTTGAGTCCGTAGCGATTTTCGGGCGGGCAGGGGGACAGCAGACTGTATGCTCATCGGAAACGGCCTAATTCTTTAAACTTGCAAGGGCTCCATTGTGACAGCAATAGACGCGAGTTCATATGGCAGGCAATCATTGGCGGATAAAACTACTGCGCATGCTGATGCGCCGGGTGATTTTGGGATAATAATCCCGTTAGTATTCAGCCACCGGGCACATATGATTTTTTCAGGAGTCCACCCTGAATTTACCATTAAAAATCTCTAATCCTTGTCCACTTCAAAGCGGTCGATGCGCCTGAATACCGGGGCGGGATTTACGCCGAAAGTTTCGCGAAAACTGTGACTGAAATGCGTCGCGTCGGCAAAACCCGCATCCAGCGCCGCCCGAGTCATATTGTCGCCGGTATGAAGCAACTCGAATGCAGTCATCATGCGTTTCCAGGATCTGAATCGCCGGTAGGAAACACCTGTGTGCTGGCGGAACAAATGCAGAAAACGCGAAGGTGACAGGTTGATCAAGGCCGCCAATTCGATTTGCGAAAAATTACGGTCCGGTTCGCCGCAGATCAATTCGATTACCCTCTGTATGCGCGGGTCGAACTCCGATATTATCTGCGTCCTTGAATTCAGTAGTTTATCCACATATTGTTCGACGATCGCATGCCCGGGGTCTTCCTCGTGTATACGGTGAAAACACGCTATTGCTTCCACATCTTCGAAAAAACTGACCGCAGTCGCCGTATACGGAAAACGCTCGCGGAAAGCCGGCGCATCGGGGCCGTCTCTTTCGACGAACAGTTTGCCATGCACGCCGCCGGCCATATCCAGCGCATGCCTGATTCCCGGAGGCACTAAGGCGCACCGGCAGCTACGCCAAGCGCCATCGTCCAACCTGATCCGGAACGGTTGATAAATACCGACATGCAGTACGGTTGCGCCATACACATGCGCTTCCAGATGCTGAAGCGGCCCGCAATAAAGCGCTCGCCCCCGTCCCATATAAAGCTGCGAATGTACTGGAAAAAATTTACACATAGCCAGTTTATGCAAGTCCCTACCACCAGCAGAGAATACAATGGTTCACGCCCGAAGACTACCGGTCCTGTATCGGCATATCAAGACTTTAGCGCCTGACGGCATCAATCAGGCTTACCCGGAGGACATTATGAGCCATGCACCTACACAACCAACCCGCTCGGAATTTCAATCGCGCTTCGAAGTACTGCTGGGCCAGCTTTCAAAAAGCGATCTCATAGATTACGCCTTCCTCGAAATGCCCTCGAACCGTAAACCGTGGCAAGATAGCGGCATCGATCTGGGCGAAGGTGAAAATGTTACGACTTTTTCGATAGGGCAAACGCTGCTTAACGGCACCGATATATACTTCGGGGCGGATTTCCAGGTCTGGTTTCGGGTCGGAACCGACGGCGAAATTTTCCGCGGCACCCGCGCAAGCAACAGCTTTCGGGCAACGCGTCCCGGCCCCCTGTACCTGGGCAGCAACTTTCCTGGCGAATGGTCGACGGTCAACGGTCAGCAAAGTACGCCGGATGAAGTTTACGGGCATGTCTCAGGGCAGTTTGATGTATTGGTCATACGCTGGCATATCGCGCCGCTTGAGGGTTTGAAAAAACTGGCGGCACGGGGAGACGTTGCCGGTCTGATCGCAGGTGAAATCGACCGGCTGACCAATCCGGTTAT